>JAFQVS010000101.1 GCA_017407905.1 Bacteroidaceae bacterium | reverse complement strand
GACAATATCGAGGTCGGCACGATAAAAGGCTTGCAGCAGATCCACGCCTACCTGTTTGGTGGTTTGTACGATTTTGCCGGACAGATTCGCACTGTGAATATCGCAAAGGGCGGTTTTCAGTTTGCAATGGCGCAATTCCTTCCGCAGACACTCGCAACCATCGGGCAGATGCCCGAAACGACTTTTGAGGAGATTGCCGACAAATATGTCGAGATGAACATCGCTCATCCGTTCCGTGAGGGTAATGGTCGTGCGACTCGTATCTGGCTCGATTTGATTTTCAAAAAGCAGTTGCAAAAATGCGTTGATTGGAGCAAAATTGACAAGAACGACTACTTAAATGCGATGCAAAAAAGCGTCGCCGACTCGTCGGATATCAAGCGACTTTTGCAGTCTGCTTTGACCGATAAAATCAACGACCGTGAAACCTTTATGAAGGGCATTGATTACTCGTACTACTACGAGCAGGAGGAGTAAAAAACGCTCAAAAATACCCCTAAAAAACTGCCCAAAATCACCCCTCTATTTCGATGCAAAATTGTGAAAAAATCGAGTGATACAATTATGGAAATGGCCTTTTTTGAGCAGTTGCAAAATCATAAGTAATTGAAACATTGCGCATTAAAGCTATGGTTCAAGGGTTTTTGGTGGCACCAATTGAAAATCAAGCAGTTACGGTAAAATGTAGCTGATTTTTTTATTGTGAAAGAGAGAATAGCCGCATAAGTATTTGAAGTGAAGGTGATAAATAAAGTTATTTCTACCACACCTTTTTGCTCTGAGCCTATTTTTTCTCGAACGCTATTATAATTTTATAGGCTGTGTTCCCATTGGGAACACAGCCTATACGGTCTTTGTTTGTCAAACGCCACAAAATCATCATCCTTTAAGACCGTCTAACATCTATATGTTGTGCGAGGCGGTTGGGGGCCTCTGCCATATATAAATGCTTGGGACGGTATTATTGTTCGGTGGCGTGTGCTTTTATGTAATTTTTTAGTGGGTTGGCATACATTTCCAGAATCTTGGTGCGCAGGAAAGCCTCGTCCTTGTTCTCAAGGTCAACCTTTGCAATCTGTGCGGCAAGATAGCCATCGAGCTGCTCTTTGTCGGCTGCTGTGTAACGGTCGGCATACTGTGTGTCGCCTGTGAGAAGCTCGTAGAAGTAGTAGTTTACGGGCCACAGACGGTAGTTACGGTGTATTGTGTTGTCGATGATTCGTGCAACGGCGCCCGTGCGCTCGTTCTTGGGCATTGTGCGGTCGAGGGCGTCTATCTTGTCGTTTATTACGTCGGCAATGTGATAGTGTATTGCGCCCTTGTAGCCGAATAGCCCCGTCTGCATATTTATAAGGTCGTCCATAGGCGATTTTTTGTGCTCGGGGTTGTCGCGCTTCTGCTGAAATTCTTTGGCCTTGAGGTAGTCGCAGGGGTCAAACTCGTACGATATTGTGGTGGGGGCAATATTTAGTACCTTCAGCGCGTCGAAAATGTCGCTGCCGCCTGCATACATCGAGAGCATCTTCAAAAGGCCCTCTTGTGTGGCGTCGTTCGAGTCTTTGGCGCGTCCCTCGCGCTGTGCAATCCATACGGGTTGCCGGCGCTCGACAATTGTGTGGTGTATGTACGACGAGAGGCGCTTCGACGAGGCCAGCATCTCGCGCAGCGAGGCCGAGCGTTGCACGATGAAGCTGCGGTTCACGCGCACTAACTTTTTAATCCACGGACGTATGAGCAGATTGTCGCCGATGGCAATCTCGACGGTGTTGTCGATGTGCTCGACCATCAGCAGGCACAAAAAGGCCGAGTCGAGGATAATATCGCGGTGGTTCGAGAGGCACAGTGCATTACGCATACTCTCTTTATTGTCGAACGTAAGGCTGATACCTTTGCTGAATTTCGCAAGAAGTCCTTGCAGGAAGGGATAGACAAGTGCTTTCTGAAAATCGAAATTGGTCTTGCTGGCGCGCATAAGTGCGGCAACCTGCTCAAAGGGTATCTGCTTGAACACGTACCCCATTGCTGCCTGAAACTCGGGGTCGGCTATTAACTCTTCGTAAACTGCGGGAAGCTCCTCGGGCACGTACGGACGTATCTCGTCAAATTCTGCGGGTATCATAATGCTGATGCTTTTTAGGGTTACTTCTGCGAATTAACATAAAAAAAATTAAAAAACAAAGAGGACGGCGATAAAAAGCGCTTATTGAGCGTAGCGCTCCTCGATGCGGGTGAGTATTTCGAGTAGGGCATCGAGCTTCTCGGCGCGCAGCATCTCGATGCGCAGGGGACGAAAATCGGCGAGCCCCTTCAGCAGGGGGGTTGCGGCAAGATGTCGGCGTACGTGCAGTATTCCGGGACGCTCGCCCAGCCACTCGACGCTCTCGCGTACCTGTGTGCGCAATATATCCATACACTCTTTAAAGGAGAAAGGCTCGGCGGCGCACCCCTCGTGAAGATAGTGCTTTACGTCGCGGAAAATCCACGGCTGCCCGAAGCTGGCACGACCAATCATCACTGCGTCCACTCCGTAGCGCTCGAAGCACTCTTTGGCGCGCTCGGGGCTCTTTACGTCGCCGTTGCCTATTATGGGAATGTGCATACGGGGGTTCTCTTTTATCTTGCCTATGAGTGTCCAATCGGCGTCGCCCGTGTACATCTGGGCGCGTGTGCGTCCGTGCACGGTGAGGGCCTTTATGCCGCAATCCTGAAGGGCCTCGGCAAGCTCGACAATACATTTGCTATTCTCGTCCCACCCCAAGCGGGTCTTTACGGTTACGGGCACTTTTACGGCATCCACCACGGCGCGTGTAATTTCGAGCAGTTTGGGGATATTCTGTAACATTCCCGCTCCGCACCCCTTACGAGCCACTTTTTTTACGGGACAGCCGAAATTTATGTCGAGAATATCGGGGCGGACAGCCTCGACGCGCTTGGCTGCCTCGACCATCGGCTCAACCTCGTTGCCGTATATCTGTATGGCCACGGGACGCTCCTGCTCATAGATATTTAGCTTGCGCAGGGTGCTGTTGACGTCGCGTATGAGCGCGTCGCTCGAAACAAACTCGGTATATACCATATCGGCGCCGAATCGTTTGCACAGTAGGCGGAAGGCCTCGTCGGTAACATCCTCCATCGGGGCCAAAAAGATAGGGTATTTCCCAAATTCAATGTCTGCAATCTTCATTGTTTATTCATTTTGATGCGCATCAATAGCGCTTATCTGCTGCAAATTTACTAAATTCGCAGCAAATAACAAATTACGATGGTTGCAAGAGAAGATTTTGAGATTATGGCGCCGGTGGGCTCGCGCGAGAGCCTTATGGCCGCAATTCAGGCCGGTGCAAATTCTATATATTTTGGCATCGAGAGGCTTAATATGCGCTCGCACTCGGCAAGCGCCTTTACCATTAGCGACCTGCGCGAGATTGCGCATATTTGCGACGAGAATGGCGTAAAGAGCTATCTTACGGTAAATACCATCATCTACGAGGACGACCTTGTGATGATGCGTCGCATTGTGGATGCTGCTAAAGAGTCGGGAATTTCGGCGGTTATTGCGGCCGATGTTGCCGTGCTGCAATATTGCAACAGCATTGGCGTCGAGGTGCATCTATCGACACAGCTCAATATCAGCAACAGCGAGGCTCTTAAATTCTATGCCCGCTTCGCCGACGTTGTCGTGCTTGCCCGAGAGCTTAATATGCAGCAGGTCGAGGATATTTACCGCGTGATTGTCGAGGAGGATATTCGCGGCCCGAAGGGCGAGCTCATACGCATCGAAATGTTCTGCCACGGAGCGCTGTGTATGGCAATCTCGGGCAAATGTTATCTGTCGTTGCATCAGCTGGGACGCAGCGCCAACAGGGGCGAGTGTATGCAGGTGTGTCGCCGCGGATACATTGTAAAAGACCGCGAGAGTGATATTGAGCTTGAGGTTGACAATAAATATATTATGTCGCCCAAAGACCTTAAGACCATCGCCTTTATGGATAGGATGATTAAGGCCGGTGTGCGCGTGTTCAAGATAGAGGGTCGCGCCCGCGGTCCCGAATATGTGGGCACCGTGGTATCGTGCTACAAAGAGGCGCTTGAGGCCTGCCTCGACGGCACATTCTGCCGCGAAAAGTGCGAGGCGTGGGACAAGCGTCTTGCAACGGTCTTTAACCGCGGATTCTGGGACGGCTACTATTTGGGGCAGAAATTGGGCGAGTGGAGCAATATTTACGGCTCGCAGGCCACCGAACGGAAAGTATATATTGGACGGGGGATAAAATATTTCTCGAAATTGGGAGTGGGCGAGTTTTACACCGAGGCGGGCGAGCTCAGAGTGGGCGATAAACTGCTTATCACAGGCCCGACGACCGGCGCAATGTACGTCGAGCTCGAAGAGGCTCGCGTCGATTTAGGCGCGGTGGATGTTGTCCCCAAAGGGGTGTATGTTTCGTTTAAAGTGCCCGATAAGGTGCGTCCCGCCGATAAGCTCTATAAGATTGTAAAGACGGGGCACAGCTGCGAGTGAGCCTCTTACCCATTATGATAAGGCCGCAATTTTTGAAACAGGGCGACACGGTTGCCATTGCCTCGCCCGCGGGTGCCGTCGGCGATGCTGCCATTGTCAGTGGTGCGGCCGATACTCTGCGCAGTTGGGGGCTTAATGTCATTATAGCTCCGCACGCCCTGACGCGTTGTGGTTATTATGCAGGCACAGTCGGGGAGCGCACCGAGGATTTTCTCGCGCTCATCGGCAACGACAGCGTTAAGGCCATCTTATGCAGTTACGGCGGATACGGTTGCGTGCACATTGTCGATGCTGTTGCCGCCGCCATTGCCGAAAAACCAAAATGGATTATAGGGATGAGCGACTGCTCGGTGCTGCACGCCGCCTGCCTTGCAAAGGGGGTAATGTCTTTGCACGCGCCTCAGTGCCGCCATCTGAACTATTGTCCCACCGATGAGGCTACACAATATTTGCGCAGTATTCTCTTTGGCCGTAGTGTGGAATATACAATAGAGGCTCATCCTTATAATATTAAGGGCACTGCCCGCGGACGCATCGTGGGCGGCAATCTGTCGGTGCTACACGCTCTTATGCGCACGCGCTACGATATTTTTGCCGAGGCTGCAATACTCTTTATCGAGGATATTAACGAGCCGCTCTATCGCATCGAGCGTATGCTCTATAGTCTTAAGCTCTCGGGTGTGCTGTCGGGCCTTGCGGCGCTTGTCGTGGGGCGGTTCGAGGCCACAAAAGAGGCCGCCGCTTTTGGCGGCAGCCATTATGATATTATCCGCGCTCTTATGGCCGACTGCAATATTCCCGTCTGCTACGATTTTCCCGTGGGACACTGTTCCGAAAATTTCCCCATCGTCGAGGGTGCCGAGGCTGCGCTCATCGTCGAGGATAATTGTGTAACGCTTAGAATGGAGTATTTGTAGTTTACTCCTCGACCATCAGCTGCTCTATTGCGCGGCACAATTGGTCGGGACAAGAGGTGGGCTTTCCGTTGCAGCTTATTCCGTCGAGGCGCTCAATGACCTCCTCGTATCGCATTCCCTCGACCAAGCGGCTCACCCCCTGTAAATTACCGTGGCAGCCACCGTAGAATTGTACGCTGACAATGCGGCCGTCGTGTCCCGTTACCTCAATCACCTGCGAGCAGGTGCCCTTTGTCATATAAGTTACCTTTCTCATTGCATTTTGGCTTTAAAGGCGAGGGCATAGAGCCTCATTTGTTTAATCATTGCCACAAGGCCGTTGCTGCGTGTGGGCGAGAGATGCTCGCGCAGTCCTATCGCCTCGACAAAGTAGGGCTCGTTGTCGAGAATCTCTTGCGGGGTGTGTCCCGAATATACCTTTACCAGCAGCGATACGATGCCTTTTACTATCAGCGCGTCGCTCTCGGCCTCGAAAAATACCTTACCGTCGATAAGGTCGGCCTGTAACCATACGCGGCTCTGACAACCCTCGATAAGATTGCTGTCGGTCTTATATCTCTCGTCAAGCGGCGGCTGCTCGCTGCCGAGGTCTATGAGAAGCTGGTAGCGGTCCATCCAATCGTCGAATGCGCCGAACTCCTCGATAATCTCCTCTTGTTTCTCTTTTATGCTGTTCATCGTTATTTCTCGTTATAAATTACTTCAAGCACTGTCTGCCCGACCTTTGCAAGCGTCTCTGAAGAAATCCACTCCATATTATCCTTTAGTGTGTGCCAATAGGGGCCGAATCCATTCTCGCTGTCGGGGTCGTGGTTGATTATGTCGATGCAGGGGATGTGCAGAAAGTGGTTCACATAAAGGTGGTCGTCGGTAACGTATCCGCCCTTTTGGTTGATGAATGTATCGCCGTAGCCCAATGAGGCGGCTCTGTTCCACACCTTGTCGATGATAGAGGCTGCAAACTCCTCGGATATTCTCTCGCGGTAGAATTTTGAGTTGGGCGCTCCGACAATGTCGAGCAGAATGCCGTAGCGTGCATTATACTGCTGCTTGTGGGGCAGACGCGACCAATATTGCGAGCCTAAGGCCCACGAATTTTCTGTCGTTGCCTCCTCGGAGGCGTGTGTGCCGTAGTCCTCGGCGTCGAACAGGATAATGTCGATGCCAATCTCAGTGGGTTGCATCGACAGCTGACGCGCAACCTCTATGAGCACTCCCACGCCGCTGCCGCCGTCATTTGCGCCCAAGATGGGCTTGCGGTGGTTGGCGGGGTCGGGGTCGGCGTCGGCCCACGGACGGCTGTCCCAATGGGCGCACAGCATCACGCGCTTTTTATTCTGCGGCTGGAATTGTGCAATAATGTTGCGCGCATCCAGACGCTCGCCCGTGTAGGCAGTAAGCTCCATATTCTGCACAATTACGTCGGCGCCGTAGCCGCGCAGTTTATCCTCTAACCATAGAGCACAGGCACGGTGAGCCTCGCTACCCGGCACACGCGGCCCGAATGCCACCTGCGCATCGACGAAGCTATAAGCGCTGTCGCCGTTGAATGTAGGCACGGCCACGCTTGTCTCGTGGCTCTCCTTTGTCGTGGTCTCTTTTGCCGCTCCGCCTCCGCAGCCTGCAAGTAGCAGAGTGGCGAGCATAAAGGCCGATGCAATCTTTCTCATCCCTTTAATTTCCAAGTAGCGCCATCTTTTCCGTCCTTAATCTCGAAGCCCAAAGCCTGAAGCTCGTTGCGAATCTTATCGCTTGTGGCCCAATCTTTTGCAGCCTTTGCCGCCTGACGCTGTTCGAGCAGCATATCGACAACCTTTCCAAAGGCCTTCTCGCGCCCGCTGTTCGAGCCGAGCTCCTCTTTGAGGCCCAAAATGTCGAACGCAAACAGACGGAAGGTCTCTTTCAGCTCCGAGAGGTCGGCGGCGCTTATTGTGGCCTTTTTGTCGGCTATCTGATTGATTGCGCGCGACGCATCGAACAGATGCGAGATTACCTGCGCCGTGTTCATATCGTCGTTCATAGCATCGTGGCAGCGGCTGCGCAGCGAGGCAACATCGACGCTCGTCTCGTCCCCTGCCACTATCGAGCCGAGGGTGTTCCAAGCGTCCATAAGGCGCTGCAATCCCTTCTCGGCAGCCTGAAGCGCCTCGTTTCCAAAATCGACAGTGCTGCGGTAGTGAGCCTGAAGAATAAAGAAACGTATGGTCATTGGCGAGTAGGGCTGTTCGAGCAGCGGGTGCGAGCCTGTGAAAAACTCGCTCAGATTGATAAAGTTATTGTACGATTTTCCCATCTTCTGCCCGTTGATGGTAATCATATTATTGTGCATCCAATATTTTACCACGGGGTGTCCCATTGCAGCCACGCCCTGCGCAATCTCGCACTCGTGGTGGGGGAAGATAAGGTCCATTCCTCCGCCGTGAATGTCGAACTGCTCGCCTAAATATTTGCGGCCCATTGCCGTGCACTCGCAGTGCCAGCCGGGGAATCCGTCGCTCCACGGCGAGGGCCAACGCATAATGTGCTCGGGCTGTGCGCATTTCCACAGTGCAAAGTCGGCGGGGTTGCGCTTCTCGTTCTGTCCGTCAAGCTCGCGGGTGGTGTTAAGCACGTCGTCGAGGTTGCGTCCCGAGAGTATGCCGTAATTATGGGCCTTGTCGTACTTTGCAACGTCGAAATAGACCGAGCCCTCGCTCTCGTAGGCAAAGCCGTTGTCGAGAATCTCTTTTACAAGCTGAATCTGCTCGATAATGTGTCCCGAGGCGTGCGGCTCGATGCTGGGCGGAAGCACGTTCAGCGCCTCCATTGCTTTGTGGTAGCGCAGTGTGTAGTGCTGCACAACCTCCATTGGTTCGAGCTGTTCGAGGCGGGCTTTCTTTGCTATCTTATCCTCACCCTCGTCGGCGTCGTGCTCAAGGTGGCCGACGTCGGTGATATTACGCACGTAACGTACCTTGTAACCCAATGTCTGAAGGTAACGGAAAAGCACGTCAAAGGTTATTGCGGGGCGAGCGTGTCCCAAATGAGCGTCGCCATATACTGTGGGGCCGCACACATACAGGCCTACGTTGGGCGCGTTGAGCGGCTCGAAAAGCTCCTTCTTGCGAGTGAGCGTGTTATATATCATCAATTTATTTTCCATAAGGATTTATATTTTTTTGTTTCGCATCCAAGATGCGAAGATAGTCATAAAAATCCGAAACTCACCTATTTTATGTTGCGAATAGCAGTTTGTGTCTCATATTTTATATTTTATTGGGAAAATAGGGCTATATTCGCGGCCCGAATAAAGGATAAAGAACGATGAAGATTGAGCTCAGAAAATGGACGATAGAGTATAGCCCCGCTCTTGTGGCTCTTTGCAACAGTGTCGATAGGCGCTACTTAAGCAACCGTATCCCGCAGCCCTACGAACCGAGCGATGCTCTCTCGTGGATAAGCAAGGCCCGGCAGATTGACGGCGTCGAGGGGGTGTTCCGCGCAATTGTTGTCGATGGCAGGATTGTGGGCAGTGTGAGCGTCGAGCGCAGGCCCGATATTTTCTGTGTCGATGGCGAGATTGGTTATATGCTTCTGCCCGAGTATTGTGGCAGGGGCATTGCCTCCGAGGCCGTTGCCTCAATATGCAGTGCCGCTTTTTTCGAGCTTGCCTTGCGCCGTATAAGCGCTGTGGTATTTTCGGATAATGCAGCCTCGGTGAGGGTGCTGCAAAAGAACGGATTCGAGCACGAGGGGACAATGCGTCGCGCCGCCCTGAAGGATGGCCGCCTCTGCGACCTCTCGCTCTTTGGACGCGTGCTTATGCCCTGTCCCATTTAATCGGGGGTACCGCCCCGGTTATCTAAAATCCTTGAGTAGCATTTGCAGATGCTGCCGTGTAAAGAAAATTCGGCTTTTTACCGTGCCCAGCGGAAGGCCCAGACGCTCGGCAATCTCGCGATATTTGAATCCTGAAAGGTGCATCATAAAGGGTATTCTGTACTCTTTGGGTAGGGCGTTCACGGCACGATAAATCTCCTTTGTATCGTAGTTATTCTCGGTAATGTACCCGTCGAGCTCTTGCGTGTGATTAAGATGGTACAGATTATCGGTCTTATCGACAATTGCTTGGTCGCGAACAATCTTTCTGTAATTATTTATAAAAATATTTCGCATAATTGTATATACCCATCCTTTGAAATTAGTATCGGGCATATACTTATCCATATTGTCGAGAGCCTTTAGCGAGGTCTCCTGCAACAAATCATTCGCCTCTTCCTTGTCTGCCGTCAGCTTATATGCGAATCTTTGAAGCTCCGATTGTACCTCCAGCAGTTCTCTTCTAAATTTTGCAGTGTCCAATTTCAGCTATTTAAAATACATATTTTGTATTTAAACAGCCGATTGGGTGCTTTTGTTTACGTCGAGCCTCTGTTTTTTTAGTCGCTGTAATAAACGCGCTTTATTCTTGTAGATACCGAGGTCAGTATCTCGTAGGGGATTGTGCCTATCCACTCGGCAAGCTGCGTAACGGGCAGCTGCGGCCCGAAAATCTGAACCTCGTCGCCCTCGTTGCACTCAATGTCGGTAACATCCACCATACAGACGTCCATACAGATGTTGCCGACGTAGGGTGCGGCCTTTCCGCCTATTATGCAGTGGCCGTTGCCGTTGCCGAAGCGGCGGTTCAGTCCGTCGGCATAGCCTATGGGCAGTGCCGCGATGCGCGAGGGGCGGTGCAGCGTGCCGCGGCGGCTGTATCCCACAGTCTCGTCGGCGGGAATGTCGTGTATCTGCAATATTATGGTCTTTAGTGTCGATACGGGGTAGAGGGTGGTCTCGTCGTTGCCCATAGGCGATATTCCGTATAGTCCGATGCCCAGACGCACCATATCGAATTGCACGTCGAGGAAGCGCTCGGCGGCGGCGCTGTTGCAGATGTGTCGCAGTATGCGGTGCGGAAAGGCTGCCTGCAACGCCTCGGAGGCCTCGATGAAGCGCTCTATCTGCTCGCGTGTGAAACTGTCGAACGTCGGGCTGTCGCTGCCCACAAAATGCGAAAATACCGAGCGTGGGGTGAGCGCATCCTGATGCTTGAGCTCGTCAATCAGCTGTGGAATCTCGTGGGGCAGGAAGCCCAAGCGGTGCATCCCCGTGTCAATTTTTATGTGTACGGGGTAGTCGGTTATTCCCTCGCGTCCGGCTGCCTGAATGAGCATCCGCAGCATCTTGAAGCTATATACCTCGGGTTCGAGCTTGTGGGTGAAGAGTGTGCGGAACGAGCCGGGCTCGGGGTTCATCACTATTATTCCGGTGGTTATTCCCTCGCGGCGCAATTGTGCTCCCTCGTCGGCTACGGCTACGGCCAGATAATCGACGTTGCACTCTTGCAGCGTGCGTCCCACCTCAAGCGCGCCTGCTCCGTAGGCCGAGGCTTTTACCATACAGACGGTCTTTGTGCCGCTTGATAGTCGGTTGCGATAGTGGTTAAGATTGTCGCGCAGCTTGCTGAGGTTTATTTCGAGGATTGTTTGGTGTACTTTCTCTTCGAGGGCTTCGGCTATGTGCTCGAAATGGAGCGAGCGTGAGCCTTTTATGAGCACTGCCTCGTTGTGCAGCTGTTGCAGTAGAGGCGAGCGCATAAAGGCTTCGGTGTCGCTGAAAAAGTGGCACTCGATGCTCAGCTTCTCGAATCGTGCCGCCTCGCTGCTTATGTCTTTTCCTATTCCTATGAGCTTCTCTATGCCGCGTTTTTCGATATATTGTGCTACGGTGCGATAGAGCGAGCGTATGGTGAGCCCCGTCTGTTTAATGTCGCCCAGAATGAGCGTGCGCCCCAATTGCGGCTGTGTGCAGCATCGACGCTCCATAAAGTCGAGGGCAATGTCGAGCGAGGCAATGTCCGAATTGTAGCTGTCGTTGATGAGCATACACCCCGAGCGCCCCTCTTTTACTTCGAGGCGCATTGCGACGGGTTCGAGTTGTGCCATTCTCTGTGCGATGGTCTCGGGGGGAATCATCAGATAAAGGGCGGCTGCAAGGCAGTTGATGGAGTCCTCTATCGAGGCGTCGTCGAGGAAGGGGATGCGGTAGCTGTTGTCGAACGATAGGTAACGGTAGCTTATTGTGGTATAGTCGGCCTCTTTCTCAATGGAGCGTATGAAGAGCGGACGCTCGGGGTCTTTGCGCGACCACGCAATGTCGCGGGTGCCCAGCATCGAGCGGCTGACGCAGTTTGCGAGCATCGCATCGTCGCCGTTGTAAATAAGTACGTCGCAGTCGCGGAACAAGAGTAGTTTGTCGGCGCACTTTTCCTGCATCGTCGTGAAATTCTCTTGATGCGCACCGCTTATATTGGTGAGAATGCCTATCGTGGGGCGTATGATTCGTTGCAGACGCTCCATTTCGTGGGGAAGCGATATTCCCGCCTCGAAGATTCCCAGTGTGCTCTCGTCGCCCAGCATCCATACCGACAGCGGCACGCCTATCTGCGAATTGTAGCTGCGGGGCGAGCGTGTAACGATATATTTCCCGGCTGTCAGATGGTAGAGCCACTCTTTGACGATTGTCTTTCCGTCGCTGCCAGTGATGCCCACAATTGGAATGTCGAAGAGCGAGCGGTGGCGTGCCGCCAGCGTCTGAAGCGCCGCGACGGCGTCTTTTACCACAATAAAATTGGCTTCGGGGCAGGCCTCGGTTAAATTGTCGGGGCTGCTCACCACGAAGCATCTTACGCCGCGGGCATAAAGCTCGGGGATATATTTGTGGCCGTTGCCGTGCAGGGTTACTATTGCAAAAAAAAGTGTCTCCTCGGGGAAACTGAGCGAGCGGCTGTCGGTGAGCAGACGCGTTACCTTGCTCTGGGGTGAGGGGCCTATGAGGCGCTCCTTTAGAATATGGGCTATTTCTCCAATTGTGTATTGCATTGTGTTATCTCTTTTTCAAAGTCAAAATAAGGGTATTTTTTCTGAATAGCCTCTATCTTTAACATTATTTTGCTTAAAAAAGTGCGATGCGCCTGCGACGAGGCGTCGATGGGACGGTGGGCAAGGGCGCGTGCAATCTCGCGCAGCTCGGCGTTGAGCCTCTCTGTCGCAGGCGAGAAATATGTGGCTCCGAAGCGCTCCCAGATATAATCTGCGGCCACCGTCGATGGGTGAATCATATCCTCGGCATAGAAGCGATAGTCGCGCAACTCGTCGAGCATTATCTCGTACGAGGGAAAATAGAGTGTACTGCGGGGGTAGAGCCTTTGCAGCTGCTCGATGGCAAGCAGAAGCGTTGCCTTGCTCAGCTGATTGTCGTGCGCACCGTCGCGCAGATGTCTTATGGGGCTTACGGTAAGGAGTATCTTCAGCCGCGGGCGTCGTTGCAGCAGTGTGTCGATGGTGGCCGACATTTGCGATACAATCTCTTCGACGCTCGCAAGGCTGCGCGTAAAATGGGATTGCGGCAGCTTGTGGCAGTTGCCCACCACGCACCCATCCGAGGCGCGACGATAGACGTAGGCGGTGCCGAGGGTCAGAATGAGCGTGTCGGTCGAGGCGAGTGCCTCGGCGGCGGTTAGCAGGCGGCTCGCAGTGGCCTCGACGGCCTCATCCCGGCTGCGGCGCGAAAAATCGCCGTGGTGCATTGCGCTGTGCCACAATTCGTTGTGATAGAAGAAAATATCCTCGTCGCTTAGGAACGCCTCGGGCTTTAGAATATAATTCAGCGCCTCGCAAATTGAGAGCGGATTATATAAAATGCCAAAAGGGTTAAGCTCGACGCGGAATTTGCACTCTTGCAGTCTAAGGCCCATATTCTGCGCAAAGCAAGAGCCCAGCATCATAATGCCGTCGGTGTGTGCTATTTGATAATTGCTCTTTTCTATTTTTACGTCTGTGAGAAAATTCATTGTCCTCCTCTTTTTTTGTGGCCTTAATTTTAAGAATATTCGCAAAAGTAGCTATTTTATCCGATAATCGCCCCGAAGCAGCCTCTCTTTTTGCGTCTCTGCGGGCCTCGGCACCGTGCAAATGCTCTCTTTTCTCTTTTTCGGCGAATGTTTTGTGCCCACGATTCACTGTTTTTCCGAAAAAAAGTGCTATTTTCGCAAGTTAATGATTATGTGGTGGAGTAGTATGTATTTTGCCCCTCGTCCCGAGGATGGGCCGAGAGTATCGCTGCGCCACCGAAAAAAGATAAAAATGAGAGTAATAGACTGCATAAATTCATCCGAAAAAACAGCCTTTTCGTTCGAGGTGCTGCCCCCCGTTAAGGGAACCGGTACAAAGAGGCTTTTCAGCTCCATCGACAAACTGATGGAGTTTAACCCGAAATATATAAATATCACGACGCATCACAGCGAGAATATTTACGTTGATATGGGCGACGGGCTTTTCAAGCGCTCGCGCATACGTCGTCGTCCCGGCACGGTGGCTGTCGCAACGGCCATTCATCATCGTTACGGAGTCCCCGTCGTTCCGCATATTCTGTGCAACGGATACTCGCTCGAAGAGACCGAGTATGTGCTCATCGACCTTCAGCTGTCGGGGATAACAGACATTCTTGTGCTCCGAGGCGATAAGGTAAAGGATGATAGCAACGGTGGGCCGCGCCTTGAGGGGCACGCACACGCCATCGACCTTCAGCGACAGGTGAACCGCTTCAACGAGGGGTATTTTATCGACGGTTCGCCGATGAAAGAGCGTGGCGAGCGCTTCTCGTACGGAGTGGCCTGCTACCCCGAGAAGCACGAGGAGGCCCCCAACCTCGACAGCGATATTCAGTGGCTCAAGCAGAAGGTCGATGAGGGTGCCGAGTATGCCGTTACGCAGATGTTTTTCGACAATGAAAAATATTTCGAGTTTGTGCGTCGTGCGCGCGAGGCGGGCATAAACGTCCCCATAATCCCCGGAATAAAGCCCATCTACCGTCTCTCGCAGCTGAATGTGTTGCCAAAGACCTTCCGCGTTGACCTTCCCGACGCGCTTGTGGCCGAAATGCTTAAATGCAGGGACGATGCCGCCGCCGTCGAGGTGGGGCGCGAGTGGTGCACGCAGCAGTGTCGCGAGCTCATCGCAAAGGGTGTTCCCAGCATACATTTTTACACGCTTAATGCCGTGGATACAGTGTGCCGCATAGCAAAAGAGATTTATTAACACAATTGCGCAAAAAGTAGTATGTTATTTGCAGATATTATAGGGCAGGAGGCCATAAAAGCACAGCTGCGACGCTTCGTCGATGAGAATCGTCTGGCGCACGCTCTGTTGCTTGCCGGGCCGCGCGGCAACGGTAAGCTGCCGCTGGCCGTGGCATTGGCACACTATCTGCTGTGTCGTATGCACCACGATGGCGACGCTTGTGCGGCCTGCTCCACCTGTACTAAAGTTAATAAGCTCATTCACAGCGACCTGCACTTTGTCTTTCCCGTGCTCAAGAAAAAGAGCAGCGGCCCCGACAGCGTCCCCGTAAGCGACGATTATATTGCATCGTGGCGCGAGCTCTTCATCAAGAACCCTTATATGACGTACGCCGATTGGCTCTCTAAAATGGGGGTCGAGAATCAGCAGCCGATGATATACGAGCGAGAGAGCAGCGAGATTCTGCATAAACTATCGTTGCAGTCGCGTGAGGGAGGATGGAAAATCGTCATTATATGGCTGCCCGAGAAGATGCGCGAGGTGTGCTCGAACAAACTGCTAAAGATAATCGAGGAGCCCCCGAAAGATACGCTCTTTATCCTCGTCTCCGAGGAGCCCGAGGCCATAATCCCCACAATCTTGAGCCGCACACAGCGCATAGATATTCCCGCAATAGAGCCCGCGAGCATCGCAGCGGCGCTCGTGCAGCGTTACGGCCTTTCGGGCGAGGATGCCACACGCGTGGCGCTGCACAGTGGCGGCAGCTGGGAGAAGGCCGAAGAGCATCTGCGCGTCGATAGCGACAAAGAGCAGTACCTCGAATTCTTTATGCAGTTGATGCGCGTGGCATACGCCCGCAACATACGCGAAATGAAAAAATGGAGCGAGCAGGTAGCCGCATTGGGGCGCGAGCGTCAGAAACATCTGCTCGACTACTGTCAGCGTATGATACGCGAAAATTTCATTATGAATTTCCGACACAACGAAATGTTGTCGATGAACAGCGCCGAGCGCAATTTCTCGGTGCGATTCTCGCCCTTTGTCAACGAGAAAAATATCTTCGGGATAATGGAAGAACTCTCCGAGGCACAGCGGCACATTGAACAGAATGTAAATGCCAAGATGGTCTTTTTTGATATGTCGTTGAGAATGATTGTCTTGATTAAGAATAGATAAATTTTATGGAAGATTGTAAATATAAAGAGAGCAACCGACGTTCGGGCATCTGCTGCGAGGGTTGCGGCAAGATGGATGCTCCGCTCAATACTTTTGATTGGCTGTGGGGCATTCCGGGCAACTACGAGGATACCGATATTGTCGAGGTGCAGTTTAAGAATACGCGCAAGGGCTACTATCGCAACAGCAACGGTATCCCACTGAAAAAAGGCGATATTGTGGCCGTTGAGGCTACCCCCGGCCACGATATTGGAACCGTCTCGCTCACCGGAAGGCTCGTGCTGTTGCAGCTGAAAAAGACCCGCCTCACCCCCGAGTCGGAGTTTAAGCGCATCTACCGCAAGGCCAAGCCCGTTGATATGGAGAAATTCGCCGAGGCTAAGGCCCGCGAGCACGACACAATGATACGCTCGCGTCAGATAGCAAAAGACCTCGACCTTGATATGAAAATAGGCGACGTCGAGTATCAGGGCGACGGATTAAAGGCCATTTTCTATTATATAGCCGATAATCGTGTCGATTTTAGGCAGCTCATCAAAGTGCTTGCCGATGTCTTTAGGATAAAAATCGAGATGAAGCAGATTGGAGCCCGTCAAGAGGCGGGACGCATCGGTGGAATAGGCCCCTGCGGACGCGAGCTGTGCTGCGCCACTTTTACTACAAATTTTGTGTCGGTGTCAACGTCGGCCGCACGCTTTCAGGATATTTCCCTTAATCCGCAGAAGCTGGCGGGACAGTGTGCCAAGCTCAAATGCTGCCTCAATTACGAGATTGACTGTTACGTCGAGGCCTCTAAGGGAATGCCCTCGCGCGACATTGAGCTTGAGACAAAGGATGGCACATACTATTTCTTCAAGGCCGATATTTTGCGCGGCGAGCTCACCTACTCGACCGACAAGCATCTTGCAGCCAATCTTGTAACGATAAGCGCCAAGCGCGCCGCTGCCATCATCGAGATGAACAAGCGCGGCGAGCGTCCCGAGGCCCTTTCGAGCATACTCCCCGAGGAGAAGCACTCGTCCGACCTTTTGGAGCAGGAGAATATCACCCGCTTCGACAACGCAGGCAAGAAAAAGCGCCGTAAGCCCGCAGGCCGAAGCACCGATGCTCCCGAAGAGAACAGACACCACGCTCAGCACGGACAGCGCCGTCAGACGGCCGAAGCCTCGCCCCGCCCCGAGCGTCGCCCCAAAAGAGCGCGCGGCGGCAACCACCCGGGCAACAATCCCAAGAACGATAATGCAGCCGAGTAAAATCATAAAAATATTTGTCGCTGCCGCCGCAATATTGATGGTTGCGGCGTGCAGCGACCTTTTTCATCAGTATCGCAGCGTCGAGGGCGGCTGGATGCCCACCGACACACTCACTTTTCAGTATCACTCCTCTGCGGAGGGGCCGGGGCATTGCGCCGTCGATATTGAGCTGCGCAGCGGCAGCAGCTACCCATATAAAGAGATTGTGCTGCGCGTCGAGAGTGCCTCGCGCATCTTGCGGCGCTCTGTGGTCGATACTCTTGTGTGCGAGCTTTACGACGCGAGCGGCCATCCGCACGGCAGTACGTCGGGTATTCTGCGTCAGACGAGCCACCCCTGCGGCACAATTGATATTCTGCCGAGCGACACAATAGAGATAAAAATAACGCACCTTATGGACGACGCCCCCATTGACGGAATATTGGACGTCGGCGTCAGACTTTCACAGCCCGGTCGGCATCAATTCTAAGGAAACTGAACAAAAGAATCGAAAAGCCCAAGAACGACGAACCGCCGTAGCTGAAGAAGGGCAGCGGAATACCAATCACAGGCATAATTCCCAGCACCATTCCCACATTTATGGTAAAGTGAAAAAAGAAGATTGACGCAAGCGAGTAGCCATAGACCCGTCCGAAGCGGTCATTCTGCCTCTCGGCCAGCCACATAAGGCGCAGGATGAATGTGGCAAATACCACAAGCACAAAGGTCGAGCCGGCAAAGCCCTGCTCCTCGCCAATTGTGCAGAAGATAAAATCTGTATCCTGCTCGGGGACATATTTCAGCTTAGTCTGCGTGCCGTTCAAGAAGCCTTTGCCGCTCACACCTCCTGAGCCTATCGCAATCTTCGACTGATGCACATTGTAGCCCGCGCCCGAGAGGTCTTCTTTCAGTCCCAAAAGAACCTCGATGCGCACCCTCTGATGCTCTTGCAGCACATTGTGCATAACATAATCGCACGAGGCATAAAAGGCCATCGAGCCGCAGATGAACAGCACCACCCACAGATTGCCATTCTCCTTTGCCAAGCGCGCCCTCACCAACATATAAACAATGCTGAAAGCAATGAGCACATATTGCACAATGATAATGTTGAACGCAATAATATACACCGCAATCCAATAGGCCAGCAGCGTGCCGACGCCATTCACCGCCAGCAGCACCATAAAGGTCTTATCGTGGCGGCAGCGCAGTTTGAGCATACTGAGGGCAAAAATCTGAATGAGCACAAGCACCGTATAGTGTCCCGATGAGACGTCCAAAGAGCCGAGGCTCGTCTCGCCGAACCTTATTCCGACCACAAAATATACAATCGCGCTTATTGCTGTCAGCAGCACAAGGCCCGTCATTCCCTCGCGGTACAGCACAAAGAAGAACGACAGATAGACAAGGGCGCTACCCGTCTCGCGCTGCGATACGATAATGAGCATCGGCAGCAGAAACAGCGCCACGCTCTTTATAAAATCGGCCTTATTATCAATCTTATACTCCCGCTTGCTTATAAAGCAGGCCAATGCCAAAGTGGTGGCAAATTTCATAAACTCGGCCGGTTGCAGGCTGAACGAACCAATAGAAATCCACGAGTGCGAGCCTTTAATATCCTTTGCTATGAATATGGTCAGTATTCCCAAGAGCATAAAGAATATATATATAATGTACGACCAATCCTTGTAGATTCTCTTGTCGATGCACAGCAGGATAATACCCACAAACAGCGACACTCCCATCCACATTGCCTGCTTGCCCGTGCGCTCCGAGGGGCTTAGAAACTCAAGAATATTTGTATCTATATAGCTGTAACTTGCACCGCAGATGGCCAGCCACCCCATTATGGCCAGCATCAGATAGAGCCCTATTGTGAGCCAATCAATCTGTTGGAATATGTTACCTCTCTCCCTCTCCATAGTAGATTACTCTGTTCTTAATATACTCGGCCCTCTCTCTGCTTGCGGTGCTGAGCGTGTCGTTGAGATACTTTTCCATAAGCAGCGAGCCTATGGGCACACCAAACTCGGCACCGAAGCCTCCATTCTCGACATATACGGCGATGGCAATCTTGGGGTCGTCCTTTGGCGCAAAGCCAATGAATGCCGAGTGGTCTTTTCCGCGGTTCTGTGCCGTTCCCGTCTTTCCGCATACCTCAATACCCGGAATATTCGCACCGCGACAGGTACCGTTGAGCACGGCTTGCCGCATACCATCGACAACTGCCTCGTAGGCCTCGCGGCCTGCCATTGTGGTGCGCGGCTCTTTGAAGCGCGAGGCTATTGTGTCGCCGTCGATGCTGCTCACAAGATGCGGCGTGTAGAATGTGCCTCGGTTGGCTATTGTGGCGCAAAGGTTGGCTATTTGCAGGGGGGTGAGCGTTACCTCGCCCTGTCCAATGGAGATACTAATCACGGTTACGGCGTTCCAATATTTTCCGTAGTGCTTGCCGTAGTACTGTGCATTTGGAATCATCCCTCGCGCCTCGCCCGGAAGGTCGATGCCCAAGCGGTAGCCGAATCCCATCGACACCATATAGTCGCGCCAACGGTTCATCGCCTCGGCGGTGCCGCTGTATTTGCTCGATGAGAACATTCGCACAAGGCCCCAGCAGAAATAGGCGTTGCACGACGTTGCAATTGAGGGGCCCAGAGGCAGCGGCGAGGGGTGAGCGTGGCATCCGAGCTTGAATTTGTTTAGTCTGAAGCCTCCGGCACAGGGGAAATTTGTCTCGGGGGTTATTATGCCCTCTTGCAAAAAGGTGAGCGCCTGCGAGGTCTTAAATGTCGAGCCGGGAGGATAGGTTCCCATCACGGCGCGGTTCATCAGCGGCTTGCGCTTGTCCTGCGAGAGGGCCTTGTGATTCTCGCCTCTTGAGCGGCCCACCAGCAGACGCGGGTCGTATGTTGGCGCCGACACCATACACAGAATTTCGCCCGTCGAGGGCTCTATGGCCACGATGCTGCCTATTTTGTCTTTCATAAGCTCTTCGCCCAGCGCCTGAAGCTCAATGTCGAGCCCCAATCTAAGGTCTTTTCCCGCGATGGGCATTGTGTCGTGCGCACCGCCAAGATAGTTGCCCTGAATGCGCCCGTAGGCGTCGCGCAAGAGCATCTCGGTGCCTTTCTTGCCGCGCAGCACAGCCTCGTACGACGATTCAAGACCCTGTGTGCCTATATAATCGCCCCGCGTGTAGTAGGGGTCGCTCTCTATTCTCTTTTGCGACACCTCGCCAATGTCGCCGAAGAGTGCTCCGGCCGCTCCGTAGGTATATTGTCGTATGGAGCGTTTCTGCACATAAAAGCCGGGGAAGCGGTACATTTTCTCTTGGAAGCGGGCAAACTCCTCGGCCGAGAGGCGGCTCATAAACACCTGTTCGGTGTAGCTCGAATAGCCTCGGCTGCGACGCAGTTTTTTCATTCGGGCGATAAAGTCGTCGATGCCGATGCCCAATGTGTTGCAAAGGTCGAGCGTGTCGATGCCTCGTATCTCGCGCGGAATAAATGTAATATCGTAGGCCGGCTGATTATAGACGAGCAGACGCCCTTTGCGGTCGTACATAAGGCCTCGGGCGGGGTAGATAGTCTTTTTGTAGAATGCGTTGCTGTCGGCCTTGTCCTTATATTCGTCGCTTAGTATCTGAAGATTGAACAGCTGTGCAATGTAGATTAGAAGCACTGTTATTACAATGCCTCCGAGCACATATTTACGTTTCTCGTTGCCGTAATTTTTCATAGCCGTTTATTTGCGGTTGAAAAACTCGGTTGCAACGATAAACAGCATACTCAGCAGTGTGCTGCTGCCCACTCCGACGAGCAGAATTAGCGGGTGGTTCACGGTGAAAAGCTCTATTAACAGGATTGTGGTGCACAGAATAAGGAGCGATACGGATGAATAGACTAAATATTTACTCCAGCCGATGGCTGCGGCCGATGGAGTAAAGTCGTCGGGGGTACCCTTCTGCAGGAAACTTTCGAGAATATAGGGGCGCAGAAAGGCCAGCAGCGTGGCTGCGGCACTGTGTATGCCCGGGGTGCTGCCGAAAATATCCACCAGCAGTCCCATAGCAAAAGCCCATAGCATAATCTCGTTGCGCGATGCGTGTCGCGGCAGCTTCAGTATGAAGATTATGTAAATATATGCCGTTGCGTAGCCAAACAGATGAATGCGGCTGAATATCAGTACCTGTGCGAGTGCCGTCAGTATAAAATTACGCAATCGTGTCAGAAAAGCTCCTGTCATTTATTCGGGTATTTTGTTCATCAACTCCTTTAACTCTTTGTGTCCCTTGTTGCCCACGATAAACACCGAGGTGAGGCTCGCAAAATTTGTCGATAGCTTCACCCGTGCGCGGTAGAACATTCCATCGGCAGTGCTCTCGACGCCGTCTATCGTGCCCACTGTGATGCCTGCGGGGAAAATTTCGGAGTGTCCGCTTGTTACCACCGTGTCGCCCGTCTCGAATTTTGTGTAGCGCGGAAGGTCAACAAGGTACGAGTGGCGCGTGTCGCCTCCGTCCCATTGCAGCATCGGGACGCTTGCCCCCTCGTCGCCCAATATGCGGCAGCTTGTATTGCTCTTGCCATTGAGCAGCGGCAGCACAAGCGAGTAGCTCTCGGACGTAAGATAGACAACGCCCACCACGCCTTTACTGCCAAAGACGCCCATCTCCTGCTCGATGCCATCCTTGCTGCCCTTGTCGAGCACAATGAAATTGTTTACCGAGTTTAGTGGGTTGCTCACTACGTTGGCCGTGTGGAACGTATATCCCGAGCCGAGGCTGCGGGCTATCGTGTCGCCGATGAGTGCCTCGTGGCTGCTGAGCTCGGCAAGGGTGGCGCGCAGCTCGGTAATCTGGCTCAGGAGCTTTGTGTTGTGCTCTTTAAGCTCGTTGTTACGGGCGCGCAGCCCAAAATAGCTGTCAACGTCGGATATTACGCTGTAAATGTCGCCTACGGCCTTGTTGGTTGCGGTGAAAAATGCAGCTCGTTGATAGTTGTTGAAATGTATAATAAGCATAAAACTGATTCCTTCGAGCAGAAGCAGAAGGAACCAGTGATTATGCTTTACTAAAAAATTGAGTATTGTCTGCACTTTCTTTGCGCTGTTGTTTGATGTTTATCTCATCAAGAAGGGGTAGTTGAGGTCTTTCAGGGCCAACGCTGTTCCCTTTGCCACACAGTAGAGGGGATTCTCGGCAATGTGGAAGGGGATATTTATCTTGTCCGAGAGGCGCTTGTCGAGGCCGCGCAGCAGGGCGCCGCCACCCGCAAGGAATATTCCGTTGTGTACAATGTCGGCATATAGTTCGGGGGGTGTTGCCTCAAGCGCGTTTATGATGGCATTCTCAATCTTAATAATTGACTTGTCGATACAGTGTGCAATCTCTTGATAGCATACGGGAACCTCAAGAGGCATTGCTGTTATTTTGTTGGGGCCGTGGACAATGTAGTCCTGCGGTGCATCGTCGCCGAGGTCGGTAAGCGCCGAGCCTACGTGTATCTTGATGCGCTCGGCCATACGCTCGCTGACGCGTACGTTGTGCTGACGTCCCATATACTCTTGAATGTCGGCCGTAAAGTCGTCGCCCGCAATGCGCAGCGAGCCGTTCGATACGATGCCTCCAAGCGAAATTACTGCAATCTCAGTGGAGCCACCGCCTATGTCAACCACCATATTACCCTCGGGGGCTGTAACGTCGAGGCCGATACCAAGCGCCGATGCCATAGGCTCGTAGATTAGATAGACGTCGCGGCCGCCGGCGTGCTCGGCCGAGTCGCGTACGGCACGAAGCTCAACCTCGGTCGAGCCGTAGGGTACACCAATCACCATTCTGAGCGAGGGGGTGAAGAGCTTGCTGCCCATATTTACCTTCTCGATAAGGCCGCGCATCATCTGCTCGCAGGCGTTAAAGTCGGCAATCACTCCGTCGCGCAAGGGGCGTATGGTCTGTATGTTGGGGTTGGTCTTTTCGTGCATCTGCTTGGCACGCTCGCCAACGGCAATCATCTTTTTTGTGCTGTTGTCAAGGGCTACCACCGAGGGCTCATCGACTACAATCTTGCCGTTGTAGGTGATGATGGTATTGGCGGTGCCGAGGTCAATGGCAACATCTTGTGTGAATGAAAAAATACCCATTAGTTTCTTAAAAATCTCTTTTGCTGTTTAACGAAAAAGCCGGGGCGGCCCCTCGCGGGTGCACCCCAATGGCTTGAATTAGTGCTTGAAATGGCGGAATCCGGTGGTTACCATAGATACGCCATTTGCGTCGCAGTAATCAACCGACTCTTTGTCTCTTATCGAGCCGCCCGGATGAATAACTGCTGTTACTCCTGCCTCGTGAGCAATCTGTACGCAGTCGGGGAAGGGGAAGAATGCGTCGCTGGCCATCACGGCACCCTGAAGCGAGAATCCGAAGGTACCGGCCTTTTCAATTGCGTGGCGCAGTGAATCGACGCGTGAGGTCTGTCCCACGCCGCTTGCAATGAGTTGCTTGCCTTTGGCAAGGACAATTGCGTTGCTCTTGCTGTGCTTAACAATCTTATTGGCAAAGAGCATATCCTCAATCTCCTCGGCCGAGGGCTCGGCTTTTGAGACGGTCTTAAGCTCCTCGGGTGCCTCGACCTTAGCGTCGCGCTCCTGTACAAGCACGCCGTTGAGCACGCTGCGGAAAGTCTGTGCGGGCATCTCGGTTGTCTTGTGTACAAGGATTATGCGGTTCTTCTTCTGTGTCAGAACCTCGAGTGCGTCCATATCATAGTCGGGGGCGATGATTACCTCGAAGAAAATCTCGTTGATGGCCTCGGCTGTGGCTTTGTCGATGGCGGCATTTGCTATGAGCACGCCTCCGAACGCCGATACGGGGTCGCCTGCAAGGGCTGCCTGCCAAGCCTCAAGGATTGTGGGGCGCGATGCAAGGCCGCAAGCGTTGTTGTGCTTTAGGATGGCAAATGTTGTCTCGCCGGCAAAGTCGTGGATGAGCTCCACTGCTGCGTGAATATCCAGCAGATTGTTGTACGAAATTTCTTTTCCGTGAATCTGGTTGAAAATCTTGCCAAAGTCGCCAAAGAATGCACCCTTCTGATGGGGATTCTCGCCGTAGCGCAGGCTCATAGGACAATCCTTTGCATAGCGGAATGCGCTCTGCTCCTCGCCTTTGAAATAGTTGAAGATGGCCGAGTCGTACAACGACGATACGGCAAAAGCCTCGCGAGCAAAGAAACGACGCTCTTCGAGTGTAGTCTCGGCACCGCTGTTCTTGAGAATGTCGAGCAGAGGCTGATACTGTCCCTTGCTTGCAACAATTACAACGTCGTTGAAATTCTTTGCAGCGGCACGGATAAGCGAAATTCCGCCTATGTCAATCTTCTCGATGATGTCGGCCTCGGGGGCACCCGAAGCAACAGTCTGCTCAAAGGGGTACAGGTCAACAATAACAAGGTCAATCTCGGGAATCTCATACTCGGCCATCTGCTGCTGGTCTTTCTCAAGCTCGCGGCGACCCAAAATTCCACCAAATACTTTGGGGTGCAGGGTCTTTACGCGGCCGCCCAAGATTGAGGGGTAGCCCGTGAGGCTCTCAACCGCTGTGCAGGGGATGTTGAGTGACTCGATGAATTGCTGTGTTCCGCCTGTCGAGATGAGCTGTACGCCCTCTGCGTGCAGAAGTCTGATAATTTCGTCCAATCCGTCTTTGTGGAATACGGAAACCAATGCCGATTTAATTCTCTTTGTTGACATAGTTATTATATTTTTAAGTTTATTTCTGTTTGTGTATTATGCTGATTTTTAAGGGGTTGTAAATAAATCGAATGTGCCCCCTCTATTTTTCCGCGAAGATAGTGTTTTTTTGCCGATTATGCACTATAAAAGACCCTCTATTTTCCCGATGAAAAGAATATTTTTTGCAAATTATTGTTAAGGATTTTTGTTCGCCGTCGGCGGTGGCTTTGGCCCTAAAAAAGTCTGCATCCTTTCTCCACACGAAAGGATGCAGACTTTTTGTTATCGGTTATTTTCTCAGATGGTCGATATTGTAGTGCAGGCCTCGGCTCTCTTTGCGCTCAATAGCCTGCCGCATAATCAGGTACCCTACGTTTATTATGTTGCGCAGCTCGCATAGCTCGCGGCTTATGACGCTCTGTTTGAAGAGCTCCTCGGTCTCCTCGTACAAAAGGTCGAGGCGCTGCCACGCGCGTCGCAGACGAAGGTCGGTGCGCACAATGCCCACGTAGGTGCTCATTATCTGTCCCACCTCTTTGGCGTCTTGTGAGATGAGCACCATCTCTTCGTTCATTTTTGTGCCCTCGTCGTTCCACAGGGGGATTGCCTCGTTGAAGGCGTAATGCTCGAACCGCTCAAGCGAGTGCTTGGCCGCTGCATCGGCATATACCACCGCCTCTATTAGTGAGTTGCTGGCCAGACGATTGCCGCCGTGCAGTCCCGTGCACGAACATTCGCCGACGGCGTAGAGCCTGTGTATGCTCGACTGTGCGTCGAGGTCAACCTTTATTCCTCCGCACAGATAGTGGGCGGCGGGGGCCACGGGGATATAATCCTTTGTAATGTCGATGCCCAGCGAGAGGCACTTTTCGTAGATGTTCGGGAAGTGTCGTCGGGTCTCTTCGGGGTCTTTGTGGGTAACGTCAAGATAGACGTGGTCGTCGCCGCGCAATTTCATCTCGTTGTCTATGGCGCGCGCCACTATGTCGCGCGGTGCAAGCGACAGACGCTCGTCGTATTTGTGCATAAACTCCTTGCCGTCGAGTGTGCGCAGGACGCCGCCGTAACCGCGCATTGCCTCGGTAATGAGGAACGAGGGGCGGTCGCCGGGATTATAGAGTGCCGTGGGGTGGAACTGTACAAATTCCATATCCTTTACCGTACCCTTTGCACGATAGACCATTGCAATGCCGTCGCCCGTTGCCACAAGGGGGTTGGTGGTTGTCTTATAGACGGCGCCGCAGCCTCCTGTTGCCATCAGCGTTACGCGGCTCAGGAACGTATGCACCTCGTTTGTGGCAATGTCGAGGACGTATGCGCCGTAGCACTCAATGTCGGGTGTCTGACGGGTTACGGTTACGCCCAGATGATGCTGTGTCAGTATCTCGATGGCAAAATGATTGTCGAAGATTGTGATGTTGGGGTGGTTGCGCAGTGCGCGTATGAGCGACTTTTGAATCTCGGCGCCGGTGTTGTCGGCGTGGTGCAGGATGCGAAACTCGGAGTGGCCTCCCTCGCGGTGAAGGTCGAACGCTCCATCGGGCTTTTTGTCAAATTCCACTCCCCAATCAATGAGTTGCTGAATTTGCGAGGGTGCCTCGCGCACCACTTTTTCAACTGCCTCGCGGTCGCTTATGTGGTCGCCGGCAATCATCGTATCCTCGATGTGCTTGTCGAAATTATCGACCAAAAGGTTAGTTACCGAGGCTATTCCTCCTTGTGCAAAATAGGTGTTTGCATCCTCGAGCGTTGTCTTGCAGATTAGGGCGACGCTACCTTTGTGCGCTACTTTCAGCGCGTAACTCATTCCGGCAATTCCGGAACCGATGACTAAAAAATCGAATCTTTTTACCATAATTCGCAGTGCTTGATTTTTTGCGAGAAAATGATTGTCGGGCGCTAAGTTACAAAAAATGTGAAGAAAAATAGTTTATTGACGTTTTTTTCGACAAATATTGGTTAGTTTTGTCGCGTTTCTACCACTTTTGGAGTATGCTGCATAGGTTTTTTCTTATTATATTGACGATTTTTGCTCTTGCGACGGGCGCGGGGGCGCAGACGATGACACAGCGTCTCGATGCGCTTTTGTGCGATAATCTTTTCATTGATAGCGATGTCTCGCTGGCCGTTTATGACCTTGACGACGACACGCTGCTCTTCGAGCATCGTGCGCAGAAATTGTGTCGCCCCGCATCGGTAACAAAGGTTGTTACGGCCACAGTGGCTCTCAGTCGTTTGGGGTGCGACTATACGGTGGATACTCGTCTGTGGGCCGAGGATAATGCCTCGGGCGGGCAGAATGTTTATGTCGAGGGGAGCATCGACCCGCTTTTCGACGAGGCCGACCTTCTCTCGCTTGTGGCCTCACTGCCCTCGGACGTCAGAATCGACACGCTATTTGCCGACTGCTCCTTTATGGACTCAATCTATTGGGGGCCCGGGTGGTCGTGGGACGATACTCCGTGGGAATTTCAGCCTTATATCTCGCCGCTTATGCTGTGCGGCGGGACGGTGCAGGTAACCGCCAAGCCGTCGTTGCGGGGCGAGGCTCCTGCCATCGAGTGCAGCCCACAATCGGCTTTTTATACTATTGTAAACGAGGCGATAAGCCACGGTGGAAGGGGCGAGAAACTGACCATCCTGCGCGATTGGTTGGACGGCACAAATGTCATCCGCATAAAGGGCGATTGCAACAGACCCTTCAGCGAGCGGATGAATCTGTTGCCCTCGCACGCCTATTTTATGAGCGTGCTATCGGAGCGCATCGCCGCCGGCGGAGGCTCGGTGGGCACTCTCTCTTACAGAGTCGTGCCACAGACGGCGCGGCTGCTATGCACAGTGCGTCGTCCCATAGCCGATATTGTCGAAGAGGCGCTTATGGAGAGCAACAACCTCTGCGCCGAGGCCTTGAGCTATCATTTGGGGGCCCTCTACGGCAAGCGTCCCGTAAGGCAGGAGATGGGCCCCAAGATTATGCGCGGCTTTCTCGACTACAAGATAAAGGCGCCCGAGAGGTATCACATTGCCGACGGCTCGGGCCTCTCGCTCTACACTTATCTGTCGGCTGATATTATATTGCAGACGCTGAGGCTCGCCCACAGCGATAAAAAAGTTTATGATACGATACTCGCCTCGCTGCCTCTCTCGGGCATAAGCGGCACGATGAAGAATCGCACAAAGGGCACCGCAGCCTACAAAAAGATATACGCAAAGACAGGCACGGTGAAAGGGGTGTGTACGCTCGCGGGCTACGCCGTGGCGGCCAATGGGCACACGCTGGCCTTTGTGATTCTTAATCAAGGCTCTATGAGCGCATCGACGGTGCGCCGTTGGCAAGATAAGGTGTGCGAGGTTCTGTGTCAATAGACAGGCTTATTCCACATTATTTATTAAAAAAAAAGCAATTATGAAAAGAATAACACTCTTTCTCTCTATTTTACTCTCTTTGTCGGTATTCTCGCAAGACAACAGACCATTTGCGCTCCTGCAAAAAGGCGCCGTTGCCGAGTATTCAGTAAAAATAGGCAAAAAGCCCAACCCCGCCTTTCCCTTTATGACAAAAGAGATTACAGAGGTAGAGCGGCTCGACGATGGCACCACAAGAGTGGTAACAAAATCCATAATGCAGAACAAAAAAAAGGGGTTGTTAAAGCTCCCGAAAATGGTGAAAAAAGCAGTTTCCGAGGATGGGCAATTCAGCACGATTAGAATAAAAAATGACACCTGCATAATAGAAGCAACAGTGGAGAGCGCAGCCGAGAATGTCAATACCGACGGCTTTTTGCTGAAAATCCCCTCGACTATGAACGTCGGCGATACGTTGGAGTGTGGCACGCTCAGTATGACATTTAAACTTTGGGGACGCGACGTCAAGTACAAGACAAGCTATTCCAATTTCCGTGTGGTAGCCGAAAAAGAGATTACCACAGCGGCCGGAACATTTAATTGTTACGTTGTCCGCGGGAGGATAAAAACAAGCATCAAGGGTGGTTATACGTCCCTTTTGGGCGCTTCGGGCGAATATTTGGTCGATGACGAGTGCTGGTATGCGCGAGGCATCGGTGTTGTTCGTCAGATAACAAAGGTTACCAATAAGCGTATTGTAAAGCCTATCTGCTACGAGCTTATATCAATAACAGTGCCCGACGAGTAGAGCACTGAGATTTATCGCTCACAGGCTTTTATATTACGCATCAACTGCTCGTATCCGCAGCGCTCGACGGCGCTGTCGGCAAAAAGCTCCTTGTATTTTTCCTCCGTGATATTGTGCCAATCGTCGTTGTGCATCGCCCGAAGGCTCTCCGCGGCCCAAAAGTCGGGAATTTCGGTGGCGACGGCCTCTCTGTTATGCGGGCACGATGCTTGGCAGCGGTCGCAGCCATAGAAGCAATTTCCCATCTTTTCACCGATGTTTTTAGGTAATTCTCCGCGGTACTCTATTGTTAGATACGAGAGGCATCGGCGCGCGTCGAACCCGTGGGCTGTGAGGGCGCCCGTAGGGCAGGCTCTGAGGCAGCGGTCGCACCCGACGCAGGGGTTGTGGTCGAGGGGGGTATCGTATGTGAGCTCGGCGTCGATGAGCAGCTCGCCCAAGAAAAAGTGTGTGCCCGCCCCCGGGACAATCAGCTGGTGATTTTTTCCTATTACTCCTATTCCCGCGCGCGCTGCCCAATAGCGCTCCAAAATTGGGGCAGTGTCGCAGAAGGCTCGCCCTGCGGTAGGCTGCTGCTCGTTTATGTGGGCAAGCAGCGTAAAGAGCCTCTCTTTCAGTGCCTTGTGATAGTCGCGCCCAAGAGCGTAGTGCGACAGATGCAGACGCCCCCTTATAATATCTCTTTCGCGCGGGTAGTAATTCAGTGCCACACAGACGACGCTGCGGCATCCGGGCACAAGCTCGCGCACATCGAGGCGTTTCTCGCTGTTGCGCTCAAGATAGCTCATTGTACCCCCGTTGCCCTCTTTTATCCACTGCTCAAGGCGACGGGCCGTCTCGGGGGCGACGGCGTCGGCCTTTGCAATGCCGCACACAGCAAAGCCGAGGCTGCGGGCCTCGGCTTTTATAAACAGTGTCAGCTGTTCTTTTGTCATTATCGTAGGCTGCTAGAGTGTTTCTTACTCGAAAATCTTAAATTCGTACCCCTGCTCCTGCAACCAATCAATGGCTCGCGGCAGCGCGTAACGCAGATTACTCTCGCTGCGCATCGAGTCGTGGAACGTGATTATCGAGCCGTTGCGTGTGTAGCGCTTGACGTTGGCAAGCACATCCTCGCCATACAGACGGAAACTGTAGTCGCGCGTAACAAGGTCCCACATTACAAATTGGTAACGCTTGCTCAGCTCGCGATACTGTGCCGTGCGCAGTATCCCGTGCGGTGGGCGGAAAAGGTTGCTGTGTATGAAAGCATCGGCCTGATCGACATTCTCGATATACTCTTTGGTCGAGGTAAAAAGTCCCTTCAGATGGTTGAATGTGTGGTTGCCCACGCGGTGTCCGCTCTCGACAACCTGCATAAACTCTTGCGAGAATTTATGCACATTGTCGCCAACCATAAAAAAGGTTGCTTTTATGCCGTTGCGCTCCAAAAGGTCAACCACCCACGGGGTTATTACAGGTATCGGCCCATCGTCAAAGGTCAGATAAACGGCCTTTTCATCGGGGTTCATACGCCACAGAGCCTTCGGGTAGAGGCCTCGGAAGAATGTCGGTACTTGCTCTATGAACATAAACAGCTTTTTTTATCTGCCTGCGCGTATCTTATTGAACAGAATCTCAAATTCTTTGTCGTATTTTACGGCAAGGTCGTGATAATCTTGTCCGCCCTTTTCGAGTGTCTCGACGATATTTTGCAGGCACATTGCATTCATCCTTATGCTGCCGAGCACGCGGGTTAATGAGCGGCCGCTCATAGAGGAGTACCATTTGAGGTATTCGAGCTGCTCGTCGGCCAGACTACAGAGTGTCTCCACTGCCTTATCCTTAAGGCCGAGAGCCATATATGTGCGTCCAATATCGAGCCCGCTGAAGAATTCGTGGCGCACAAGTGAGGTGGGCAGCTCGCGCTCGGCAAGGCTGAGCACGTTCAGTGCCTTCTCGTATTTTCCTTCGAGGCACAGCTGTGTGGCCAGCGATGCCAACAGACGACGATGAGTGTATATCATACGCTGGATGGTCTCATCGACATAATAGTCGGGATTATCCTTGAGGCCGCCGTATCTGAAACGCTCCATCACATTGTGGTAGAAACGCTCGGTGTCGGCAACAAACATCTCGTCGAGGCCGCTGTCGTCGCTGTAGCCCAGCTCTTTCCAATTGAACGGGGTTATGCGGTAGGCGAGGCCCTCTTGTACGAAAAAGTCGCTCAGTGTGTGCAGATAGTTGCTCTTGCCCACGGTCATCGACATATAGAGGGGACGCTCCCAATTTGTGCCTGCAAGCATTTCGAGCAGCATAAGGTCGTGGCGATAGAGACGCTCGCGCCCTGTGAGCGGAATCTTCATATACTCGGGCATTGAATCGACATACTCCTCGGGGATAAGCATTCCCGAGCGCCTAACGGCCTCGGCGTCTATCTTTAGGTAGAGGGTGTCGGTGGGGATAAGGTGGAACGCGTCGTTCTTCGAGCGCACCCAATATTTCATAACATTCTGTATCTCGAAGGGATTATCGCCCCAACGCTTTTTGCTCTCCTCGGGGTGCTCGCGGTACAGGGCAAGAATCTTCTCTTTGTACTCGGGTACGACATATACCGCCTCGTTGCTGTTGCCCGCATAGTCTATTCTATCCCAACTGATGGGGATTGAGGGCGAGTCGTAGGCAGGACGGCGCATCTGGTCGATGTACCAATCGGTTTGTAGGTACGATAGGTTGCACACGCGCGAGTCGGTGCGCACGCCCTCGACCTCTTGACTGTACCACAGGGGGAATGTGTCGTTGTCGCCGCAGGTGAATATTATGGGGTTGCCCTCCTCGGGCATACTATTGAGATAATTCTGTCCAAAGTCGCGGCAGGCGTAGCGTCCGCTGCGATTGTGGTCGTCCCACGTCTCAGACACCATCTGCACGGGTACCAGCAGGCAGACGATGGCCACGGCGGCACTTACAATGGCATTGTTCTTGCGCAGAATGTCGGTGATTGCGGCAACGCCCATTCCAATCCAAATGGCAAAGGCATAGAACGAGCCTGCGTAGGCATAGTCGCGCTCGCGCGGTTGCAGCGGCGTCTGGTTCAGATAGAGCACAATGGCAATTCCCGTCATAAAGAATAGGAAAAAGACCACCCAGAATTGCTGTACGCCGCCCTTTTTATTGCGCAGCTGCCACATAATGCCCAAAAGACCAAGAATCAGCGGCAGGGCAAAATAGACGTTGCGTCCCTTATTCTCCTTCAGCGCCGTGGGGATATTCTCCTGATTACCAACCAAGATATTGTCGATGAACGAGATTCCCGTAATCCAATTGCCCTTGTCAATATCGCCGTGTCCTTGCATATCATTCTGTCGGCCGACAAAATTCCACAGGAAATATCTCCAATACATATAATTCAGCTGGTAGTTGAAGAAGAATTTAATATTCTCAAGCTGTGTGGGCATTACAACCTCGATATTCTCACCGCCTACGCGATAATTTACCTTTTTGCCTTTAATTCCGCCCACCCAATCGTCGTACAGATTCACTCTGTTGGCACCGTAGGCCGAGTGCTCTTTGCTGTACATACGGGGGAAGAGCATATTCTGCGCATATTTTACGTCGAATTTGTGTCCCAAAAGCTCGTACGAGTCTTTTTCGTCGGCCGAGGCTTTCTCTTTTGGAGCGTAGATGGGCGCACCATCTACCGTCTCGGCGCGGTAGCCGTTGTTTGTGCGTACGTATTTAAATTCCGAGCTGTATGCGGGGCCGTAGAAAAGGGGACGGTCGCCATACTGCTCGCGACCCAAATAAGCGCCCAGCGAGAAAATATCCTCGGGCGAATTTTGGTCCATCGGAGTGTTTGCGGCCGAGCGTATCACAATCACCGCATACGACGAGTATCCCAGCATAATGAGCAGCATACACAGCAGCGAGGTATTGAGCATACGCAGGCTCAGGAGGTATTTCTCCTTAACCTTTACGAACAGAGCATACGAGAGCGCCACAAGCACAACCACTCCAAGCACGATGCTCATAGTGCCGTAGCCATAGAAGGGGATACCCAACAGTCCCACCGCCGCCACAAAAGCAATAGCCATATTGCGTCGGTTGCCTCCACGCTCGCTCTCGATAAGGCCCCAGATGAGCATACCAAAGAGCAGCAACAGATAGGTGATGAGGCCTGTGTTAAACGGCAATCCCAGAGTGTTGACGAACAGAAGCTCGAACCATCCGCCCACCTTTACAACGCCGGGCACAATGCCATAGAGCACCGCCGCCACCAAAATAGCCGATACGACAAGCGCCATAAGCGCACCCTTGAAATTGGCATCAGGCTTCTTTTTGAAATATACCACAAGCACAATTGCGGGGATACACAAAAGGTTCAGAAGGTGCACACCAATAGAGAGGCCCACAAGATAGGCAATAAGCACTAACCAACGGTCGCTGTGAGGCGCATCGGCCTGCTCTTCCCATTTTAGAATGAGCCAAAAGACCACCGCCGTAAAGAGCGACGAGTAACCATAAACCTCGCCCTCGACAGCGCTGAACCAATAAGTGTCGCTCCACGTATAGGCAAGCGCACCCACAAGGCCCGAGGCTAAAATAGTGATAATCTGTGCATTGGATAATTCTGTTGCACCGTGTGCCACTAATTTGCGGGTAAGATGGGTGATGCTCCAAAAGAGGAACATAATACCCGCCGCACTCAGTATGGCCGACATAATATTTACCATAAAGGCTACTTTGTCGGGTGCTGCCAACGACGAAAATAGATTGGCCGTGAGCATAAAGAAAGGTGCACCGGGGGGGTGTCCCACCTCTAATTTGTTACCTGAGAGGATAAACTCGGGACAGTCCCAGAAACTTGCGGTAGGCTCTACTGTGAGGCAGTATGTTACCGCCGCAATAAGGAATGTGAGCCATCCGAAAGTGTTGTTTAAGATTTTGTATCGCTTCATTTATTTTGAATAGTTTGTTTGCTTTTTGGGGCGGGGCTGCTCTTCTTCGGTGAAAAAGAGTGCCCGTAAAAACGTGCAAAGTTAGCTATTCGCAGGGAAATGAACAAGATATTAAACGAAAATAGTGTTAATAATGTGGAAAATAGCCTTTCGCCCCGGGTTGCCTTACAGCGGGTCAACGTCGTAATACATTGTGATGCTCTTGTAGCGCTTGTCGGATAAAAGCTCCTGTTGCAGCGCGGCGAGTGCTTCGTTTATGCGGTACTGCGATAGGTTACTCTCGACCTTAAGCACAATCTTACGTATATACTGCTGCTGCACGCGTGCCACGGGTGGAAGGTCGGGGCCCAGCACACGATGCTCGAAAATCTCTCGCATACGGCTGCCCATAAGCTCGGAAAATTCGTCCAGCGTGCGGCAGTCGCGGTGCTTCATATATACGTAAACTAACCGATGAAATGGGGGATAATGGAACAGCATACGCTCGGACAATTGGCTGTCGTAGAATTGTATGTAGTTGTTGCCGACGATAAGCGGAATTATGGGATTATCGGGCTGTCGCGTCTGAAGAAAGACCTTTCCCTGTCCGCTTCCGCGCCCTGCGCGTCCGGCAACCTGTGCCATCAGCTGGAAGGCTCGCTCCGAGGCACGAAAATCGGGGTAGTTGAGCAGCGTGTCGGCATTCAGTATCCCGACAACGGAAACATTGTCAAAGTCGAGCCCTTTGGACACCATTTGTGTGCCTATCAGTATGTCGCTGCGCCGCTGTTGAAAGTCGTTTATTATGCTTTCGTAGGCGGTGCGTGTGCGTGTCGTGTCGAGGTCCATACGGGCGATGCGTGCCTCGGGGAATATTTTTTGCAGCTCGTCCTCAATCTTTTCGGTGCCGTAGCCGAGGTTCACGAAATTACTCTCCTCGCAGTTGGGGCACATTTTGGGTGCGGGGATTGTGTAGCCGCAATAGTGGCAGGTGAGTTTCGCGCTGCTTTTGTGCAGGGTGAGGCTTACGTCGCAGTGTTTGCAGCGGGGCACCCAGCCGCAGGTGCGACATTCGAGCAGGGGCGAGTAGCCGCGACGATTCTGGAACAGGATAATCTGTCGGCCCTCTTTCAGTGCCTCGCTCATTGCTTCGACCAACGGGTCGGAGAAGAGGCCTGTCATTCTCTTGCGTCGCGCAAGGTCTTGAATATCGACAACCTCTATCTGCGGCAGTTGCAGCGAGCGGTAGCGGCGGCTGAGGCTCACAAGGCCGTATTTCCCGGTTGTTGCATTGTAGAATGTGTCGATGGCGGGGGTTGCGGTGCCCAAGAGGGTCTTTGCACCGAAGAGCGATGCAAGCACGATGGCTGCGTTGCGTGCGTTGTAGCGCGGCGCGGGCTCTTGCTGTTTGTAGCTGTTCTCGTGCTCTTCATCGACAATTATAAGGCCTAACCGCTTGAACGGCAGAAAAACCGACGAGCGCACCCCGAGGATAATGTCGTAGGGCTTGTCGCCCAGCTGTTTTTTCCATATTTCGACACGCTCGGCGTCGGAGAATTTCGAGTGGTAAAGGCCTATGCGGTTGCCGAACACTCGGCCGAGGCGCTCGGTAATCTGTTTCGTGAGGGCAATCTCGGGGAGCATATATAGTACCTGCTCGCCGCGTTCTATGGCCTGCTTTATAAGGTGAATATATACCTCGGTCTTTCCGGCCGACGTTACGCCGTGCAGCAGCGTAACATTTTTGCTCTTGAAGCTCTCGTTAATCTGCTCAAGGGCAGTCTGTTGTGCCTCGTTAAGGCTGTTCTCGGGGGCGACGTCCCGATGCCCTGTGTCGAGGCGTCCAATCTCTACTTCGTAGCACTCAAAAATCCCTTTGTCGATGAGCTCTTTGCATATATTGGGGGCTACCTCGGCGCGCTCAATGAGTGTGTGGCGGGCAATCTCGGTGCCCTGTTCACTTATTTGCAGATAGGTGGCAAGCAGACGCTTCTGTCGCGGGGCGCGCGATAAAGTCTGACAGATGAGATTCAGCGCCGTGGGGTTTTTGTAGCGCTCGGCAAGGCGTATGCGCTGCTCGGTCTTTGGCTTAAACTCTCCTTTGAGCCCCTGTGGCACGGCCGCCTTGAAAATCTCGCCCACCGAGCACAGATAGTAGCGTGCAATCCACTCCCACAGCTTTGTCTGTGTGGACAGCACGATGGGTGTCTCGTCAAGAAGCTCGTCTATGGGGCGCACGCTGTATGCGGTGGGTGCCTCGTCGTGCAGACGCGCCACAAGTGCCGTGTAGTGCTTGCTCTTGCCCAGCGGGACGCTCACGCGGCAGCCCACGGCGATGCGCTCCCGGTGCTCGGGGGCGATGCTGTATGTAAATGTCGAGGCCAATGGCAGCGGCAGTATAACGTCGGCAAAAAGGGGCATACTATTTCTCTATTTTTAGAACAGATGGCGGGGGATGCGCCCGGTGCTGTTGTTAAAATCGTTGCCCGAGGGCGCTTGGAACGACCTCAGAGCAAACTCGGGGAGGATGGCATAAACATACTCGAATATCTCGGCCTGAAAATGTTCATACTCGGCCCACGCTGTGCCGTTGTAGAAGAAATAAAGCTCCAGAGGCACTCCCTGTGCCGTCGGCTGAAGCTGTCGCACCAGCATAAACATCTCGGGGTGAACGTCGCTTCGGCCCCTTAGATAATCTTCGAGATAATTGCGGAAGATGGTCAGATTCACCCTCTGCCCGCTGTAATTCTCATCGACAAAGCCCTTTTGTGCAAGCTCGCACACCTCCTCCTTGTTGCAGAATCTGATGCTGTTAATGTCGATGAAGATAGAGCGTTTGACGCGTCGGCCTCCGCTGTCGAACATTCCTCGCCAATTTTGGAACGATTCGCTCACAAGCGCGTAGGGAGGCACCGTTATTATGGTCTTATCCCAATTTTGTATCTTGACGGTGGTCAGCGACACGTCGATGACAAAGCCGTCGGCGCCATATTTTGTCATTACAATCCAATCGCCGGGGCGCAGCATATCATTGGCCGATAGCTGTACGCCCGCCACAAGTCCCATAATACTGTCCTTAAAGACCAGCATAAGCACCGCCGCCGATGCACCGAGGCCCGCCAGAATTTTCACCGGGTCGCGGTCGATGAGTGTGCTCATTATGATAATTGCGCCTATACATATTGCGGCAATCTTCAGCATCTGAAAAACGCCCTTCAGCGTGTGGTTGCGCGTCTTTTCCGAATTATTAGAGAGTATGTACAGTGCCGATAGGATGGAGCAGACGAGCTTTATTCCCACCACCGTAATATAGACCCAACACACTTTCATCATAAATGTGTAGAGCGTGCTGCCATCGTTTAGAATAAATGGCATAAGCGCTGTTACAATAACCGCCGGAACAAGGTTGCAGCAGTTTTTTATTACACTGTTGTTTAAAAGTATGTCGTCCCAACTGTTGTTGGTTTTTTTTGTTACCGTGCCTACGAGCGGGATTATTATCTTGTGGCATATAATGCCGCAGATGTAAAAGAGCAGAATAACCGCAACGGTTATTATAATCCAACGCATTGCGGGTGTATGCTCGGGACGGGCGCCGAGGCGCAGTAACAACGAGGTAAGCTCATTCTCCATTATTATTCTATTATATTTTGTAAAAAAGAGGAAAAGTTATATCATAGGAAACTGTTGTGATTTATCTCTTTGGGATTTTTGCGTCTCTTTTTTGCCGGCTTTTTTTTAAAATGCAGCCGAAAAAAAGAGACGCCGACGCACAACATCCGATAAAAATAAACAGCTTCTTATATCGTTTAACAAAAGGCTGTGCCAAAATTCCTATTTTGAGACAGCCTTTTGTGCTATTTTATCGAGAGGATAGTCTCTCGGCTATTGTCTGTGGGCAGTGTTTTTTAGAACAGATAGGCCACAGAAACCTGCCACGTATTGGTCTTAGACTTTGTCATAACATTCCAAGCACCGCCTACAAACTCAGAGTATTCGCTTGTGTTACCCATTGCAATGTTGTAGTTGACGTGTGCTTGCAGGTGTCCCAGAAATACGGCGCCTGCGCCCACGTTCAGGCTCAGCTGGCTCTTTTTGTACTCGAAGCGGACAGCCTTCATCCAATCCTTCTCGGCGTCGCCCAATGTGAATCCAAACTGCGGGCCCACTGCCACAAAGGGAACAACAATCTTGCTCATTACGGGCAGGCCGAGGTCGTAACGCAGATATACGGGAATCTCGATGCTCTGTCTTTTTACCTTGTCGCCGCCAATCTCGGCACCACTCTGCGAGTAGAGAATATCGCCCTCAACGCCGAGGCCCACAATGGGGAGTGTGAATTTTGCCATTGCTCCGGCAAAGAATCCTGTGTAACCGTCCGAGCTCATTTCTTTAATGTCGCTGGGGCTGCCAACGAGGTTCGTACCGGCCTTAATACCAAATTTCAATTGTGCATTTGCGGGGATAGCCACCAAAAGGCAAAGTGCAAAGATAAATCCAAAAATCTTTTTCATTGTCAGTGTGTTTAAGGGTTAATTATTACAAAAACAGCCGCTTGCAATAATAAGTTTGCGCAAAACAACCGCTTTTGTTACGTTGTTTTGCGCAAATATAGTTTATTTTATTAGAAGCTGTTTAAATTTATATAAAAAATATTATTACGATTTTTATTTATTTTTTATAAATAACGGGCTTCTGCTTTTTTGTTTTTGTGGCTCATCGCAAACGAAAAGGGCCGATGAAAAGGTGGTTTTTTACAATTATCTACGCTGACGGCGTACCGATATTGTACTGCCCTTGCTCTTTGACGAGCCGCCCGAGCTTTTCTTCTTGCTTGCCGATTGTTGCTTCTTGCGTGCGGCGCGTGCCTCTCTCTTCTCGCCTTTTGCTTTTTGTTTGGTGTCGGTTGCCACGGAGTCGGCGGCAACGGCTGTCGTGTCGGCTGCGGGGCGGGGAAGCTCCCATAGTGTGCCCTGAACATCGGCGAGCTGCTTCTCAATCTTCTGCTGCTCCTTTTTTATCGCGGTGCTGTCCTTACAATACTGTGCAATTGCCAAATTACGCAGATTGACGGTCTTGTAAATATCGCCCTCGTAGCAGTGCTTGGTGAAAAAGTCGTCAAAGGTCATTGTCGATACGTTGTTGTAGCTGCTCGACATTACTGTCTGCTGTGTCAGAAGCGGGGCAATCTCGTCGTATTTCAGCCAGAACATCGGGTATTTTATCGTCTCGCCGCCATACTCTCCTGCGTTGTGCATAACAGGACAGATGGCCGTTACACGCTGGCTGAAGGTGGCTGTGCGCTGGTCGTAGTAGTAGCTCTCCTTTATATAGTAGCTCAGTACTACGTTGCTGGGGACGTCGGCGGGGTTTACGACGATTGTGCTGTCGGCACCCTGAAATTCGTGTACAATGGCGTAGTGCTCAAGCAGCTCGCGCACGTTGACAATGTTCTCGGGCGAGAAATTCTCGTATCCGTCGAGGTTATACTCGTAGGCGTTTATCGAGCCTGCGATAAGGTGGCGGAAGAGGAATGTAAACAGATTGACGCTGTTGCCGATGGGTTGCACGGGGTAGTAGAGCGAGGCATTCTTCTCTTTTTCGAGGTCGAGGGTGCGGTAAATGTCGCGCTTCCACACAACCTCGGTGGGGGTGGTTGTTGTGGGATATTGGCTCTTGGCCCTCTCGCTCAGGGGTACCTCGTATGTTGCTGCCGTTGTTGCACCGCTCTTCTTTTGCTCTTTTTTGCGGGCGGGGGGCTGTGCCACGGCATATTGCCCTATCAGAAGCACTGCGAATAGTACGAGTATTTTATTCATCTGTCTCATAGTATCTGTATGTTATGCTTTTCGCTTGTTTATCAGTTTATTATGACCTCAAGGGGTGTTGTCAGCTGTCGCTCGACATTGTCGGGGCCTATTGCTTTTACGTTGGTTATGTAGAATCGCTTGCCGCGTTGCAGGCTGCGGAAAATCTCTTTCTGTGCGGCCGAGAATTGCGCTCCGTCCGATTTTCGGGGTACGGCGTTGCCCATATTGTCGAAGAAGAGTACGTCGAACGATAGCACTTTGAAGCTGATGTTCAACAGCCCGTCGTCGATGGCCGCTATAATGCCTTTTGTGTTTAGCAGCGTCTGTTTGCTGAAGGGCTTTCCGCCGCGGTAGCGCTGTGTGTTGCCGTCCTTGTCTTTAAACTCGATGAGCGGGGTGGGGTCGGGCAGCTGACGCACGCGGAAGGCGTATTGTCCCATACTCTGGCGGCGTCCCTCTTCGTTTGTTGCTGTTACCTCAATCTTCAGCTCCTCGCCAATCTGTGTGGGCACTACAATGTATCCGCCCTTGCCGTCGCTCTTTATTGTGCCTTTGCCCGCGGCAATGCTTGCCGCAATGCGGTTGGCGGGTACTCCGGGTACCGAGATGCTCACGGGGTTGTCGAATCCTGCGTATAGTACGTTCATAAGCGATGCGCTCACCGTTGCTGTGGGCTCGACCACGGTGTATTCTTGCGAAAAATCGTAGCGTGTCGATGCTCCCGAGCCGTCGTTCACCAGCATATATCCGTCGAGGGTGTAGTCGCCTGTTTTGTTGCACAGAAGCGAGTAGTTGCCATTCTCGGCTTCGAGCAGCTGCTCGTCGATGTAAATTTCGGGGCGCTGTGTCGAATCGACCGCTGCCAATATAATCTGTGCGCTAAATTCACTGCCGCGCACCACGTTGCGCGAGTTTGGAATGACAAGGGCACGAATTTGGTTTACGCGCACGTCGCCAACGTCGATATTGCGTGCAAGCGTGTGCAGCACCTCGCCCTCGGCGTAGCGTACGTCATTTTGTAGCTTTGTCAAGAGGGTGATTGCGGCTATTGCGGGCATATTCTCGAAGTGATACTCCTGCCAATTTTTCATCAGCGAGATATTCTTGCGGGGTACCTCGGTGCTGAAATTGTCGCGGATTATCTGCTGCTGTGTCGAGTCGGTTATCATCGCGAGGATGCTCTCGCGGTAGCTTGTTATTGCGTCGTATAGCTGTCGGCCCTTGCCGCTTCCCGGAGCGAGCATCACGTAGGTCGATGCTTCGAGATTCTCGCGGTTCTGTAGCTCTCGGTAGTTGCCCTCGGCTCCGTCGGCCTCTTGGGCGATGCGTATTTTCAGTGTCTCGGCAAGGTTGTATAGCGAGTCGGACATTGCGCGCACGCTTTGGGCGCGTGTGTACCACTCGCGCACCTTCTCGGGGTTCTGTGCCATCGACTGCTCGAAATTGTCGTACATTGCCTCGTTCTGTGCCGTTGCGTTGACGGTACTGCGCGAGAGGCTCTCATCGACAAGAGTAAAGCCGTTGAGCACGTCCGACGACACATTCATTGCGAGCATTGCCATCAGAAGCACGTACATCAGATTTATCATCTTCTGACGCGGCGTTACTTTATTCTTCTTGATTTTCATTGCGGCTGCTTTGTGTGTCGTTCGTTACTGTTGTCTGTTCATATTGCAGGTCATTGCTTCAAGCATACGGGCGTACATAATATTAAGCTCCTTGATTTGTTGAGCCATCTTTTTGGTCTCTTCGTTCACCATATCAATGTTATCTACCTGCTTGCCTGCGCTGCGCAACTGTACCTCGTACAGAGTGTTTATGCCTGTGATATTGCGTGCAAGATTGTCCATCTCCTGCATATTGCGTCCCAGACTGTCGGCCTGCTCCGAGATGCGTCGGATGGCCTCGTTGAGTGTCTTAATCTTCTCGACATACTCTTTTGTGGCCTCGTCCATATTGTTTATTAGCTCGGGGTCGGCTGTCTGTGTGGTGCCTGTCCCACTGCCGCTGCCGCCTCCGATGATTATGGTGCCCGATACTCCCGAGCCTGCGGCTGCCGCCTGCGTGCTCTCGCCGGCGACTATGCTGCCGCCACCGCCGACTGCGCCTCCGCCACCGCCTCCGATGATGATGGGTGCTGCCCCGGCAGCCTCGCGCTCGGCACGACGTTCGGCGCGCTCCTCTTTGCGGTCGTCCTCGGCAAGGTCGTAGGGACGCTCAAAGGCCGAGAAGAAGAACACTACAACCTCGGCGCCCATTCCAATGAAAAGCATAAGGTTGGCGCCCGGAAGGTGTGTCAGCTTAAAGAGTGTTCCCAAGATTACGACTGCTGCACCCCAGCTATATACGTAGTTAAGATAGGTGCGGCCTTTGGGCGAGTCCATAAAGGTCTGTATGCTGCTGATGATATTTCTTTTCTTGCTCATAATGCAATGGTTGTTTGTGTGTGATTTTTCTTGTTGGTTGGGATTATTATCGTCTCGATGTGCCACTGTAGCTGCGTACACAGCGGAAGCCAATATAGGAGCGCGACTCGTTCTGATATTCGTAGGCGCGTGTGGCTCCCTGAATGAATCGTACGGGGTCTTTCCACGAGCCTCCGCGTATGGTCTTTTTCTTCAGATTGTAGGGGTCTTCTTTTGCGGCGCGATACTGAAGGTCGGGGTTAATATCGCTCATCTGAAGCACTCCCGCCTCGGTATATACGGTGGATGTCCACTCGGCTACGTTGCCCGCCATATCAAAGAGGCCGTTGCTGTTGGCCGAGTATATTCCGCATTTCGATGTGATAAGGTTGCCGTCGCGTGTGTAGTTACCCTCGCCGGGCTTGTAGTTGGCATAGTAGCACCCTTTGTCGCTCTTTGTGTCGCCACTCTCCCACGGGAATTTCCCGCCCTCTTTGCCGCGTGCGGCATACTCCCACTCGGCCTCCGAGGGCAGACGGTAGCGCTGAATGTATTTTGCCTGTCCGCGCATCCCTCGCAGAAGGTAGTCGGTGCGCCAAGCGCAGTAGGCGTTGGCCTGCTCCCAGCTTACTCCCACTACGGGATATTCGCTGTAGTTGGGGTGGCTGAAATAGAGGTTCAGATAGACCTCGTTGTTGGCGTTGGGAAAATCGTTCACCCAACAGGTTGTGTCGGGATAGACGTTTATTATGTATGTGTTCAGAAAATCATATACGCTCGACAGGGGGCGGGTGATTGTCTCGTTTACGATGCGCCCCTCGTCGTCGATGTAGGCTGTGTCTTTTGATATTGTTACAACCTCGTCGTAGTTGGTGGGAATGTCGGTGTTGCGGTTGCGCTCGGCGGGATTAAGACGATTCTTGCGCAGTGCGGCCTGCGTGTAGTCGTAAATCTCGTAGCGGTAGTTCATCTGCGAGGCGTCGAGCATCTTCTCGCCCGTGATGGGGTTTGTGATAAAGACGCTCTCGATGGCGCGCTGCTCGTCCTCGGTGGGTTTTTTCCACGGGATGGGCTTGCTCCAATTGAGGTAAGGGGTGATGGGCTCGCCATACTCGTCCTCTGTTATCTTGAATGTCTCGTCGCCACCGTATGCAGGGTCGGCCAGACGCTCGCGGATAATGGAGTCGCGCACCCAATATACAAACTGACGATATTTGGCGTTTGACACCTCGGTCTCGTCCATCCAAAAAGCATCTACCGAAATATCTTTTACGGGTGTTGTGATACCCCACAAAGAGTCGGCCTCTTCGTTACCTATCTTTATCGAGCCTCGCTCGACGAGTACCATTCCGTAAGGGGTGGGTTCGTTGATGGCCGTTCCGCTGATTCCTGTAACTTCGCCGCCCATTGATGTGTTTCTCTTTGCTCCCATACACGATGCAAGCAGAAGCACCGTCAAAAGAACAGGCTGGCTTACTATTCTCTTCATCATTGCAATATTCTTATACTGTTATGTTTGTTTTTCCCTTTTTTAAATATGTCGAGCTCAATGTCGTAGCCCAAATAAATATCGTGGCTGCCATTTTCGGCTCCGAGCCCCGAGGTGAACAATTCGTAGCCGTAGCTTATTGTAATGTTCAAAAATTCTATTCCCGCAAACAGTGTTACCGACGTTCCCGGGCTGTATGTGGCACCGCCGAAGAGCAGTTTCTCGTTGTAGTTGTATGCGCCTCGTGCGGTAATGTCGGCGCGCCACGATACAAAGTCGGTCATTAGTTGCATCGAGGGCTGTATTGATAATAACGGATTTTTTAGCGGTATATTGCCTCCGGCGGTAAAATTAAAATAGGGGTCAACCTGAAATTGGTTCTTTTCGCCCATTTCTATCAGTGGAGCGTTGATGTGCAGCGCCGATGCTCCCACATAAAAATATTTATGCTCGAACAGCACTCCTGCGCCAAAATCGAATTTGTTTCCATCGACGGCGCTCGATGGAAAGGCCGGGTCGTCGCTGTTCTCGCCCAAATTAAGCTCTTTTGGGTCTATTTTTGCATTCAGCAGGCCCAGCTGCGCGCCCACCGCCAATCGTCCGCCGAATAGTTTCAGCCCGTAGGCATAGTTTATGAACAGATGCTGGTTGGTAAACATTCCAATCTCGTCGTTCAGCACGCCGAGGCCCAGCGAGTGGTCGCCCTTGAACATCGACAGTGGAAGGTCGCCGTTTATGAGCATACTCTTTGGGTTACCCTCGAATCCCGACAGCTGGTTGCTGTATGCGGCAAAGGCGTGCAGCTTGCCGCTTGCTCCCGCGCCTGCCGGATTATAAAAATTCTGCATCTTCCAATAGTGGGTAAAGTGTACGTCGTACTGCGCGTGCACCTTTAGAATGGCGCACACACACAGTGCCACAGTTATGTACAGAATCTTTTTCATCCCTTAAGTAACGCAAAATAGGGGCTTATATTATCTATCGAGACTAAAAATTATGCGAATTTCGCATTTTTTTTCTGAAAAAAATAGAAGAATAAGCCCTCTCATTATTATATAAATTAAGGAAAAAGTCGTGATAATGCTTTTTGCTAATTATTTGGCAGCGTTAACATTTCTTATTCATAAACAGATATTCTGTTGCAGAATAAGGAAAAAAGTTTCTCTCATCGTTGCCCTTATTGTGGTATTGTGAAAAGGGCAGAAGAGTGTAAAAAACCGTGGCTGCATAAGGCCCGAAAAAATATTATAATTCCCAACCGAGATAATCTTTTCGGTCGGGAATTATATATAATATGTAATGTGCATTTTTTATTTAAGTTCTTGCTTGTCGAGCCACTCTTTTGTCTTTGTCATCAAGCTGTTGGCAAGTGTCATAGGGTCTTTTAAAATCTCGGTGCTGCAAGCTACCAACTTTTGTCCCATTGGCGATTTATAAAAATCGGTAATATAATTTACCTCATCGACGGTGATTCGGTCTTTACAGCCCTTATAGTAGGCCGAGGGCAGCTCGGTAGATAGAAATTCCATAAAGGCTTGCATCATCTTCTTCTGCTCTTCGTCCTGTCCCATACCTGCAAGATTGCTTGCGAGGGCGTTTAGATATTCCGCTTGCGTTGCAATACTCGACAACGGCAATGTAGAGTGCGTCTTGTTTCTCTTGCGGGGTTATGATGGGGTCGGGTGTCTCGCCTGTTGCGATTTTTTGTAGCGAGCCCATCATTTGTGCCATAAGTGTCATTACCATCTGCTCCATAACACTTTTGTCGGCGAGTTTGTTTCCTGTGTTAAAGAGCTTTGTGTCGGTTTTTAACTGTTTGTTTAGTTTCTTTAGCTCGTCAGTTGTCAGATGCTTTTGGTAAAAGGGCATAGCAACATCTATAAAATCACTCTTGCCACGCTCATCGTAGTACTGCTCGGCCAATCTTGCCGCAGCCTCGGCCTTTTGAGCTTCTGTTGTGTAGGGGCAGTTGGGCATTTCGTTGAGCTGTAACATAAATATGGCCGTGAAAGTCTCGGCGTTGAAATTGTTGTTCGCAGTTGTTGCCCAGCCTAAATTGATGAAATTGCTTAACTCCTGACGAAATTCCTTGTCCTGTGCTACCAATGCTGTCGAAAATGTACACAGCAGAAGCGCAAATGATAAGATCTTTTTCATAGTTTTAATATTTTTTGTTGGTAATTTTGCTTTTCAAGCCGGCATATACTGCCGATTGCTATGAAAATCCATAGCTCGTTTGTTTGTATGACTTTGTAAAGATATGTTCTTTTTTGAAAAGAAGCGTTTTTTCTTGCGAAAAAGTGATTTTTTAATGTGCAAAATAAGGGTAGCAAAATAAGGGTATAATAAGCGGGGCGAGAAAAAATCTCGCCCCGACAGATGTCTGGATATTTTTAATTCATTATTTTAAATCCTATAAAGAATGTTCGCGGTGCCGTGGGGCCGTAGAAATAGCCCGAGTCGCGAAACTCGCCCTTGTCGAGGTCTTTTTGGAAGCTGTCGAATATATTCTGTACACCGGCATTAAGTTGCAGGTTAATGTGGTCGCGCAGAATAAATGTGTAGTCGAGCTTTAGTCCGAGGTCGAAAAAGTCGGGGGTCTCTTCCATACGGTCGTTCTCGATGTATCCGGCATAGTGGGGCACAATCATCTCGCCGGTGTATGTGCCCGAGAGTGCAATGTTGAAATTCTTCAGCGGCTGCGACGAGAGTGTGAAATATCCGTAAAAATCGGGGGTGCGGGGCATACGGCGTGTGGTGAGGGGGGTGCCGTCAACCTCGCTCCACGCCTCGGGTTGCTTGTAGCGGCTCTGCTGTGCCGTTACTCCCATCTGCAACGAGAGGTCTTTGCCGTGTGCGAATTTTGTTTCGAGGTTCACGCCATAGACGCGCGCTCCGCTACCGTTGCGACGCTCTTTCATCATAAAGCCCTCGCTGTTGGGGCCAATGTCTTCGAGCACAAATACATTGTCGAGCCCTGTGTAGAATCCTTCGAGCAGGATATTACTCTGCCAATGGCCCAATTGTGTCGTCCAATCTATTGAACCGCTGAAGCTGTTCGAGCGCTCCTCTTCGAGGTTGTCGGCAAGGGTTATCTGCACTCCCTCGCCGCCGACGGCCGTTACGTGCAAGTCCTCGTCGTAGGCCTGCGGCGCGCGGAAGCCTGTCGAGTAGGTGAGGCGCGCTTGCAGCTTGTCGCTTGGCTTGAAGAGGAGGTTCACGCGGGGGCTCACTATGGGGTCGTCGATAAGGTTGTGCTTGTCGAGGCGTGCGCCCACCAGCAGCGTGAAGAGCTTCATCTCCCATTCGTTCTGCAAGAATGCTCCCGCAATGCGCACATTCTGCCTCATATTGCGGTTGTAACCGGTCATAATGTCGTGCAGACGATTCTCTTGATACTCGAGGCCCGATACAAAGCTCGATGGGGCAAACAACAGCTTGTTTATCTTCATACTGTATGTTGCGCCGGCCACCCACGTAAGGTCGTCGGTCTTTCCGTAGGCGTTGGGGTCGCGCTGCGCGCCGTAGTAGCTGTCGCGGTCGGTGTGCTGCACCGAGCCATAGAACGAGAGCTTGTTGCGAAACTCGTTCCACGTATAGTCGTAGGCCACTCCTCCGCTGTTTATTATGTGCTTGGTCTGCTCGGTAATATCGGCCTCGTGAGGCTGATAGTCGAATCTGTTGCCACCGCGACGTGTCTCGTTTGTGGTGTGATATTCGAGGCTCAGACGGCTCGTCGTTGTGGGGCGATAGTATGTGCGCAGTCCGAATGTGTTGATATTGGTCTTTCCAAGCTCGCTGAATCCGTCGCCGTCGTGGTCGTAGGGGTTGCGGTTGCGATAGCTCTCATAGACGGCAATGCCGTATGAGTTATCTTTAGCCACAAGCGAGGCGTTGGCGCCCATATACTGCTCCCAGCTTTTTCCGCCGTAGTTGTTGAAATTGCTCGATATTTGGAACGAGTTGTTCACGGGGTCTTTTGTAATGATATTGATGGTGCCGCCCACGGCATTTGCACCGAAGAGGGCCGAGCCACCTCCGCGCACCACCTCGACGCGCTCAATCATATTAACGGGAATCTGCTCAAGGCCATAGACGCCGCTCAGGGCACTCACAATGGGGCGGCTGTTGATGAGCACCTGCGAATAGGGGCCTTCGAGGCCGTTGATGCGCACCTGCGGGAATCCGCAATTCTGACAATTATTCTCGACGCGCAGTCCCGGCACGTAGTTGAGGCTCTTGGCAAGGTCGGTCGAGTTGACCTGCTCGAAGAGTATCGGGTTAATGACGTTAACAACGACGGGAGCATCCTGACGGCGCACCTCGTTGCGGTTGGCCGATACAACCACCTCGTTTATTATAAGTGATTCTTGCTTTAATTTAAAGTGCACAACGGCGGTAAACTCCTTGCTGACGGTAACCTCTTTTGTCATTGTGGTGTATCCCATCGCCGAGACGCGCAGCGTGTATTTTCCCGAGCGCAGCTTGCGAAACTCGAATTGTCCCTGCTCGTTGCTGCTTGTTCCCTCGCCTGTCTCCAGAATAATGATGCTTGCAAAGGGGATATTCTCCTCGGTGCCATCCTCGATGACGTGTCCCGAAATCATATTTCCCTCCTTAATTCCGCCGAGGGAGCCTGCCTGCATTCCCGATAATGTAATCATTACCAGTGTTAAAAAAAGTAAAAATCTATTCATTAGTTTAGTCTTTTATTTCGTGTGCAAATTTCGGTAAAATACGGGTAATTATAAATAGTGATTTTTAGTTAAATTATAAATTTTACTACTAAAAAATAGTTATCTGTTGTGGATGGATGCGTCGCAATTTATTGGTTGCCGGTACCTATTTGTGGGTATTTTGCCGGTGTTATGTTGCCATAGAGCAGTTAATTCTTATTTGTCCGGGAAAGTGTGCATCCATATAAAATTTTTGCAGACGGCCTTTTGGGGGCCGTCTGCAAAATAAAAAATGTGTTATGCTGTTTACAATTTCTTTTTGAGCCACTCGATGAACATTGCATTGATGCCCTCGTCGGCCTTAACAATCTCTTGCGAGTATTCTATATTAGCTTCGCGCAGCTTGATAAACTCGGGGCGCTCATATATCTCAATAAGTGTACTCAGCTCCTCCTCACTCACTTTTCCCTCCATTGTCATACACATCATCACGGGCGTTGCGCGGCTTATGTAATTGAAGAAATTCTCGGCAAGGATGCGGCTCTCGGGGGCCCCCTCGGCCATTAGGTCGTTCATTGCGGTGAAACTATTCTCGACGATGGCCTTGCGTCCCGATACAATATAGAATTTCTCCATTGTCGGCAGATAGCTTGCACGCAGGCCCTCGGAGAGGGTGGGGATACAGGGCTCCTCGCCGTTCATTATTATTGCCACGGTTGTCGAGGTCTGCTCCTGAATAAGCTCACGGAACTCATTCTGCATAATGTCGGCAATCTTTTTTATTATGCCCAGCGCCTTTTCGTCGCTAATGGCATTGTTGATTTTTTTAAACTCGACAACCGAGATTTTTCCGCTGAAGTAGGGCAGCGCCACATTGGCAAGGTCGTCGTTGAGCCTCTCTTTGCAATATATTGCGGCCAATTTCTGTGCTACCGCATCGCGGTCGGTTGCCACGGGGTAGGGACAGTCGGCCATCGTGTCCATATATTGCAGAATCTGCGCTTTAAAATGTGCCTCGCTGAAATTATCCGAGAGACGGCTCCACTCCGATTGGTAGTATTTTGTCAACTCCTTTTTCAGCCCTGACTCATTTGTACACGATACGAAACTTATTGACAGGTACATCGCAATTATTGCGACTGATACCACAATTGATAAGGACTTTTTCATAGCTCAACATATTTATGGGGTTATTGTATATGTATCCTTCGTTCGAGCCGATTGTTTGTAAATACAAACAACCATAATGTAGTTTCCGCAAATATAGTTGTTTGATGTAAAAAACAAAGAAAAATTCGGAAAAAATGCTGCAATATTCTGTTTTTAGCCTGTAAAGCTTCTCATTCGGGCTTTTACAGCATAGCCACAATGCCGCTTACAAGCAGCAGCAGATAGACAATCTTTTTCAGGGCCTCGGCACTTATGTAAGCAAAAAGACGCGTCCCCACGCTTGCGCCTACGATGGCTCCCAGCAGTCCGACGCCCCACCAAGAGAGTGTCTGCTCGCCAAAAAATCCCACCCTTGCCCTAAAGAGTGTGTAGAAGATGTTCAGCAGCACCGAAAAGGCTTGCAGCGTGGCAATATAGGCCATTTTACCCTCGATATTACTTATGCAGTAGAGCACGAGCGGCGGCCCGGGCATTGCGAACATCCCACCCATTATGCCACTGAGAGTGCCCAGCGAGCCCTTTACCCACCAATTTCGCGGCAGTTTCCTTTTGCCCTCGAAAAAGAGAAAATAGAGAGTTATGAGCACAAACACCGCCCCGAAGCACCTCTTGAGCGTGGCGCCGCTGAGCGTAGCCATATACTCGATGGCAGCAAACGACACAAAAAGATTTATTACGAGTAGCGGCGCCATCAGCCGCCACTCAATGTGCTTGTAGTAGCGTATGGCTATCATTAAGGCAGTGCTACCCGCCAAAAGTCCCGACAGTGTGGTAGCCTCGCCATACGACGGCAGAAAATAGGGGAAAAACATCATTACGAAAATCCCGAACCCAAAGCCGCTTATGCGCTGTATGATGCTGGCTCCGATGGTCAAAAGAAATATATATAACAGTGTCTGCATTTTCTGTGGGCTTATACTCTTTACCCGTTGCAAAGATAAGCAAAAAAACGACAGCCGTTAATGGATTCTCCAATAGCCTTTTTCCATATATTCTTCGGCACAGAAGCACTTTAATGCCTAAAAGAGTAGTTTAGAATCACTAAAAATATTATTTTTGCAACCCATAAACAATAAAACATTATGAACAAGGTATCGGACAACCCTTTCAAAAACCGAGCAGGCGGCACAATGCCGCTAATCGTCGTAACAGCTCTCTTTGTTACCTCCTATTTAGTCTCCAATATAATGGCAGTCAAGGTTGTAGGCCTGCTCGACCTCTTCTATTTCGACGCGGGGACAATAACCTTTCCCTTTGCCTATATGCTGGGCGACGTTCTAACCGAAATTTGGGGCTACAAGACTGCCCGAGGCGTCATCTGGACGACACTCTTGTGCAATATCCTGCTTGTCGTATGCACGCAGATAGGCGTGTGGATGCCCTCGCCCTCTTACCTCGACGGCACAGCCACAGCCTATAATCACATATTCTCGTACGTGCCGCGCATTGTCGTAGGCTCGCTTGTGGGCTTTCTGCTGGGCGAGCTCTCGAACGCGTGGCTTATGGAACGCATAAAAAGACGCACAAAAGGGCGCTTCCTGTGGGTGCGCACCATAGGAAGCTCGGTCGTGGGCTATCTGCTCGACACAGTGCCCTTTGTGCTCATCGCCTTTTTGGGTACACTCACCCTGCGCGACCTGTTGCTGATGATAGCCCTTCAGTATTTTATGAAATTGGGAATAGAGACCTTCTTTGGCACCCCGATGGCCTACGCCGTGATTCTTGCACTCAAACGTTACATATTAAAAGAGCGCCACAATGGACAGATACTCGGTAATTGACAAGGGAATGAAGCGCGAGTTTCTGCTCATACAGGGCAGAGGCTGCCGCTGGCGGGGATGCACATTCTGCGATTATCACACCGACGCCTCGTCCGCACCCTTTGCGCTCAACCGCGAGCTTCTGCAACGGGTTACGGGAGTTTATGGCGTGCTCGATATTATAAACTCGGGCTCGGCAATGGAGATTGACGAAGAGACGCTCGACCTAATATCCGCGGTAGTAAAGGAGAAGCAGATACACACCCTTTGGTTCGAGGCGCACTATATGTACCGCCACCGCCTCAAGGCCTTTGCGGCCCGATTCGCCCCGGCCACCGTAAAATTCCGCTGCGGCATCGAGAGCTTCGATGCGCAGTTGCGTCGCGCGTGGAACAAAGGTGTCCCCGCCGACGTAACCCCCGCCGACGTTGCCCGTTATTTTCGTGGAGTGTGCCTGCTGTGCTGCACCGTGGGCGACAGCCGCCGGCGCATCCTCGACGACATTGCCCTTGCCGAGCGTTACTTTGAATACTTCAGCGTAAACCTCTTTTGCAACAACAGCACCACCGTGCGGCGCGACGACGAGCTTGCCCGATGGTTCGTCGCCGAGCTCTATCCGAGGCTGAAAGATAATCCTAAGGCCGAGATTCTCATTAGTAACACCGACCTCGGGGTGGGATAGTGTGCGTGTGCAGTGTCAGTGGCGATAATTGTAGCAGAAATCTACGCCCAATTCAAACCCCTGCTGCCTGACAATATCGCATAGTCGCTCCCACACCTCCTTTATATTATCGTGGCTGCTGTATTTTGGTGCGGCGTTCAGATTATCGGTGATGAAATTAAAATCGCCGCTCCCGAGCCTCACGCGCGGAAAGCCTGCCACCCCCTCGGCGCAGGGCTTGCAGGGAACGAAGCTGAACATCCCATTTATGGGACGTCGGGCTGTTGCCCCTTTGTAGCACACAAAATTATAATCGTCGGCCCAATGCTCGAAGCCCATAATCTCGCTGTAATCGTGGGGAATAAATTCGTTCAGACTTTTTTCCTTTGTGTATTCTTTCTGCTCGTCAACAACAAACAGCGTGTCGAGCACAAAATATGGGCCGCCCTCTTTACGCGATATTGTCGAGCCGAAAAGAATTATGCTGCCCGCTGTCAGGCGCCCCATCCTTGTAAATTTCGTGCGATTGCTCTTTTTTATCCTTTTCCGCTGCTTGCAACAGCTGTACAGAAAGCATTCGCCAAAAACAAAGGGGTCGGTATTTTGGCGGGTGCGGCCCCGGCTGTCTTTTCCCGGCGGGGTGATGAGCATCCCATTCTCTTTGTATAAAAAAGGCTCGTGCACCATCTTGGGCATAATTCCGCTGCCCTCGGAGTGCTCTATGGCAGTGGCTTGTGAGGTAGGTTCCCACTCGCCCCAGAAAAGTAGCTGCATCCTCGGCGAGAGGGTGCCGTCCTTTTGAGCGTAGCGTCCCTCGGCTTTTAGGAATTTGCGTCTGTGCGGGCCGTAGTTCCACTCTTTTATGCCGCTTTTTTGCTCTTTTGCGTTTAGTGTGTGCTGGCCACCGGGGTGTGTGAATTGCACCAATATTGCCTTGTCCGACATACTGTTTTATTTTTCTTGAACGTCAAAGGCGGGGTAATCTTTCTTTATCCCCGAGAGCAGACCGTCGAAATTACGTCCTTTCAGTCCTCGTCCCCACTCTTTTGTTACGTAGAATGTGGTGCCCTCAAACTCGGCCTCGAAGCTCTTTTCGCCTCTTTTTACCTCGCTTCTGTTGGTCGATATATGGCACTGCGACGGCTCCTTTGTGTAGTCTCTTATCTTCTGCTCAATCTGCTCGAAGCTAAGGCCGTCGCGGCATAAGAATTTTACAAATTCGGCTACAATCTCGTACATCATATATTTTTTGTCGCTGCCGTTGAGGCTGAAGAAGCGGCGCGTGCGGCTCTTGCTCATTGAGGCGAGCATTGTCGTGTACTCTTTCTCCTCTTCCTCGGTGTCGGCATTGTCGCGCATCACCTCCAATGCTCGTCTGAAGAGGTCTTCGTTGCGCTTGTAAAAGTCAATCAATAGCTCCTTTTCTTCGCTTGTTGTTGCCATAATTATGTCGTTGTTGATGGGGTTACCTAAAATGCGCAGATACTCTTTTATTGTGGCTGTTGTGTGTGCGTCAATATCTTCTTGCTGCAAATAGGGCTCTAAGATAAAATCGACTAAGTTCTGATATGTGATTGTTACAAAATGCTCCTCGGCGGGCGGTTGTCTGTTGGCGGTCAGAAAGACGAAGAGTTGCAGTGTCCTATTCTCGTCGAACGGTTGCTTGCGCAGCCGGTTCTCTTTGCCACAGGCCAGATAGTAACGCTGTGTCTGTTCGAGCCTCAGATACTCCTGCTCCCGAGGCGTGGGGGCAGATATTTTGCACGCGGTCTTACGCTTACCCTCGCCCGAGCCTATTTTGTTCTCGATGAAAATTTCGAGCCTTGTATAGTCGCCGACGCCCGAAATTTCGCACTCGGCATATATGTCTATGCGGTCGTTGCATCTAATCCGGGATAATGCGCAGATGCTCCTCTCTGTTGTTATTTGTGCCGAATTTATTCTTAGTCGGCACAGTAATATGCTCTTTTTCAGCTCGTTGTATTCAGCACGAGGGTCGGTAGTCTCGGTGCGGATTATAAGGTTCAGGAATTTGTATAGCGAGCTGTTTGCGCCGTTGGCCTCTTTGCCGAGCAACCACGCTATAAAGGCGCTGTGCTTATTCTCGTCGCGCTCTATACGTAGTGTGCGCCACAGATTGTCGGCCTCGTAATAGTCGCGCAGCCTCCTGTTGCGGGAATCTACATTGTATTTGGTCAGCAGGTCTTCGGTCTCGGTCATAATGGCTGATTGTTTTGTGGTTTACGGCAAATGTAGTGATTTTTAGTTAATTTGCGCCATAGGGCCGGTTTTTCTTTGCTCGGGCCGAGGAAAACAGCTGCGGACTTTATTTCTTGTTCCTGAAAAAGATTCGTGCTTAAGCACCAATTCTCGTCGATAATAAAAAAACGATAAAATAAATTCGGCCAATTATCGTACGAGTGAAATAAAAAATTCCTATCTTCGCAAACTTAATCTTAATAATTATGAACGACAGTATAGCCGATATTTTCAAATGGATAGTGAGGCACAAATACCTTGCGGTTACGTTGGCCTTTCTTGCCATAATTGTGCTTTTCGACGAGAACAATCTGCTGAGGCACATACATAATCAGCGCGAGATTGCCTCGCTAAACTCCGAGATTGAGGAGCTTCACGAGCAGCACGATGCCCTCGAAGAGAAACTCAACGAGCTCGACCGCGACGTTGTTGTTATGGAGAAGGTCGCACGCGAGAAGTATGATATGCAGCTCGAAAATGAGGATGTTTTTATTGTCGAGGATTAGTCTATCACTCTCTTTTATGAAAATGATAAACATATTATATAAGGTGGGTGCCGTGGTGCTTCTTTTGGGTGCCGCGCTGAAGATGGCCTTCCCACAGGAGGCGGCATATATCTACACGGCTGGTGCCCTGCTCTTTGCCGTAGCTCAGTTTTTTGCTCGTCCCCGCAGCCGCAGTTTCGTGCTGCGACGTCTTGTTTTTCAGCAGCAGATAGGCGCAATATGCCTTGTGGCTGCCGGAGTGCTTATGTTCACGCACGTGCGCAACGAGTGGATAGTGGCAATGTTCATCGGCGCCCTTTTCGAACTTTATACCTCGTTCCGCATCCCGCAAGAGATTGAAAAAGAGAAATAATTGCTCTCGGTTAGTACTATAAAAACAAAAAACTCCCTTTATAGGGAGTTTTTTTGTTTGGTATGGTCGATGAGGCCTATTTTACGATAGTAAGCTCGTCGATAATGCGCTTGCAACCGCCGAATTTATCAATCACAAACAGCACGTAACGAATATCGACGTTTATGCAGCGTTGCAGATTATCGTCAAAGGTAATATCGCCACTGAGCGACTCCCAATTGCCGTCGAATGCCAAGCCAATGAGCTCGCCGCGAGCATTGAGCACGCCGCTGCCGCTGTTTCCGCCGGTAATATCGTTTGTTGTGAGGAATGCCACGGGAAGCTCGCCGTTGGGCAGCGCATACTCTCCATAATCCTTTCTGTTGTAAAGCTCCTTTAGGCGTGCGGGCACAATAAACTCGCTGTTCTCGGGATTCTCCTTCTCCATCACTCCCTTGAGGGTTGTGTAGTGGTTGTATGTAACGCCGTCGCGGGGCTCGTAGGGCTTCACGCTGCCGAATGTCAGACGCATCGTAAAGTTGGCATCGGGGGCAACGGGCTTTCCGGCTGCCATTTCCAAGAGGCCCTTAAGATAGGTCTTGTGCAGCGGGTTGATTGTAGCCGAGTAGGTGGCATTCCGGCCCACGAGCTGCGTATAAATGTCGAAAATTGCGTTACGCAACTGATAAGCGGGGTCTTTCTCAAGTTTCTTGAGCTCGGGCTTTTTTATGAATTTGTCGAAATTCTTCTTGTTGCTAAGGATTGAGTTGTCGTAAACATAGTCGATATATTTTTCCCAATTGCCTTTGTACTTCTTCTCAATCTGGTTCAGATAATCGCCGCGCTCCTCGGGCTTTGTCAGTGAGATGTAGAGGGGGAGGGTTGCCTTTGCTATTCGACGGTCAATCTCGTGATTGTAGTCGCGGTCGTGCAGCCACTCGTATATTCCGCTCAGACGCTCGGGGGTGCTCAGAAGCTCTTTGTTGCCGCTCGAAAGGTTGCGATAAATGAACTCGGTGTTCATTATCAACTCGCTTGTGAGTGTCATAAGGTACAGCATACGGGCATTCTCCTCGACTGTGGCGTTAATCCTATCCACCACCTGTGCATACTCGCTGTTGCCCACGCTCTGTGCAAACTCCTTGAATTTTACCTCGCCGGCCAATTTCTTCTCGACAACCTTATTGTCAACGATGGCCTTGTTCATACCTATTGAGTTTTTCCAATAGTTGCTTATGCGGGCCAATTTGTTGGCATATTGTATGGTGGCCTCTTCGCTCTTGGCCATCTCCTCGCGTATTACTTTCAGGGCTGCGTCGCGCATTGCAATGCGAGGCTCGTTGCTGTTGTACATACGGCTCCTAACCTCGCCGCCCGTTAGGAAGCGTGATGTGCTGCCGGGGAATCCCATAATCATTGCATAGTCGCCAACCTCCTGTCCTGCAAGCGATATTGCGAGGTGCTTGGGGGTGCTCAGAGGCTTGTTGCTCTTGTTGTATGCAGCGGGATTGCCATTCTCGTCGCCATAGACGCGGAACACCGAAAAGTCGCCCGTGTGGCGGGGCCACATCCAATTGTCTGTCTCGCCACCGAACTTACCTATTGACGAGGGAGGGGTGGCTACGAGGCGTACGTCGGTGTAACGCTTGTAATAAACAAGGTAGTACTTGTTGCCCTCGAAATAGGGCTTGAGCTCGGCGTATAGATACTTTTTATTCTCGATGCTGTTGTCGGCGGCAAAAAGCTCCTGTCCTATGCCGCGCAGTTTCGAGGCCGAGAAACTCTCTTGCTCGCTCATACGACCGTCGGCAATGCGGTTGTTAATCTCGTCGGTAACGTCTTTGATTTTTACGACAAAAGTAAAGCTGATGTCCTCGCAGGGAAGCTCCTCGGCATAACTCTTCGACCAGAAACCATCCTTAAGGTAGTTGTGCTCCACTGTACTCAGCTGCTGAATGTAGCTGTATCCGCAGTGGTGGTTGGTGAAGATGAGGCCGTTGGGCGATACAATCTCACCTGTGCAGCCACCACCGAAAATACCGATGGCATCCTTGAGCGAGGGGGCATCGGGCGAGTAAATGTCATCGGCCGAAATTTCAAGGCCAAGCTCGCGCATACGGTCTTCAAGATTCTGACTGCGCATAAGTTGCAGCAACCACATACCCTCGTCGGCCTTAACCTGTGCGGGCAGTATCATAAGGGCTGCAATCAACGAAAAGAAAAATTTCTTCATATTCTATTAGTTTAATGTATTTATGAATAATTCGCGAAGATACATTAAAAAATGTTGATACTCGCAAGCGGGTGGCAAAAAAGTCGTGCCGAGGGAGGAAAAATCTTCCCCCGCGCTCCTCGAAAGTGTTGTAAAATGTTATAACTTCATAATTTAAGAGTAAATGTAGCTGCACAATTTGGAAAATTGCCGCTTTACTGTTTATATTAGCGCTCGGAAACACAAAAGATATGTACAAACTACTGAAATACTCTCTTTTTGCGGCATTAGTGCCTTTATTGGCCTCGTGCTTGGGAAAATACAGCCTCAAAGGCAGCACCGACGGCTTTTATAATGGCGAGCAGGCATATATCAAGGTTGATAGCGGCGGCGTGTGGCACACGGTCGATTCGTGCGACATTCTGCACGGCTGCTTCGAGATGAGTGGCGAGGTTGATGCTCCCTTCCTCACGTCGCTCTTTATCGGCGAGGAGGCCATAATGCCCGTTATCATCGAGAGCGGCGATATTGTCGTCAATTTATCAATGCGCGACGCCAACGTCAGCGGCACCAATCTGAACGACCAATTGTCCCGATTCATCGAGGATAAAGATGTTTTCGAGCGTCGCATAATGGAGATTGAGCGTCGCGAGACAGCGCTCATCCTCGACGGCCACACTGCCGAGAGTGCCGCGGCCGAGGTGCGCGAGGCAATTGCCGCCGTGGGCGACTCAATGAACCTCTTTGTCGAAAAAACAATACGCGACCATTATAACACTGTGCTGGGGCCTTGCATCTTTCAGCTATTGTGTAGCGCAATGCCTTACCCGCTAATGACCAAGCAGGTCGAGGGCATTCTTGCCGACGCTCCGCAGAGTTTCAAGGATAATCATTTTGTGAAAATGTTCGTCGCCGCTGCCGAGGAGAATATGCAACGTATGCAGAAGTAACGCGGGCGATTGCCCTCCCAACCCCGAATCAATCTCCACTTTAAAGTTGTGAAATAAACTTTAAAGTGGAGATTGATTTTGTAATAATTGCAAGGCCTGAATCTCTTATAGCAAGAAGAGACAATATCCCCGATGAGCATTGATTGTGAAAACAAATATAGTTGTCGGAGTAAAAATATAAAGAGCAAAATAAAAAGAGCACGCATTTAAACTGCGAAATTATTTTGTATTTCATTTGTTTGTACTATTTTTGCCGTGTCAGTGGGGAGAAATCCATTGACATAAAGAAAGCATTTTGTTTTAAGTCCAAATCTGTAAAAATCGCCAAATTTAAACGGAGGGCAAGAACAATCAATGCTCATTCTGTGTATATACCGTTGTGCGTGTTCTACGCACAACCAATGCGTATATATTCACGGCGTGGGAGTATTGTTTCTTCTATGTTCATTTCCGTTACGGTGTTTGGCGATACCTTCAGATTGATGGGCGTAAGGCGATAAGTCTCACGTCTTTCTTTTGTTTTATACCCTATTTGTTAATTGCCAAGATTCGAGGCTTGCTTGGCGCTAGAAAGTAAAATCACTATGAGATTATTGTTATTTATTGTTGCATTTTTCTTAGTACGTTATTTTGTTATAAGCAAGCGTCCCGTACTTAAAGGTAAAGTAAACGGTGTGATATTTATACCGTTATTTTCGTTATTTTTATGTTATGGTTTATTCGAGCAAAGTGATGAATTTGTAAATCAGACACTTACGAGAATAGATAGCTTGCGATATATATCTACATATACTCCTTATTTGGGAGAAGATATTCACGCTATTTCACAAATTGCGCAAAATAGTGGCTATATGTCCGATGAAATAGTATCGCGTTCATCCGAGATTGGAGCTGCATTTGCTTTTGGTGATCTTGCAAAACTTCTATCTATTATTGCATTTATTTGTTGCATTATTTGGATTGTAAACATTTGGAAGTTACTTTTTAAAAATCAAAATAATGAGAAGTTAATTAAAATTTCGGCACTCATAACCTTTTGTGTATTGCTTTTAGGATTATTTTTCCTTTCCCTCGGAACTTCGAACTTTTTAAAGTTACTATCATCGGATGATTCTAGTAATGCTGTATCGTTTGTTGTACTCTTAATATATACTCCGATAGCAATTGCAATAATTTATGGGTATTATAGGTCATATAATAATCTTTGTTTATTTTTAAAGACAAACTGCGATAAGGAAGAGATATAGCAACTATTGTTTTTATTAAAATCAGAATAGCATTAGTGTCATTAAGTTTTATGGGGCACTAATGATTTTAAGAACGAATAAAATGTTTATATCGAATATTACGATTGTAATTAACGGATTATAGTCATATTAAACCGACGTATTATTAAATCAAATAATGGTTTATGGGAAAAATATTAAATCTAAGCTTAATAGCTGCTTATTCTTTATTTGTTTCATGTTCTGGAGGAAACCAAGGTAAACTGACTAGTTATTCTTTGCCAGAACAGGATTATGAGGAAACTGAGGTAAACGTAATAGAACAAAGTTTGCCTACGATTATGATTATACCTAGCGATAATCTGCTTAACAAGAGCAAGGCCTTAAATAGCAATGGGCAGTCAGTTATTAGAAATTACGCCCAATTTCTATATGGTAACAAAGATTCAAAAGCTTTCATTTCTGTTATTCAAGATTATTTCATCAAGATGGATTATCCATTAACAGACCTAGAACAATCTTTAAAATCAATAAGTAAGAATGTGGAACTAGATATGGCTGATGGATTAGAAAAAGATGCTAAAACATTGTTGCTAACCACTGTATCTCCAGATATTATTATAGAGTTTGATTATGATTATAATTACAATGCCAATAGTAACAATCTAGAAAAAGACTTGAAATACACGCTAAATGCTATTGATGCGTATACAAATAAAGTGTTTTCTTCTATAATATCTGATAAGTCAAAAGGCAACAACCTAATAGAAAACCTCAAGCAATCATCTTCATACAATCTGGGGAAACTTTCATCAGAAATTCAGAAATATTTCTCTGATGTAGTATATAAAGGCAGAGAAATTACAGTTCGAATAGCAGTAGAAAAAAACTCTAATATCAATCTTGCAGATGAAAGTATTGAAGGGGATACTTATACGGATTGGATTATAGATTATATGAAAGTTAATACTAGAAAAGGGACTTATAAACTTCAAAGAAATACAAATAAAGAATTATATTTTGAAAATGTTCGTATAAAGACTGTAAACAAAGATGGTACCCAATTTAGTGCATATGATTGGGGACGAGAATTTAGCAAAAATATTAGAAAGAATCTTGGTGTAAGAACAATAAATAAGACACAAGGATTGGGTTATGTGTTAATAACAATTAAAGGTATGTAATATGAAAAATATTGCTTTAAATTCAATTCTAATATTCTTTTTTACTACATTGTTTTTAGGGGCTTGTTCTAATAGCAAGAAAAGCAATAGTGTATATTTTAGACCTGAAGCGCAAGAAAGTAAATTGACAAGCGAGGAAAGACAAAGGGCGATTCAGGCAAAAAGGACCGAACTACTTTCCTTAGACTCTCTTTTATTTAATAATAGTATAAATCTTTCCATTCTTGTGCCTAAGCCAACTGAAAGGATTACTCAGAATGTTTCTAGCTATGCTATGTCCAAAATGATGAAGATCCTTGCGGAAAATGGAATAGGTTGTGTCGGCGGTGATCCTATTTTTGCTTTAGCAATGACAATGACGCCTATAAATGAAGGAATTACGACTACTATTCCTCAGCAAGTCTATACAAATTATGATATTAATTTATATGTGGGAAATATGATAAATGGAGATTTGTATGGGTCTTACAGAATGGAAATTATGGGTATCGGTAATTCTCCTGAAGCTACTGCTATTAATGCAATATATGCAATCTCTAATAACACAGAGATACAAATGATGATAAAAGCATCTAACGAGAAAATTATTTCCTGGTATAACAAAAACAGCCGGACTTTTATATCATTAGTTGAATCCCTTGTCGCTTTAAAAAAGTATTCACAAGCATTGTGCCTATTAAAATCTGCTCCAAAAGAAGCTGAGGCTTGCTTTACTTACGCAGAACAACAGATAAGTGTTATTTCAAGAAAATTGCAAGAACAAAATGCAATAAAGAATTTGGAAGCTCTTAAACATTCCATAGCAATTGGCGGTAAGCATTATAATCCAGATGCTTATGCATATTTAAGTTTGATACCAATAGGATGCTCAGAGAAAGTAGAAGGTCAAAAAGTTTTTGACTTATACATAAGAAATCTAAAACAAGAGGAAAAAGAGGCTATAGCTCATCAACGTTTTATTGAGAAAGAACAATTAGCCTGCCAAAAGTTGGAGCTCCAACTGCAAATTGAGACTAATCAAGCTATGATTGAAAAATATAGAATTGATTCTGCCATTAGCCAATCAAGTGATAAGGAAACTCCTGGCTTTAGTTTAGCTGGTTTAATTGGTGAAACTTTTGGTGGTGGCCCTTTTATGAATGTTCTTGGTGAAGTGGTACAATTAGGTGTATGCGAAATGTTGGACTTATTTATCTAATAGACTATGAACGAAATATTGTATTTATTTAATTTCTACTTTTGGTGGATTTTGATAATTTGTGTAATTCTTGTAAACTTTAAAGGAGTTATTAGATTGATTTCATTGGGTGCAATTATTATCTCACTTTATAGCTTAACTTTTAATATATCTTCAGTGATTGATGATTGTATTAATAAATATAATTTTGAGGAAGCACATAGATGGCTCGCCAGAATGAAAAAAGATGATTACTTATCGGAAGAAGAAACTTGTCTATTTCATGATAAAGATCGTGGTGATTATGTACATAGTGAGTATCTTATAAAAAAATTTGATTTATTAGATGCTGAGACATCTTATCTGTTGAATTTGGGCGACGAAGAGAGCCTGAGTAGGATTATCTCTGTTATGTATAATTTCAACTTGGATTATTCGCCTCATTTGGGAGAATTTCAAAGCTGGAATACTAACGACCACGTATATAAAGAAAATAAAAGGTGCGAAGATGAAATTATAAGATTTAATAGAAAATGCGATATATTATTGAATAAAGCCATAAATATTAGGAATTTGGATTTTGCGAAAAGTATTATCTCGTTATATAAAGATAATTTGGTTATAGAAAGAACTGACTATAGCTTGTTCGGAAATAATACTTATAGTATTTCTTTGTCTAAAACGGACGTAGAGAACGCAAAAGAAAAACTTGACGAAGCAATAAAAAGTGGCGTTTTTGGTGATAAGGTATTACTAACACAAAAGATAAAGCGGAGTAAAGGCAATGATAAGGGTTCCGATAAAGTTATTATGAGAACAATGCCTGTTCCTGAGATAAATAAAGAGGAAAAGTTCTCTGCACCAAAAGAAAAGCCATTAAATCCCTCATACAAAACTCAGAAGCAGCCGGAGATTGAAATTAAAGAACAAGAAAACAGTGTGCAGTCCGAGGATAAGGTTAGCTGCGAGAGTGTTTCTGATAATATGGGCACCGAGGATAATACACAAGTGGAGACAATCTCTTCTGATGAAACTATTTATCAAGTAGTAGAGCAGCAACCTGAATTTCCCGGTGGTATGTCGGCGCTTATGAAATATCTGCGAGACAACATCAACTACCCCCGTATCAGCCGCGACAACAACTCACAGGGTAAGACATACGTAAACTTTGTGGTTAACACCGACGGTTCAATTCAGGATGTAGAAGTTATGAGGAGCTCGGGCGACGAACTCCTTGATAAAGAGGCTGTTCGACTGGTTAAGACTATGCCTAAATGGAATCCCGGTAGAGCGGCAGGGAAGGCTGTGCGTGTACGCTTCACGCTGCCCATTGTTTTCCGTTTTTAGTGCATATTATAAAAAGATAATTTTTGGTCTCTTGGGAGCCAATATAGCCCAAGAGACCAAAATGATTTTTTTAGGCCGCGGTGGCTGTGGTTACTGCTCTTTGCGGTCGTCCTCTATGAGTTTGAGGAGGCGCTCGATGGCCTCGTCCTCGGGGATATTCTTTTGGACGCACTCTTGTTTGCGGTACAGGCTCACTTTTCCGCGTGCCGCGCCCACGTAACCGTAGTCGGCGTCGGCCATCTCGCCGGGGCCGTTCACTATGCAGCCCATCACACCTATCTTTAGTCCTTTCAGATGGCCGGTGGCGGCTTTTATGCGTGCCAGCGTGCCCTGAAGGTCGTACATTGTACGGCCGCATCCGGGGCAGGCTATGTATTCGGTCTTGCTGATGCGGGTGCGTGTGGCCTGCAAGATGCCGAAGGCTATTGCGTTTATCTGCTCGTGGTCGATGCCTTCGTTCTCTATCCACACTCCGTCGGCAAGGCCGTCGATGAGCATTACTCCGAGGTCGGCGGCGGCTTTTATGCGCAGGCTCTCGACGCTGCTCTCGGAGTATGTGCGGCGTATCACGACGGGGGTGCTCACTCCCTCGACCATAAGGCGGTGGACAAGGGCGCGCAGCTCGCCAACGGGGTTTTTGTGTGTGCTGTGGGCGATAATGACGCTGTTGCTGCTGCCTCGGAGCTGCTCGATGAGGGCGGGTGTAAGGTCGCTGTATTGCAGGGTGATAAATTCGATGCCTTTGCTATCTTCTATCGTGCCGTTGTGTGCCACAAAGTCGGGTGCCAGATTCTGCTCCGTGGCACGGTGGCCGCTTATCACTACGGGCACTCTGTCGCCACCTATGCAGCCAACGGCCTTTGTGGCGCGGCGGCGGGGCTCTATGTAGTTAAAAAGGGGCGATACGATGCCCTCTACTGCGTGGTGTCCTGCGCGCGAGGCTATATACTCGGCAAGCTCTTTGGCGACGGGAATCTCGTTCTCGGGGGCCTCGGCAAGCGAGACGCGCACCGTGTCGCCTATGCCGTCGGCAAGCAGTGCTCCGATGCCGACGGCGCTTTTTATGCGGCCATCCTCGGCGTCGCCGGCCTCGGTAACGCCCAGATGCAGGGGGAACGATACGCCCTCTTGCTGCATCACTGCCACAAGGCGACGCACCGTGGTTACCATCATTGCCGTGTTGCTGGTTTTTATGGACACTACCACGTTGTCGAAATTCTCGTCGCGGCAGATGCGCAGAAACTCCATACACGACTCGACAACGCCCGAGGGGGTGTCGCCGTAGCGGCTCATTATTCTGTCCGAGAGTGAACCGTGGTTCACGCCCACGCGTATGGCCTTACCCTCTTTTTTGCACAGGTCGAGGAAGGCTGTGAAGCGTTTGCGCAGGCGCACAAGCTCCTCGGCATACTCCTCGTCGGTGTAGTCGATGTGCTTGAACGTGCGGGCCGTATCGACGTAGTTACCGGGGTTTACGCGTACTTTGTCGGCATATTGTGCGGCAACGTCGGCTACCGACGCGTTGAAATGTACGTCGGCCACAAGGGGGACGTTGCACCCTTGCGCCGATAGCAGGGCTTTTATGTTGCCCATATTTATTGCTTCGCGACTGCCTTGTGTGGTGAGGCGCACAAGCTCGCCGCCCTTTGCAACGATGCGCTGCACTTGTGCGGCGCTGCCCTCGGTGTCCATCGTCGAGGTGTTTGTCATCGACTGTATGCGCACGGGGTTGTTGCTGCCTATTTTGAGGCCGCCTACGCTTACCTCGACGGTGTTGCGGCGTCGGTAATTGAATATATCAATTTGTTTTGTACTCATATTCAAGCCCTTTCAATTCTTCGTTGGCTTTTTCAATCTTTTTCTTGAGGCTCTGTTTATAGGCTGATACGCGTGCGGCAAGCTCGCTGTCGGCCAAAGAGAGCATCTGTGCTGCCAAGATGGCTGCGTTGAGCGAGGCGTTTATGCCCACTGTGGCCACGGGGATTCCGGGGGGCATCTGCACAATTGCCAGCAGTGCGTCCATTCCGTCGAGGGTGCTGTTTATGGGCACTCCAATGACGGGCAGTGTGGTGCTTGCTGCTATTACTCCGGGCAGATGTGCGGCCATTCCTGCGGCGGCGATTATTATTTTTACTCCGCGCTCTTTGGCTCCTTTGGCGAATGCTTCCACGGCCTCGGGGGTGCGGTGAGCCGAGAGGGCGTTAACCTCGAAGGGGATGCGCATCTCGTTCAGAAAATCGGTTGCTTTTTTCATTACGGGAAGGTCGGAGGTGCTTCCCATTATTACGCTTACTATTGGTTCCATAATTTTATCTTTTTATTGTTCTGTCCGCCCCGCTGCTTTGTGTCGGGCATCGGGTGGGGTGTTTTAAAAAAAATGTCGTATGTATCGGGGGCTCAGGGGCGCTCCTTTATTATGCCTTTTCGATAGGCAAGGAGCAGGCGTTCGAGGTCGGTAATCTTCAGTTGTATGCCGCGGCCGATGTCTGTGTCGCGCACCTTCTCGCGCTTACCCATCATCTCGACAATCTGTGTGGTGCCTTGAATGTCGGTTCCGTTGAGGATGGCCTCTTCGGTGGATGTAAAGGGCTCGTGCTGTACAAGCTCGAAGCCTCGGCTGTGATAGACGAGTGTGTAGCCTGCAATGCCTGTGCGGTTGTGATACACGCGCGAGAAGCCTCCGTCGATGACCATCAGACGGCCGTCGGCTTTTATGGGGGTCTCGCCCTTGCCCACACGCACGGGGACGTGTCCGTTTATAATGTGTCGATGGCTGCCTTTTACGCCAAACTCGTCGAGGATGCCGTCGCACACCTCGGCCTTGTCGCGCAGAATGTAGTACCACCCTTTGGGCTCTTTTTGTACCTCTTTGTCGGTGAGCAGATAGCGCTCGAATGTGGCCATCTTCGATTTTCCGAACAGGGGCGACTCGGGGCCGCACCACAGGTACCAGAAGAAGTCGGCGGCGTAGGCGCGCTCCTCGGCGTTGACGTCGTTGTCGAATGCGGCACGTGCCATTCGCTCGACACGCTTCATAAGCTCCTTGCCCTTTACGGGTACTCCGCCAAAGACAACCTCGCGCATCGAGCCGTCCTCGTTTATGGGAACGGCTGCGTGGAACATTAGGTTCGAGTTGTATATTGCGTACATTCCTCCGCGCATAAGCAGGCAGTTGACGTGGGCCTGCAAACGCTCGCTGCGCATAAATGAGTGGCGCAGACGCTCTATGAGGTCTTGCTCCTCGGGGGTGAGGGCGTAGGGGTTGGACACATCGAGCGTGGGCCACAGCTTGTCTTTCATTTCGTACTCGTTGCCGTCGATGGTTATTGTGCCGCGCTCTTTGTTTATAAATTCCATAAGGCAGCGGTCTTGCATATTCCACTCGGGGTGGGCCATTGCAATTTGTCCCGAGAGCTTAAATTCTATCACCGAGACGGCTTTGTGCATCTGTGCTATCAGGCGGACGTCTTTGTCGGTGAAATTTGTGCGCTCTTCATCGACGCGCGGTTGATATATTTCGCAGGGGTCGTCGCCGTACTGCTCCATTGCGAATGTGGCCAGCGGCACCATATTTATTGCGTAACCATCTTCGAGGGTGGTGGTGTTTGCGTCGCGCAGCGACAGACGAAGCACGCTTGCTATGCAGCAGGTGTTTCCGGCTGCTGCGCCCATCCATAGGACGTCGTGATTGCCCCACGTAATATCAAGGTGGTGATACTCGCTGAGGGTGTCCATTATGTGGTGTGCGCCGGGGCCGCGGTCGAAAATGTCGCCCAGAATGTGCAGGCGGTCGATTGTGAGGCGCTGTATAAGGTAGCACAGCGCTGTTATAAAGTGCTGCGCACGGCCCGTGCCGATGATGGTCTCGACAATGACGCTCAGATAGGCCTGTTTGTTCTCGATGTCGTTGCTCTCGTGCAGAAGCTCCTCGATTATGTAGGCATACTCCTCGGGGAGGCTCTTGCGCACCTTTGAGCGGGTGTATTTCGACGAGACGTCGCGGCACACTTTTATGAGCTTGCCCAGCGTCTCGCGGTAAAATTCGCTGACGTCGGCCTCGGACTGCTCTATGAGCTTTAGCTTCTCCTCGGGGTAGTAGATGAGTGTGCACAGCTCTTTCTTTTGAGCGTCGCTTAGCTCGTCGCCGAAAAGCTCGTTCACCTTGCGCTTTATATTGCCCGACGCGTTGCGCAGCACGTGCTCAAAGGCCTCGTGCTCGCCGTGAATATCGGCCATAAAGTGCTCGGTGGGCTTGGGCAGATGCAGGATGGCCTCAAGGTTTATAATCTCGGTTGTTACACTCGACACGGTTGGAAAATCGCGTGCCAACAGACGAAGGTATCTTAAGTCCTCTTTTACCTCTTCAAGTGTTACGTGCGGTTTAAGCATAGTCGTATTCTTTTGTCTATCATTGGCCCGTGCCTCCCTAAAAAAGTGGCTCGGACGCTATCTTACCGCAAATTTATACTTATTTTTTTCAAATGGCAAATTTTAGGCGAGAATATGCAATAAGAATGGTGCCCTACGCAGGCACCATTCTTATTGCTTTTGGGGTACTGTCCTTCTTTTCTGTTGGTGGATTGGGTGTCAATCTCGACTGAAAAAAAAGAGGCCTCAAGCCTGTTGATTACTAATTTTTAGTATCGGATTTTACTATGATAAATGCTTTTCCATTGTGGGGCGCGAGGCTGTGTGTGCTTTCGACAATTTCCCCGTTGAGTTTTATTGTACGCTCGATATTTATTCTTCCCTCCTTAATGTCGCAGTGGTTGCTGAACGATATATTGTCGCTTGTGCCGTCGCCCCAATGAATTATGACAAGCTCGTCGCTTACATTCTTATCGCCTTGAAACTCGCCAAAGGAGAGAAAGTGGCGCCCGTCGTCGGTTGCGAGCCTTAGCAGGCCGTGGAAACAGACCGGTTGTGCTCGCGATGCCCCGATGGTTGCGTTTATTCCGTATATCTCGCCCGAGTACTCAAATTTAATCTCCTCGGCTTTGTCCTGTACCAAAAGGTCGTTCCCCTCGGCATCCCGAACAAGAATGTTGATGCTATAAGGGGCAACGTCTGCAATGTAGGGCTCGTTGCTATCGTCGCTGCACGAGAGGAGTGCCGAGAATAGCGCTGCCAATAGCAGATAAAGTGATTTTGTTTTCATAATATGTTAACGAATTTGTATGTTAGGATAGATTTTTAAAGCTTGTGTCAATCTTCGGTGGTTATTTCCCGAACCCTTCGCTTATGAATGGTAGTGCAATGTAGAGTGCCTCTTGCCAATATTGCCACGAGTGTCCGCCGTCGCGTACGCGCAATTGGTAGCGCACACGTTGCTTGCGCATCGCGCGTATAAACTCCATATTGTTGTCGAAGAGAAAATCGTCGTCGCCAACGTCGATGAACCAGCGCACCGATGCGATGCTGTCGCGCTGCTCTTTTGTGGCATTTTGGACGATGGTGATATTGTTGTACTCGATGGCACTTTGTATAAAGAGGCTGCGACGGGCGTCGGGGTTGCGGCTTATCCAGCTGTTCTCGACCATTCCCATAAGGGCGCTCATTGCGTAGGCCGAGGAGAACATTTCGCTGTGGCGCAGGGCGTAGCCTGTGGTGCCTCCGCCACCCATCGAGAGGCCGGCGATGGCGCGCTGCTCGCGACGGGCTTTTATGCGGTAGGTGCTCTCGACGTGCGGGATAAACTCTTGGAAGAAAAAGTCCTCGTAGCGCCACCCCTCGCAGTTGAAATATCCGTCGTGTGTGGTGCCGGCGTCGGGCATTACGATTATCATTTTTTGTGCCTTTTCATCGGCGAAAATTTCGGTGGCAATCTCTTGTATGCGTCCTTTGTCGCGCCACGATGTGTGGTTGTCGGTTAGTCCGTGCAGGAGGTAGAGGACGGGGTAGAGGGTGGTGTCGCCCTGCTCGTAGCCCTCGGGTAGGTAGATGCAGTAGCTTTTGTCGCAGCCGAGTATGGTGCTTTTAAGGCTTTTTTCTTCGACTCTTTGGGCTGTTGCGGCCATTGTGCCGACCATCAGTATTGCTATTGTGGCGATTATTCTGTTCATACTTTCTTCTGGTTGATTGTTGCACGAAAAAAAGGGTGGGGGCTCTTAGCCTTTGCGCAGGCGGGCAACGGGGATATTGAGCTGCTCGCGGTATTTTGCCACGGTACGACGGGCGAGGCTGAAGCCTTGACGGCACAGCTCGTCGGTTAGTTGGGCGTCGGTAAGGGGGTTACTCTTGTCCTCGGTGGCGATGAGCTCTTGCAGGCAGCGGTGAAGCTCGCGCACCGAAATTTCGCCTCCGCCTACGGTGGCAACGCCGTCGTTGAAGAAGTATTTCAGGGGGAATATGCCCCACGGCAGTTGTACGTATTTGCTGTTGCTCACGCGCGAGACGGTGGAGATGTCGTAGCCCGTGGCGCGGGCAATGTCTTCGAGTATCATTGGCTTTAGGAGTGCTTCGTCGCCGCCCGAGAGCAGAAACTCGCGCTGTGCCTTGACAATCTCGTTCATTGTGCGGGTGAGTGTCTCCTCGCGTTGTTTGAGGGCGCTTATAAAGCCTTTGGCGGCGTCAATTTTGTGGCGCAGGAATTGTGCGGCGGCTTTCTCTTCGGGGCGGTCGCTGCGCAGTTGTGTTTCGAGCATCTGTTGGTAGTCGTCGCTGACGCACAGTCGGGGGATGTACATATTGTCTAATTGTACGCTGATTGTCTCGTCCTGTACCTCGACGGTAAAGTCGGGGACTATCTGTTGGCGGCTTGTGCCCAGCCCCTCGGTGAGCGAGGCTCCGGGACGCGGATTGAGGCGTGTAATCTCGGCTATGGCCTCGCGGAAGCTGCTCTCGTCGCAGCCCAATTTTGCGGCGATGTTCTCCCAGCGCTTCTGACTAAATTCGTCGTAGTGTCGGGTGAGTATGCTGCGCTGGAGGGCGAGGCTCTCGTTGCGACCCGTGGCGTTCTCTTCCTGACGCTTTATTTGCAGCAGCAGGCACTCTTGCAGCGAGCGTGCTCCGATGCCGGGAGGGTCGAACGTCTGTATCATTTGCAATAGGCGCAGGATGGTTTTTTCGTCGGTGTATATGCCGTTGTATATTGTGAGCTCGTCGATAATCTCGTCTAAGGGCTTGTAGAGGAGGCCGTCCTCTTCGAGCGAGCCGATAAGATACTCGCCTATTGCTTTTTCTGTCTCGTCGAGGCGAAGCTCGCCTAACTGTTCGAGCAGTGTCTCGCCGAATGAGACGCCTGCCGAGAGGGGAATCTCTTCGGCGGTGCCTGCGGTGCTGCGATGCTCCCAACCGGCATATTCGGGGACGTCGTCGGGGGTGCGATAGTCGTCGGCCGAGCTTATCTCGTCTGTACTCTCTTCGCCTGATAGTATGTTTCTTGCATCGGGCGTGTCGGGCTCTATGGCTTCGAGTGCGGGGTTCTCTAAAAGCTCGCTGCGCACCTTGTCTTCGAGCTCGACGGTGGTGAGTTCGAGCATACGCACAAACAGTACCTGCCGGGGCGATAGTGTCTGCGTCTGTGTTTGTGTCTGCGCTTGTGTCTGTGATAGCGAGTTGTGTTTCATCGTCTCTTTTTGTTAGTAGGTGAAGCTGCTTCCGCCTAAAAATTCGCGTATAAGGGAGGTGGGGGGCAGCTCTTTGTCGGGCAAAGGTACAATATATTCGAGGAATTTCAATAGGCGGCGGGCCACTGAGTACTCTTCGCGGTTCTCGGGTACTTGTCTGAGCAGTGGCTCGACGTGGGGCTTAAGCACGGCAAGCTCGTACAGAAGGGCCGAGTTGAACATTACGTCGGCGTTCTCTTGGTAGGGGAATATCCATTTTTCTTCGCCCTCGCGTACGTCGGGCCAGCGTCTGATGGTCTCGACGGCGTCGTAGCCGCGGTATTTGTAGTCGCGCAGCATACGGCGCAGCAGGCGGTTGTCGGACGTTGGGATGTAGTTGTGAAAATCGAGCTTTATGGAGGTGAGCGCCGATACGTAGATGCGGAATTTCTCTTCCTCGGGGATTTGTGCGGTGAGCATCGGGTTCAAGCCGTGTGTGCCCTCGATAACAAGCACCATCTGCGGGGTGAGTTTTATTGTGTTGCCCAGATATTCGCGCTCGCCTTTCTGGAAATTGTAGTGGGGCAGGGGAATCTCTTCGCCTGCGAGTATTTTGCTTAGCGACTCGTTGAAGTAGGGGAGGTCTATTGAGTATATCGACTCAAAATCGTAGTCGCCGTCCTCTTTCAGCGGGGTCTGTGTGCGGTTCAGGAAAAAGTCGTCGAGGGAGATTGCGTAGGGCTTCAGGCCGCACGCCATAAGGTGTACGCTCAGGCGCTTGCCTGTGGTGGTCTTTCCCGAGGATGACGGGCCGGCAATGAGCACCACGCGCGAGCCGCGGCGTTTAATCTCGTCGGCTATAAAGGCGATGCGCTTCTCTTGCAGTGCCTCGGAGACGTTTACAAGCTCGATGCCGTGCCCCTCGATTATTGCTTTGTTAAAGTCGCCGACTGTCTCGACGCCCATTATCTGTTGCCATCTGAGGCGCTCGGTGAAGCGCTCTTGCAACTTCTCTTGCGGCACTTTATCTTCGAGCGACATTGGCTTGTCGCGGTCGGGGACGCGCAGCAGCACGCCGTCGCAGAATTTCTCTATCTCGAAGAGGGTCAGATAGCCGGTGCTTGGTAGCAGGCCGCCATAGTAATAGTCGATGTAATCTTCGAGCATATAGTAGCTTGCGTAGAGCGAGCCGTATGTTTCGAGCTGACGGACTTTGTCGCCTCGGCCTATTTTCGAGAATATCTTCATTGCTTCGGCCGTGTGGCACTCGATGCGATGAAAGTGTATGTCGCGCTCTATTATCTTGTGCATAGCCTCGCGCACTTTATCTACCTCGCTTTCGGTGAGCTCGGTCTCCATACGGCAGTAGTAGCCTTTGGAGATTGGGTTCTCGAAGCGTACGGTGCGCCCGGGGAAGAGCTCGTGCATTGCCTTCATCATTACGAATGTGAGCGAGCGCACGTACATCCTCATTCCGTCCTCTGAGGTAATGTCAAGAAACTCAATGTCTTTGTTGCGATAGACTCTGTATGTGAGCCCTACGACCTCGTTGTTGACGCGGGCTGCTACCGGCTTGTAGGGTAGCTCAAGGTTCATTCTCTTGCATACGTCGATGAGGTCCACGCCTGCCTCGAAGCTCTTGCTTTTGTTGTTGTTTTTACAGAATATGCGTACCATAGGCTCACTTTTTTGGTTAATTATATGCGAAAATAAAAATAAAATTCTTTGGGGTGGATAATAAATAGGGTTTTTTCACAATTATTTAATAATCTTTGTTTGCATTGGTGAAACAATGTAGTATATTTGTCGTAACAGCGAAAATAGCCTGCACTCGCTTTTTTGCTTGTTTGTTGGTAGGTGGCAGTGTCGGACACTGCAATATGAATTTTTTTATTTTGTTGATTATGGAAAAACTTGCACAGTATATTAAGAGCATCGAGATTGATTCTTTGTGGAGCAACCGCCGACACATTTATTGGGAGTTGCGTCCCGACGTAAATATTCTCAGCGGCAGTAACGGCGTGGGCAAGAGTACTATCATCAACCGCTCGGCGGCGCATCTTAGGGTGATGCGCGACGGCCTTGTAACGCGTAACCCCGGCGAGGGGGTGAATATCGTTTTTCACCCCGAGGATGCCACGGGAATAACATTCGAGCATATAAGCAGCGTCGATAGGCCTGTGCTCAACAGCGAGCTTTTAGAGAAAATATCGGGCGCCGACATTCGCACCGAGCTCGATTGGCAGCTTTATCACTTGCAACGCCGATACCTTAATTATCAGGTGAATGTGGGCAACAGAATCATTGCGCTGCTCACCTCGGGCAATCCCGACGACCAACGTCTGGCTACCGAACTGACAAAGCCCAAAAGAATTTTTCAAGACCTCATCGACGACCTTTTCGCCCCGACGGGAAAGACCATCGTGCGCGACAGCAACGAGGTTTTCTTTAATCAGTATGGCGAGACGCTCCCGCCCTACATCCTATCCACGGGCGAAAAACAATTGCTTGTGATAATGCTCACGGCGCTTGTGATGGAGTGTCGTCCCGGGGTACTCTTTATGGACGAGCCCGAAATATCGCTGCACATCGAGTGGCAGCAGCGCCTCATCACCCTCATCCGCACACTCAATCCCAATGTGCAGATAATCCTCTGCACCCACTCGCCCGCAATAATAATGGACGGCTGGATTGACGCCGTAACCGAGATTGAGGATATTGTAAAAAATTGATTAGCGCTTAACGGCTATGAAGAAACTCACGGAATATCTTAATTCGGGCTTTATCGAGGCGGCCAACGCTCTGAGGCCCAAGCGCAACAAAATACGCATTGTGGCCTACGTCGAGAGCTACGATGATGTCTCTTTTTGGCGCTCGATATTAGATGAGTTCGAGAGCGACAAATATCATTTCGAGGTGCTTCTGCCCGCCCGCAAGAGCCTCACAAAAGGGAAAAAACAGGCTATGATGAATATGCTGGGAAAGGGAGTGGGACGCAATATGATAGCTTGTGTCGATAGCGACTACGACTATCTTCTGCAAGGGGCAACGTCAACCTCGCGTCAGCTTATCGAGAATGACTATATTCTGCATACATACGCCTACGCAATTGAGAATCTGCAATGTTACGCCGATGGCCTTAAGGCCGTCTGTGTGCAGAGCACTCTGAACGACGATGATGTCCTCGATTTTGTGGCTTATATGAAACTCTACTCGCGCATCTGCTATCCGCTGTTCGTGTGGAACATACTCTTTTACCGTATGCGCGACCTAAAGACAATGAGTATGCAGCGCTTCTGCGAGATTGTGCGCATAACCTCTTTTAATATAGGCAATCCCGAGCACTCGCTCAAACAATTGGCTCTGCGTGTGAATCATCATCTGCAACTCCTTGAGAAGAATTTTTCTCATCTGCTGCCGCGTTACGAGGCTCTGAAAGAGGAGTTTGCACGCTTGGGAATCATCGACGAGGATACCTATTTATATATTCAGGGCCATCATATTATGGATAGTGTGGTGCTGCGCATTTTGGGACCCGTGTGTAGGCATCTGCGCAACAAGCGCGAGACCGAGATTCAACGTCTGGCCTGCCACCGTCAGCAATATAACAACGAGCTCTCGTCGTACAGACACAGTCAGTGCGACGTTGCGCTTATGCTCAGTAAAAACACAAATTACAAGGAGGCCACCCCCTACAAATGGATTAAGCGCGATATTCAGAGGCTTCTTGCGGGCCTCGCGGCGCAGAAATAATTACTGCCTTTTCCAAAATACGGGGGTAAAGAGCAGCAGCACGGCAAAAAACTCCAAGCGTCCCACAAGCATCTGGAAGCAATAGAACCATTTTAGTGTGTCGGGAAGCGTGGCCATAGCATTGGCCGATGAGTAGTTGCCGAGGCCCGGGCCCACATTGCTCACACTCGATAGCGAAAGGCCGTAAGCATCCACAAGGTTCAGTCCGAAGCACATATTTATGAGAATCCCAACAACCACCATTCCCACGTACAGCACGGTAAAGGCAAGCACCGCCGACTGAATCTGCTCCGATACAATCCTGCGGCCCAATCTTACGGGGATAATGGCGTTGGGGTGGACGATGCGCTTAAACTCGTTGTTCATCACCCGCCCGAGGATGGCCACGCGAATACTCTTCATAGCGCCGGTTGTCGAGCCCGAGCAGGCCCCCACGAACATTGCGCCGCTGAGTGTGAACCACAGCACGGGCGACCACTGCGAGTAGTCGGTGGTCGAGAAGCCTGTCGTTGTAATCACCGAGACTACCTGAAAAAGTGCCGTGCGCACAGTGCCTTCGGCGCTCATATTCTCAGTGATATAAAGTCCGAAACAGATAATTGCGGTGAACAGAGCAACAAAAGTGATGTACGACTTAAACTCCGCATCGCGGAAAAGCTCGCCCGGCCGTGCCTTGAAAATGGCCAGATAGAGCAGCGAGAAGCTGGTTCCGCCCATCAGCATAAAGGCAATTATGATGTACTCGATGGCGGGCGAATTAAAGGCTGCAATGCCCCCGCTGTTGGTCGAGATTCCACCCGTTGACATTGTTGACATTGCGTGGCACAGTGCGTCAAAATAGCCCATTCCCGCAACCTTCAGACACACGGCCTCTATGAGCGTCAGACAGACGTAGATTGTGAGAATCCATCGTGCCGTAACCGAGATGCGCGGATGCAGCTTCGCTCGCGCAATGCCGATGGTCTCGGCTGCAAACAGATGCAGGTCGCCAAGCCCGAAAATGGGTAGCACGGCGACTGTGAAGAATACAATTCCCAAGCCTCCTATCCACTGCGTCATAATGCGCCAAAAGACAAGGCTGCGCGGAAGCTCGTCGATATTGCTCACCACCGACGCGCCGGTGGTTGTGAATCCGGCCATTGTCTCGAAAAAAGCATCGGTTATTGATGGCAGATAACCGCTTATGTAATAAGGCATTGCGCCGAAGAGTGAAAATACCACCCAGCAGAGCGTTACGACAATGTATCCATCCTTGCGCGATATATTGCGCTCCTTGTTGTGCCCTAAATATGTGAGCAAAAGACCGCTTCCCACAAGCGCCGCCAGCGAGTAAACATAGGCGCCGAGCATCCCCTCTTCCTTAAGGTAGAGCGACAGGCCCAGAGAGCAGGCAAGAAACAGTGCCTCCAACTGAAGCAGCAGGCCTATAATGCGCAGAATTACTTTGGGATGAAACATTAGTTGAAATATTTTTCGAGTTTTTTCAGTACCCTTTCGAGGCAGAATATTATCACGTGGTCTTCGGCCTGAATCATTGTGTTACCGCTCACTCTGAGGCCCTCGCCGTTGCGTATGAGGCCGCCGATATTGGCGCCGTCGGGCAGCCCTAAGTCTTTTACGGGCTTGCGCGTGATTGCGGCACCCTCGCGTACGGGAAACTCCACGACAACGGCCTGAATGAATGTGAGGCATTTTACACTCGATACGTCGGTGCGCAGCATCATCTGGAAGATGGTGCTTGCGGCCAGCTTCTTTTTGTTTATCACCGAGCCAATGTCCATACTCTCGGCCATAGAGATATAGTCGATGTTCTCAATCTCGGCCACCGTACGCGAGACGCCGGCTCGCTTGGCCGAGAGGCAGGCGAGGATATTTGTCTCGGAGCTGTCGCCCAGCGCAATGAAGGCGTCGGTGTGCTGTATGCCCTCGCTCAGAAGAAGCTCGGGGTCGCGTGCGTCGCCGTTTATTATCATCACACGGTCATCGACAAGCTCGATGAGCCTGCGGCAGCGGCTCATATCACTCTCTATTATCTTGACGCTTATGTAGTCGGGGATAAGGTTGGCTGTGCGCACGGCTATGCGTCCGCCACCCATTATTATGACGCTGCGCACCTCGGCATATTGCTCCTTGCCGCATATCTTGCGCACGTGGGGTATCTGCTCCTTTGTGGTCATAAAGCAGACAAGGTCGTCGGCTTCGAGAACGTCGCCTCCGCGGGGGATTATGGTAATATCGCCGCGCTGTATGGCCACTATGTGATAGGGAATGTCGCGGGCAAGCTCGCGGAAGGGGATGTTCAGCAGCGATGAGTTGGCGCGTATCTTTACGCCTATCATCACCAGCGCTCCGTTGCCAAATTCGAGCATCTGACGCATCCAACTGTATTTTATGCCGGTGGTAATCTCTTCGGCTGCAAGCTGCTCGGGGTAGATGAGCGAGTTTACACCCAGCGACCTGAAATATTCGCGGTGCTTGGGCTGAAGATATTCGTAATTGTCGATGCGGGCAATGGTTTTTTTGGCTCCAAGATAGTGGGCCAATATGCAGGCTGTTATATTGACGCTCTCGTCGGGGGTTACGGCCACGAAAAGGTCGGTCTTATCGGTGCCTGCGGCCACAAGGTCGCCTATGCGCACGGGCGAGCCCACTAAGGCCTTGAGGTCGAACATCGACTCCATTTTTCCGAGTCGCTCCTCTTGCTCGTCCATAAGAACTACATTCTCGTTCTCTTCGGAGAGCATTTTGGCAAGGTGTGTGCCCACTGCGCCGGCACCTGCAATAACTATTTTCATAGTCTCTTATTCTTTTATTTGCAGTATGGTCCCGAGGACTGCCTCTTTGTCCATATTGCATATTTTGTATAATTGCTCGGGGGTTCCGTGCTCGACAAAATTGTCGGGGATTCCTATGCAACGTATTGTGGGTGTGTAGCCGTGCGCTGCCATAAACTCGGTTACTGCCGAGCCTGCGCCGCCCGATACTGCACCATCCTCTACTGTAACAATTTTCTTGAATTTTCGGCCTATCGTGTGTAGCATCTCTTCGTCTAAGGGTTTTACGAAGCGCAGGTCGTAGTGCGCAACGCTGACGCCTTTGTCGGCGGCCTCTTTTACAACGGGCTCCAGCAGTTTGCCGATGGGACCCAGCGTCAGCAGGGCAACGTCGTTGCCCTCAGTCAGACAGCGGCCTGTGCCCACTTTTATCTCTTCGAGCGGACAGCGCCAATCGACAAGGCTTCCCTTGCCGCGCGGATAGCGTATCACGAATGTTCCCTTGTCGGGCAGTTGCGCCGTGTACATAAGGCGGCGAAGCTCGCACTCGTCGTAGGGCGATGCTATCGTCAGATTGGGAATGGGGCGCAGATAGGCAATGTCGAATGCGCCGTGGTGCGTGGGGCCATCCTCGCCCACAATGCCTGCGCGGTCGAGGCACAGCACCATATTGGCACGCTGAAGCGCTGCGTCGTGTATAAGGTTGTCGTATCCGCGCTGCATAAACGACGAATAGATGTTGCAGAAGGGCATTGCGCCGCCTTGTGCAAGGCCTGCCGAGAATGTTACGGCGTGTCCCTCGGCAATGCCGACGTCGAAGAAGCGCTTGGGCATCTCGCGCCCCAAGATGTTCATCGAGCAGCCCGAGGGCATTGCGGGCGTTATTCCCACAATTTTCTCATTCTTGCGTGCAAGCTCCAAAAGTGTCTCGCCAAAGACATCTTGGAAGCGGGGCGAGCCGCCGTTGCTCACAATCCTCTCGCCTGTCTCGGCGTCGAATATTCCCGGTTGATGCCACACGGTGGCATTCTGCTCGGCGGGCTTGTAGCCCTTGCCCTTTACGGTGTGTATGTGCAGCATTTTTGGGCCCTGCATATCTTTTACCAGACGCAGCATCCGAACAAGCTCGCGCACGTCGTGTCCGTCGATGGGGCCGAAATAACGTGTGCACATCCCCTCGAATATGTTATTCTGTCTGAAGAGCATAGCCTTGAGGCCGTTGTTGAATCGTGTGAGGCTTTTTGCCCTCTCGCGGTTCAGAAGGCCGATATTCGTCAGCCCGCGGGCAATGGCGTATCTTATCTTGTTGTACAGCTTCGACGAGTGCATCGAGATGAGCAGCTGGCTCATTCCTCCCACGCTCTTGTCGATGGACATATTATTGTCGTTCAGTATTATGAGCAGATTGTTGGGCATCGACGATACGTTGTTAAGTCCCTCGAAGGCCAATCCTCCGCTCATTGCGCCGTCGCCGATTATTGCCACCACACGCTCGCCGCGATTTTGCATAGTTGCGGCCACCGATAGTCCGAGTGCCGCCGATATTGAATTTGAGGCGTGTCCGGCTACAAATGCGTCATACTCGCTCTCCTCGGGCGAGGGGAAGGGTTTTATTCCGCCCAATTTGCGGTTGGTGTGGAAGCGGTCGCGGCGTCCGGTGAGTATCTTATGGGCGTATGCTTGGTGCCCGACGTCCCACACGAGCTTGTCGTCGGGTGTCTCGAACACGTAGTGCAGAGCCACCACTAATTCCACCGTTCCGAGGCTCGACGCAAAGTGCCCGGGGTTCTGCGAGAGTGATTCGATGATAAAATCCCGAAGCTCCCGACACACTTGTGGCAGCTGCTCGATGCTCAGTTTTCTTAGGTCGGCGGGGGTGTTTATGTTGTTTAATAGTGTTGTCTTGTTATCTTTAGCCATAATTTTGCAATTTATGGTGCATCGTAATTTAAATGCGAAGATAATACAAACAGAAAAAATAATCAAGAAAAAATAATAAGAAAGCAATCGCGTGGTCGATAAGTACCAAAAAAACGGCTCGACACCATCTGTTTGGTACAAAAATTCCTCTGCCGCAGTAATTGCGGCAGAGGAATTTTTGGCTCTCTTTGGTTGGGAAGTATTTTAATTTAAGATTGTGCCATCCGGGGCAACGTAAACGCTGTTCTCGAAATTGCCTTTTTCGAGTTCAATCTTGTAAAAGACGGCCTCGGGGGTTACAATGTAGTCGGCATCGTCTATTCTGTAGTCGGGGTGAGCCTGTGCAACTGCGTCGGTTACTGCCTGTGGCAGCGAGGCCACTGCAACGTCCCATTTTGTATATACCCACGCATTGTTGTTGCCAAAATAGACATCTTTTAGGATATTCTCGTGTTTAATCTCAACTTCGAGAAGATTCTCCTTGTCGTATTCGGCCGAGAGGATTGTGGCGCCGGGATAATTCTGCTCGATGAAGCTCTTAACTGTGGCGTTTATCTCGGGCGCCGCACCCTCGCTTCCATTGCTGACGATTACTCCGTCGGGGGTAACAAAAATCCACTGCTCGATGCCGCCTTTGTCAATCTCAATCTCGTAATAGGTGTTATTCTCGGTCTCGACAAAATCGGCATCGTCGATGCGAAAATCGGGGTAGGCCTTTGATACTGCATCGGTTACTGCCTGCGGCAGCGAGGCGATGGCAACGTCCCACTCGGTATATAGCCATTTGTTGGCCGAGTTGAAATAGGCGTCTTTTATGTGGTTGTCGTGCAGAAACTCTACTTCGAGGAGGCCGTCGCGGTCGTATTCTGCACCGCGTATGGTGGCGCCATTGTACTTTTGCTCGATGAATGATTTTACAGCCTCATTAACTGCTACTTTCTTGTCGTCGTCATCGTCGCAGGCTGTAAAGAATCCTGCTGTCAGCACAAACAGAATGATAGGAATTAGTTTTTTCATAATTGTTTATCTTTTAGTTGTTAGTAAATTGGGGGCTTAGTTGTTTAGTTGTTTAGTTGTCTCTTAGGGGAATGTATATCCTTAGTTGTTGCTTTTTTCTTAGTTGTCGGGGAAAATTGAGGACGCATCAATCAGTCGTCAATGTCGATGATATTGTAATTCTTGTCGAAGGTGAGCTCTAAGCGGTTCGATAGTCTGACCTCGTAGTCGTTGCGGTCGCGGTCGATTTGTAGGATTTTTTCGCCCTCGTAGTGCTCCTTTACGTAGTTTCTTATCTGCTGGGGGACAATGTCGGCGGGAACCTCGGAGTAGCGGCAGTCAACCTCTTTCCAATTGCCGTTGCGCAGAAATTCGAGCTTTGTGCCGTCGGTAAATACTACCTCGAAATTCTTGTCGAATAGGTCGCGCTCCTCTTTTACGTAAGATATTTTCAGTTTCGAGAAGTAGTTGGATATAAATGTCTGAGACGATGCGGGCAGCTTGTCCTTTGTTATTACTCGGTCGTTGTCGGCCTTTGCTGTTGCGATACTGAGTGTGAAGATTGCGAGTGTCAATAAAAATAGCTTTTTCATAATTTTCTGTTTTTTTCTTTGTTAGTTATTCTGTTATTTAAACAAGCTCTTTGTGGGGCTTGTTCGATGGTGTGGCGTAACGAATGTAAAATCATCCTCATAAATGTTGTTGCGCGTGTCGGATGATTATCGCTTTCCGCACCATTTACAGTGCAAATATTATATGCGATTCTGAAAAGAAATTGAAAAAACAGGAAATTTCTGAAAAAAATGATTTTTTTTCTTCGGGGCGGCTTTTTCTTCGGGGGCGATTGTGCCTTTTTACCTCTTTTATATACTCTTTTATCCGAGGGCGATGATAAAATGATGCTGCCCCTTGTCGAAGCGGTACGACACGCCGAACCCATAGTAGCGGCATATTGAATTGACCAGCGGAAGCCCCAAGCCTGTCGAGCCGCTCTTTCCGCTGTGATAGAAGCGCTCGAAAATCTGTGTGCTGTCGAGAGGCTCGTTGCCGTCGTTGCTGACGATAATCTCGCTCCCGGTGAGTGTAACGCTTATGTGCGCGCCGTCGGCCGAGTGGACAAAGGCGTTCTTTAGAATATTTGTTACCAGCGTGCTTGCCAGCGACTCGTTCATTCTTACAATGTGCCGCCCTTCGATGCTGCTTGTGCACACGATTGAGCGGTGCGAGTATATCTCGCAGTAGGTCTCTGTCTCGTCGCGCAGCAGCGCGGCAATATCAACGTCCGAGCTCTCGGGAATCTGTCCGTTGTCTATTTTTGTCAGTAGCAGCAGTGTTCTGTTCAGACGCACCAAGCGTGTGAGCGAGCGTTGAATCTTGGCAAGCTCGGCATACTGCTCCTCGCTCAGCGGGGTGTTGTTGACGAGCCACTCTATGCGGTTGCCAATGATGGCCAGCGGTGTCTGAAGCTCGTGCGAGGCGTTGCCGATGAATAGCTTCTGCTGCTCGAAATGCTCCTCGGTGCGGTCGATGGTGGTCTGTGCCGAGTGGTTCAGCTTGTCAAATTCTATGATTTTTGAGTGGGGCAGTCGCTCGGGGCGGCGTCCCGGGGTGTATTTGTCGAGCCATTTTAAAAGGGCGTATAGTGGCTGCATACTGCGATAGACGATGAGCGTGGTTGCTAAGATAATTGTTATCAGCAGCAGAATATAGAGCACAAGCGTGTACCAGAAGATTGCACTCAGAAGGTCGTCGCGCTCGAATGTGGGCATTGCAACGGTGAGGCGGTACATACGCTCGTCGTCGTCCATATATACGGTTGTCAGCACGCGGGCAGGCTCGGTGTCGCGCTGCTCGGGGATATAGACCATTTCGTCGTGAAAGGTCATATAGGGCTCTACCGTCTCGCCCTGCGGCAGCGGTACAATCGTGTAGCTGTTGTTCGAGCCGTTGTTGAGCGCGGGCAGAGGCTCGCCTGCCAAATGACGGCGTATTACAATCTCGGCATACTCGACAAGGCTGTCGTCCGACTCGTCGTTTATCTCACCCACCATTGTGTAATAGAATACTACGGCCCACAATGTAATCACGGGCAGAAGAATCAGTGCCAATCGCAGTGTAATATGGTAGATGAGTTTCATTGTCTCTTTTGTGGTTTATGGTGGTTATTCGGCCTCGTCCGAGAGTTTGTAGCCGAATCCATAGACGGCCTTGATGTTTACGGTGGCGCGGGCCTCGGCGAGTTTTTTTCTGAGGTTTTTTACCTGCGCATAGACGAATCCGAAATTATCGGCGGCGTCAATGTGGTCGCCCCACACAGCCTCGGCAAGCGCGGCCTTGTCGATAATGTGGTTGGGACGTTGCAGAAAATAGAGCAGAATGTCAAACTCTTTCTTTAGCAGTGTGAGGGGCTTGTCATCGACCGCCACTCTGCGCCCCGATACGTCGAGGCTGATGTTTCCGGCCTTCATTGTGCTCTCTACCGCAGCCGAGCCGCGGCGCAGCACGCTGCGTATGCGCGCCTGAAGCTCGGCCATATAAAAGGGCTTTGCAAGATAGTCGTCGGCCCCAAGCTCAAGTCCCTCGACCTTGTCGTCGATTGAGTCGCGCGCCGAGATTATTATCACGCGGTCGCTCTTGCCCAAGCTCTTTATGTGTCTGAGCAGTGCGAGGCCGTTGCCGTCGGGCAGCATAATGTCGAGCATAATGCACTCGTAGTTGTATCCCGCAATCTTATCCTCGGCCTCGCGGAAGGTGGATGCCGTCTCTACTACGTACCCTTCGCCGCGCAGCGCGCGCAGCATAATTTCGCGTAGCGAGTCGTCGTCCTCTATTATCAGTAGTTTCATCGGTTCTTTCTTTTTATTGTTTTCTGAAAGAGATTTAAGCTGTTTCTAACCTTCTCTTCTGAATAGAATCTGAGGCGGGGCGGCTCAGACAAGCTCGTAGTCGAGCTGTTTGCGGTCGAGGTTGGCGCGCACAATGCGTATGCGCACTGCGTCGCCTATCATATATTTGCGGTGTGTGCGACGTCCTACAAGGCAGTAGTTGGCATCGTCAAACTCGTAATAATCGTCCTGAAGCGTGCGCAGTGGTATCATTCCCTCGCACTTATTCTCGTTAATCTCGGCATAAATTCCCCACTCGGTAACGCCGCTTATTACTGCGTCGTACTCCTCGCCAATGTGCTCACTCATAAACTCTACCTGTTTGTATTTTATGCTGGCGCGCTCGGCATTTGCGGCCACTTGCTCTTGTGCCGAGCAGTGCTCGCAGAAGTCCTCGTATTTTGCTTGGCTTGCCGAGCGGCTGTTCTGCACAAGATAGCGTGTGAGCAGACGGTGCACAAGAAGGTCGGGGTAGCGGCGTATGGGCGAGGTAAAATGTGTGTAGTATTTAAAGGCGAGGCCGTAGTGCCCGATGTTCTCGGTGGAGTATTTTGCCTTTTGCATTGTGCGCAGTGATATTTGCTCAATTACATTCTGCTCTTTTGTGCCTTTAATCTCGCCCAAAAGATTGTTGAGCGCTGCGGGCGAGGTGGTGCGTCCCGATGAGCTTTTCATCTTGTAGCCCAATTTTGCGACGAAGCGTGCAAGCACGGTCAGCTTTTCGGGGTCGGGCGTGTCGTGCACTCGATAGACGAATGTCTTTGGCTGGCTCTTTGCGGTCTTTCGGCCTATGGTCTCGGCTACCGTGCGGTTGGCCAGAAGCATAAACTCCTCGATGAGCTGATGCGACTCGTTGCTCTCGCTGAAATATACCGATACGGGCTTACCCGTCTCGTCGAGGCGGAAGTGAACCTCGGCCTGTTGAAAATCAATCGCTCCGGCTGCGAAGCGTTTGGTGCGCATCGCCTGTGCCATCTTGTTGAGTATGGTAAGCTCGGCTGAAAAATCGCCTTCGCCCTTTGTCAGAATGTCCTGAACCTCCTCGTAGCTGAAGCGACGGTCGCTGTTTATCACGGCACGCACTATGCGAAAATTCTTTACCTCGGCGCTCTCGTTCATTGTGAATATTACCGAATAGGTGAGCTTCTCCTCGCCCGGTCGCAGCGAGCATAGGAAGTTGCACAGCCGCTCGGGTAGCATAGGGATTGTGCGGTCAACCAGATAGATAGAGGTTGCGCGCTTGAATGCCTCTTTGTCTATTGTGCTGCCCTCGGTAACGTAGTGCGAGACGTCGGCAATGTGCACGCCCACCTCCCACTGCTTATCCGATATTTTGCGTATCGAGATTGCGTCGTCAAAGTCTTTGGCATCGACGGGGTCGATGGTGAATGTTGTAACCGAGCGGAAATCCTCGCGGCGGGCAATCTCGTCGGCGGTTATTTCTGCGGGTAGATGGTTGGCGGCCTCCTCTACCGCTGCGGGATAGACGTATGGCAGGCCATACTCGGCAAGGATGGCGTTCATCTCGGCGCCATTTTCGCCGTTTTTACCGAGAATATCGACCACTTTTCCGATGGGGTTACGGCTCTCCAATGGCCAATCGAGCAGCTTCACGACGGCTTTGTCGCCCGATTTACCACCCTTGAGGTGCTCTTTGGGGATGAAAATGTCGTTGGGCATAATGCGGCTCTCGGTGAGCAGCAGGGCATAGTGCTTCTCGACCTTAAGCACGCCGACGAACGAGTCGTGCTTGCGGCGGATAATCTCGACAACCTCGCCCTCGGGACCGCGGCCGCGTCTCTTGGCAAAGAGTGTTACGCGCACATAATCGTCGGTGAGTGCGTGCATCGAGTTGCGCTCTGTTATTATGACAGGCTCGCCACCATCCTCGGGCGTAACAATATTGTATCCCTCGTTGCTGCGCTTGAATGTCCCACACAGCACCGAGCCTCTGTTGGCCAATTGATATTTGCGAAAGAGGGGCTCGATGAGGTAACCGTCAAAGACCATATCGTCGAGAATGGACACGCACAGTGTGCGTGCCGACATTGACGTCAGCCCTAACTCCTTGAAAATCTCCTTTGTGCTCAACTGCTCATCGTTGTGGCGGTTGAATAACTCCACAATCATCTCGACCAACTGACGCTTGTTCATACGTCTGCTTGCTTTTCCACCTTTCTTTGCCATAGCCTCGTTGTTTTAATGTTGTCGCTAAAATAGTAATAAAAAAAATGAACACAAACTTAATTATGTCAAAAATGTGTGCGAAACATTTAAACAATGTGAAAAAAACGGCTGCGCGAGGGGAAAATATGTTTTTTTGGGGGCTTCAAGTGGTGAAAGATGCTTGAAAATAAAATAGCGTGTCGGAAACGTGTGAAAGAGCAAAAATGGATAGTTCGTGAGAATCTTTTATTTGGTAAGCCGACAATAGGACTTTTATGTTTATTTGCAGATGATGGTGCGTGTCTCTTTTTATAGCCCTGCCGTTTAAAGAAGAAACTCGCGAATATTTCTTCTTTTTCGGCGTCGGCTCTCTTTCTGTGCTTGGTAAAAGCAGGTTCCCGGGAACCAATTTACTTTACAACGCCTCAGAGAGTGTGGCAGGGAACGTCAAACTCCTTGCAAATGTCCTCGACAACTATTTTGCGGGCCTCTGTCGATGGCTCGAAATAGTACGATAGGCAGCACCCGTCAATATCATCAAGATTCTCGATGAATTGTGGGAGAGCTGCGATAATGTCGCCCGTCGATACGCAAGCGAGCAACGTGTGGACGCCCTCGGCATCAATGTGTGAAACTACAAACACCACAGGATAATTCTTCTCGAACATAACGGGCACGACTGCTCTGTTCTTCAGTGAGACTACATTCATCCAATAGGGTAATTTTGTTACGCTGCCATCGGCCTTGCGGACTAATAACTGAACATCTTTTTCAAACATAATATTAAAGTTTTAAATGTGATACACAAATATAGTGTCTAAATAACAAGTTTTCTCACAATTTTGACGATAAAATTTTTAAAAAAGAGTAACTTCGCCGCAAAATACAGAAAAAGCCCAAAAAATAAGAGTAAGAATGAGGATTTTAGTAACGGGTGCCAGCGGATTCATCGGCAGTTTTATTGTCGAGCGCGGATTGGAGCTTGGCTACGAGGTGTGGGCTGCGGTGCGCCCTTCGAGCAGCCGCAAATATCTTGCCGATGGTCGGATAAATTTTATTGAGCTTAATTTTGGCAGGCGCGATATTCTGGAGCGGCAAATTTCGGAATTTGCATCGGTGCACGGCGGGTGGGACTGTATAATACACGCTGCGGGTGCCACAAAATGTCTCGACAAGAATGATTTTAAGCGCATAAACACCGACGGCACAAGGAATTTTGTCGAGGTGCTTGTGGGGCTTAACATAGTGCCGCGGCAGTTTATATATCTAAGCTCGCTCAGTGTCTTTGGCCCTGTGCGCGAGCAGCAGCCTTATACTCCCATTCTTGATAGCGACACGCCGCGTCCCAACACAGCATACGGCATCAGCAAGCTGCTTGCCGAGGAGTTTCTGCGCAGTGTGCCCAATTTCCCTTATGTGATAATGCGTCCGACGGGGGTCTATGGCCCGCGCGAGCGCGACTACTATCAGATGGCTGTTAGCATAAAGCAGCATATTGATTTTTCTGTGGGCTACAAGCCTCAGACAATTACGTTCATCTATGTAAAAGACCTTGTAAAGGCAATTTATCTTGCCGTCGAGAAGGGGGTTGTGGGGCGCAGCTATTTTGTGAGTGAGCCTCGCGGATATTGCAGCCGCGCATTCAGCGACTATATTCAGCGCGAGATGGGCGTCAGGGGGGTGCTGCACATAAAAGCGCCTTTGTGGGTGCTGAGGGTAATATCGGCGTGTGCCGAGTGGGGCGCGCGCCTCGTGGGACGGCCCTCGACGCTCAACAGCGACAAATACAAAATAATGAAACAACGAAATTGGCTGTGCGACACAACTGCGCTACACAAGGAGCTGGGCTTTAGCATCGACTACGACCTTGAGCGCGGCACGGCCGAGACTATTAAATGGTACAAACAGAATAAGTGGCTATGAAACTCTTTGAGCGCGAACCGGTTACATATGGTTTTTTGGCAGTTGAGAAACTGAATCTTCTGTACAATCTTGTAACCACAATCCTGATTATATTATTCTTCGAGCGTCTGCACGATACGCAGTCGATGCTGTTGGGACGCTTCGCAATACTCTGCGGCACGTTTGCCATAATATACGCCTATACACGGTTTCCGTCGAGGGCGATGCGCCTTGTGCGCATCGTGGGGCAGATGGCTCTGCTCTCCTATTGGTACCCCGACACGTTCGAGTTTAATCGCATATTCCCCAATCTCGACCACTTTTTTGCGGCGCACGAGCTTGCACTTTTCGGCTGTCAGCCGTCGATGCTTTTCGAGCAACTGTGCAGTGGCTTTTGGTGGCGCGAGGCGTTTAATCTGGGTTATTGGTCGTACTATCCGATGATTGCGGTCGTTACCCTGTGGTATCTTTTCAAGCGTCCCGTCGAGGCCGAGCGCTGCACGTTCATTATCATCGCCTCGTTCTATATTTATTACCTTATATATATATTCGTGCCTGTGGCGGGGCCGCAATTCTATTTTCCCGTTATTGGCGAGGGGGTAGCGGCCGTCGGCCCTTATCCCGAGATTGGCGATTATTTCAATCTGAACCCCGAGATTACAATTCCGCAGGCCGACAAGGGTGGATTTTTTACCTCGCTGGTGAATGCCGCACAGGCCTCGGGCGAGCGCCCAACGGCTGCTTTCCCAAGCTCGCACATTGGTGTCTCGACTATTCTTATGCTGCTGGCTCTGCGTGCCAAGCGAGGGCTCGCGGCGGTGATGCTCCCCTTCTACGTGCTGCTGTGCTGTGCGACGGTCTATATTAAGGCTCACTATCTTGTGGATGCTTTTGCGGGGCTTGCGTCGGGACTTTTGCTCTATGCGTTTACGAGCCTTATTTACGGGCGGCTCCATAAGGCCGATGAGGCTGCTGTGTAAAAAATGTGTTAAATTTGATGTAATTTCGCTTGTTTGTTATTATATTAGCAGAAAATAGATAAGAGAGTAAATTTTATGAATGATTATATAGTATCGGCGCGCAAATACCGCCCCGACACATTCGATTCGGTGGTGGCGCAGAAAGCCCTTACCACGACACTGAAGAATGCCATACAGAGTGGCAAGCTCGCCCACGCGTTCCTCTTCTGCGGGCCTCGCGGAGTGGGAAAGACCACCTGTGCACGTATCTTTGCAAAGACAATAAATTGTCAGAATCCCACCCCCGACGGTGAACCTTGCAACAGCTGCGAGTCGTGCCGCTCGTTCAACGAGCAGCGCTCGTTCTCAATCTACGAGCTCGACGCGGCAAGCAATAACTCGGTCGATGACATACGCTCGCTCAACGAGCAGGTGCGCATACCGCCGCAGACGGGCCGCTACAAGGTGTATATAATCGACGAGGTTCATATGCTGTCGCAGGCAGCTTTCAACGCCTTTCTTAAGACCCTCGAAGAGCCCCCCGCCCACGCAATATTTATATTGGCCACCACCGAGAAGCATAAGATTCTGCCCACCATCCTGTCGCGCTGTCAGATATACGATTTTAGCCGCATCGAGGTTGCCGATATTATCGCCCATCTGCAAGGCATTGCCTCGAAAGAGGGCATCAACTGCGAGCACTCGGCCCTGCGCATAATTGCGCAAAAATCGGACGGTTGTATGCGCGATGCGCTCTCGCTGTTCGACCAGATGGTGAGCTTCACGCAGGGCGACCTTACATACGGCAAGGTAATCGAGAGTCTTAATGTGCTCGACTACGAATATTATTTCCGTCTCACCGACTATATGCTCGGCGCGCAGACGGCGCAGACGCTGCTGCTGTTTAACAATGTGCTGTCGCGAGGCTTCGAGGGTAATATCTTCATCGAGGGGGCAGCGTCGCACTTCCGCGACCTTCTTGTGGCCTCGGACGCCGCAACGATGCCACTGTTCGAGGGCGACGCCGAGCTTGGGCAGAAATATGCCGCGCAGGCACGCCGGTGCAATCCCCGTATGCTTATTGCCGCACTTAAATTGTGTAACGATTGCAGTATGAATTATCGTACGAGCCGTAACAAGCGGCTGCTGGTCGAGCTCACACTGATACAACTGACGCAGCTTGTGAGCGACGACAACGACGATGCTGCGGGGCGTGGCCCCAAGCAGTTAAAACCCATTTTCAACAAGCAGCAAGATAGTAGCACCGCACAACAGGTAACCGCCGCCCCGCAGCAGGTGTCAACCGTTCAACAGCAGCCCTCGCAGCAGGTGTCAACCGTTCAACAGCAGCCCTCGCAGCAGGCAGCCGTTCAGCCCGCCGCCTTGCAGCAGGCGTCAACCGTTCAACAGCAGCCCTCGCAGCAGGCGTCAACCGTTCAACAGCAGCCCTCGCAGCAGGCGACCGTTCAACCCGCCGCCCCGCAGCAGGCAGCCGTTCAACAGCCGCCCTCGCAGCCGACAGCCGCACAGCAGACTATCATACAAGGACGCCCCGAGCATCTGCGTCAGGCAGCGTCGGGAATGAGCTTGGGCAGAATGTTCAGCTCGACGATGGCCCAAAAGCCGACAGCCTCGCCACAGCAGCCCGGCAACACCCCGACGACAGCCACCGCCGCGCCCCGAGCCACCGAGCCAAGCAGCCTCAAGCAACTGACAGGCGACGAGCTTGCCCGCGCGTGGATGGCCTTTGCAATGACACTGCCCGAGAACGAGCGCGCCCTCTCCGATAGAATGAAAATCATCGTGCCCACCCTCAAGGATAATTCCACATTTGGAATATCGGTCGATAATCAGCTGGTGGCCGAAATGTTCGAGAGCGAGGCCAAGAGAATATGCGCAGGAATGTCCGCCGAACTTGGTGGAGCACCCCTCAGAATGAGCATCGACGTAAATAAAGTAGTTGTCGAGCGGCACGTATATGACCGCACAAAACAATTCGAGATTCTAAGAAAAAAGAATCCCCTGCTCAACAAACTGCACGCCGAACTATCGTTGGAGCTATCTTAATCCCCTTCCCTCATTCAAAAAAACAAAAAGAGTGTACCGCCGTAAACAATCGGGTACACTCTTTTCTTGTTAAAATAAAACTTATGTTCGGGAAAATATCCATCCGGCAGAGGCACGCTGCCGCCGGATTCTATTTTCTTTACACCGTGAGTAGTTTCACAACTACACTATTATGACGCACGCCGAGGCTCGTCGGTAACACACCTCCCCTCTTTTTTATTAAATTTTAACGATTAAAAATGCGGTGCACCGTAGCCCATTGCCATCGGTGCACCGCCTCAGAGTGTAATATTTTCTGCTTATTATATCAGAGTATAAAGAAAATAAATCCAATGAGCAACAATAGCAGCCACAAGGCCACCGATTGTGTGTGCAAGAATGGCTTTTGAAGTGAGCCAACGATAGCCCAATGTGTCGAGCATAGCCGTGTGAGTGCTCAAATATCCACTCCAACACATTCCAATGGCAGTGAACACAGCAATTGCATTGCCGTCAACCCAACCCTCGGCGATAAAATTGGGTACAAGGCCGAGAGCCGCTCCAACAGCACCGAGCGCAGTGATTGGGAAAGCAATCAGATGCGGGTCGGTAAAGCCGAACAACCACTCAAAGACAATGCTGCATTTTGCACCAATCCACGGCAGAAACTCTATACCCTCGTAGGCTGCACCGGTAAATTCGCCTGTCTCTTTCGACGGGCCGAATGTGAGAATCATCACCAGCGTCGAGATAATGAGCACGCCGGGGATAATGGCAAGGCCAACATCCACTCCCGTGCGTCCACCGTCGAGCAGCGAGTCGAGGATTCTCTGGAACAGCGGGTTATACTTTTGCTCCTTTTCGCCCTCGTCGGTCAGCTTCTCTTCGCACGCATCCTGCTCCTTGAATTTCGGGTACGACTTTATGATGAAGCGCTGCATCAGTCGTGTCGATACCAAGCAGCCTATCACAGCACCAATAAGTCCGATGAACGGTGCCGCATAGTAGCCCTGTCCCACCATAAAGACAATCACCAAAAGGCCCATTCCAAAGGCTGTTCCAAAGTTGGTGAGCGAGATAAACTGATACTTTTTAAAATAGCTGCTGAAGCGCTTGTCCTGCGCAAGTGATATTATCGCGGGATTGTCCGAGAGGAACGTGAGCACCGCGCCAAGCGACGCAACGCCCGGCAGATTGAATATCGGCTTCATAAGCGGGCGCAGAATCTTTTCGAGCAGTTTCACAACGCCAAACTCGACAAACAGACGGCCTATCGCACCGGTAATTACGCATATTGCCATAAGGTAAAAGACGGTGTTCAGCAGAAGGTCGTGCGCCGTGTTCATAATTGTGTTCAGCATATTGGGAGTGCCCATCTTCGAGGCAATGCCTGCAAAGAGACCTATCACAATTATCAAACACAAAATTCCGGGGGGAAGCGCCTTGCGCGCTTTTCTTATTGCTCTTTTCATAGTTATAATCGTTTAAAGGATTTTAATTCTCCACGTAATACCAACGTCAACCATTGACTGCTTGTCGATAAGGGCTCCTGAGGGGTTACCGTTGTTGCCGAATGTGTAGTGCCCGTTAAAGTGCAGACGAACATCCTTTGAGCTCTTTATGGGGAAAAACTCAATGCCGGCGCCCACGCGGGTAATCTCGGTGCCGGGCAGTACACAGTAGTCGGCGTCCGAGGTGGTATTATTAACGTCGTACGAGGCCTTGCCAAAGACGCGCCACTGCTCGGTGGGTGTCCACGAAAGCTCGCCAATGACAGACATATTCTTGCCAAAATATGCGTGGCTGTCGGTGGCACGGTTCATAATATCAAGCTCCAAAGAAAAATCGCCAACGTTGAACTTATTACCAAGCACAATGTAGCTGATGAACTTTCCGGGGAGATACTCAATCATATTTGCCGAGTAGATGCTGTTGAACCAACCGTGCGAACCATACCAAATAATATTATAAGCGTACATATCACTTGCGTTTGCGCGGAAGGGGCTCTCTGTGGATTGTATCATAAATTTATCGCCTCCTCCATCGGTAGTGTAGGCTGCGCTCACTCCCAACTGATAGCAGGCAATGTTGCTGCAATACTCCGAGTAGTTGTAGGTGTCTATGGGTGCACGGTCGTACTCGTATCCACCAATTCCCACTACCTGCTTACCGCCCGAGAAACTCCAATTGCCGGTGGTGTAGGTGAGTGTCAGCCAATCGGTTGCGTCGAAATAACTCTGGTCTTTGTGTGCCTTGTTCAGACGCTGACGCCACGAGTAGCTGAACCCGTGTCCAATATCACCGTCCATCCTTATGTTAAGGAATTTACCCTTGAAGCCGCTGTTGTCCTCAATGTCGGTACCATCGACATATTCGCGCTGAGCATCGAATCGTCCTTCCAATCTCAGATTTATTAGCTTGCTCTGCGCAAACACGCCTGCAAAGCAAAGGGCCATAAGCCCTGTAAGAAGTGTTTTTTTCATATTTTGTGTTTGTGTGTGAATAATCACTTTTTGCTGTGGCGAATTTTATATTTGCGAATATAATTAAGAATATTTAAATAAAACTAAAAAGTGGCATAAAAATTGACAATGGATAAATAATGTTCTTACGATTATAAATTTTTTGTGTACTAATTTTTCTTGTCCGCGGCAGTTTTGCACGGTCAGCCTCTTTACGCTTAAGAAAATATTTTTTTATTGTCGGCCTTTCTTTGCAGGCTCTATCGCATTTATTACATTTGTACTTTAATAATTAAGAAATATTATATAAAAATGAGAAAGATTCTTTTTGGGGCAATGGCTCTGTGGGCTGTTGCCGTCTCGGCAGTAACCGACACAATTGATGTGAGGAGATTTATCTACTCGGGGCCTTACGCCGTTTGCGCACCTTATATGGTCGATTCGGTAGATGTAAACTCAAAAGCGTTTGACATTAAGAGTGTGCTCGACGGGCCTCTCGCACTCGACCTTGTCGATGCGGGAACGCCTGTCGAGGGGGTGCAACTGCCCGGCCACGAGAGAGGGCGTGCGCTGCATCTGCTCTCTTTTGCGCTTCAGGCCGATGAGTATGTGAAAATAGGTCTCACGGTGGATAAACTCGCCGATTATCGTCTTTTTATCAACGGGCGGCAACGCTCGGCGGGCGAGATTACTCTTGAGCCCTCGACCAATAAGGTGGTGATAAAGTATCTCTCCGACACGGCGCGCGTCGATTCTCTCTTGCTCAGAATCACCTGCGAGAGGCCCGGGGCAGTCTCCTTGCGCGAGGATGGCAAGCGTAATTTCTCAATCTCAGACGTCCTTGACGGTACATCCATCGCAGGCGTCTCACTATCGCCCAACGGAAAATATATGATAGTCTCCTACCGCACCACTCACAAGGGTGGCGAGACGTCGGTTGTGCACAAGGTAAAAGAGGTTGCCACCGACCGAGTGGTTGCAACCTCGGCCGATTATATACAGTGGATGCCCAAGAGTAACTGTTACTACTACACGCGTCGTGCCGTCGAGGGGCGCGAGCTTGTGAGCATCGACCCCGCAACGTCCCGCGAGACGGTGCTTGCAGGCAGCCTGCCCGACGGATACTTCCGCGTGGCACCCACCGAGGATTTTCTGCTCTATTCGCTCAGCGTGGCGGGTCCCGCCGAGCGCCGCGAAATTTACGAGGTAATAGAGCCCGACGACCGTCAGCCCGGATGGCGCAACCGCTCATATATTGCCCGTTACAATCTCTCGGGCGGCATTATGCAACCGCTCACATTCGGCTACCACAATTCGTGGGCGGCAGATATTTCGGCCGACGGTCGTTACCTGCTTTTTATGACAAGCAAGAGCCGACTGAGCGAACGTCCCACGACACTCTCATCGCTCTACATTATGAACCTTGCCACAATGCAGGTACAGCCGCTTGTCGAGGATGATGGCTTCATCAGCGGTGCAAAATTCTCGCCCGACGGCCGACAGATACTCATAACAGGCTCGCCCGAGGCGCTGGGAGGCATCGGCAACGTCGTCCCCGAGGGAAAATTCCCCAATATGTTCGACTATCAGATGTTCATAATGGACGTTGCAAGCAAGGATGTAACACCCGTAACAAAGGAGTTTAACCCCAGCGTGCAGCAGACTGTGTGGAGCAACGACGGAAACATCTACTTTACGGCCGAGAATCGCGACTGTGTCAGCCTGTACCGCCTCGTGCCCGCCGACGGAAAAATAGAGCAGCTGCCCGCGAGCGAGGAGATTGTGAGCAGTATCTCGGTGGCAGCGTCGGCCCCCCTGATGGCCTACTATGGGCAGAGCGCGATGAATCCTCAGCGCCTCTATACCTTTAACACCCGCAAGGGACGCGAGCAACTCAAGGAGGATACAGCCCTCGAAAAACTGAAAGATGTGAAGCTGGGCGAGTGCATCGATTGGAATTTCCTAAGCTCGCGCGGTGATACAATATATGGTCGCTACTATCTGCCGCCGGGCTTCGACGCCTCGCGCAAGTATCCTATGGTGGTTAACTACTATGGCGGATGCAGCCCCACGGCACGTTACTTTTCGAGCCGCTACCCGCATCATCTTTATGCGGCACTCGGATACGTTGTATATGTCGTTCAGCCAAGCGGAGCCAGCGGATTCGGGCAGGAGTTTGGTTCGCGCCACGTAAATACGGCAGGCGAGGGACCCGCCGACGATATTATCGAGGGCACAAAGCGCTTCTGTCTCGAACACCCCTTTGTCGATGCCAAAAAGATAGGCTGCATAGGCGCATCGTACGGCGGCTTTATGACGCAGTATCTACAAACAAAGACCGATATTTTCGCAGCAGCAATATCACACGCCGGAATAAGCGACCACACAAGCTATTGGGGCGAGGGCTATTGGGGCTACTCGTACAGCGAGGTTAGTATGGCACGCAGCTATCCGTGGAGCCACAAAGAGCTTTACGTCGAGCGCAGCCCCCTGTACAACGCCGATAAGATACACACCCCCATACTCTTCCTGCACGGTAACGTCGATAAGAACGTGCCCGTGGGCGAGAGCATTCAGATGTTCACCGCCCTGAAGCTGTTGGGACGCGAGACGGCAATGGTGCTTGTCGATGGACAAGACCACCACATTCTCGATTACGGCAAATACATCCAATGGCAGAATACAATCTTTGCGTGGTTCGCAAAATGGCTCAAGGACGACGCCTCGTGGTGGAACGATATTTACAAGCCTAAGGCGCTTTAAGGGCAAAAAAGGGCCTGTTAAATTCCTCGGCCGAGGCCCCGAAAAGGGCTTACCGACATAAACTCAAAGAATACAAAAAATGTTCGCTACTTTCTTAAAAGTAGCGAACATTTTTTGTATATTGCCTAAGCGTGAATCTCTTACGCAAGCACCCTCTTGAGCCTTACGATAAACTCCTGCGCCTGTTGTATGGTGAGTGTCAGGGGAGGCAGCAGACGTATCACATTCGTGCCGCTCACACCCGTGAACACATACTGCTCGAACAGCAGTCGGCGGCGAATATCCTTTATCGGCTCGTCAAACTCCATTCCAATCATAAGCCCTCGGCCGCGCACCTCCTTTATGCGCTCAATCTTCGAGAGCTCCTGCATAAGATAGGCACCGACGGTGTTTGCATTGTCAATGAGCTTCTCGTCGCGCATAACGTCGAGCACCGCCTGTGCCGCAGCGCACGCCAGATGATTGCCGCCGAATGTGGTGCCCAGCTGTCCCGCCCACGGGGTGAATTTTGGGCTTATGAGCACGCAGCCGATGGGGAACCCGTTGCCGATGCCCTTTGCCACCGTGATAATGTCGGGGCGTATGCCGGCCCACTGATGCGCAAAGAATTTTCCGCTGCGGCCGCATCCGCTCTGAATCTCGTCGAGGATGAGTGTCGTTCCCGTGGCGTTGCACACCTCTTGAAGCTCTCTGAGGAATTGCACTTCGGGTATTCTGATACCGCCCACGCCCTGTATGCCCTCGATAATGACCGCGGTAACGTCGCCTTTGGCAATCTCGTCCCTAACGGCCTTAATATCGCCCAGTGGCAGATAGGTGGTGTGTCCGTTGGCATTTATCGGGGCTATGATTTTTGCATTGTCGGTAACCTCTACGGCCAGCGACGTGCGGCCGTGGAAGGCCTTTGCAAATGATATTACTCTTGTACGGCCGTTGTGAAACGACGACAGCTTCAGTGCATTTTCGTTGGCCTCGGCGCCCGAGTTTATGAAAAAGGCGCTGTAATCGCCGTAGCCGCTAATCCGTCCCAATGTCTCGGCGAGCTTTGTTTGCAGGGTGTTTACGACGGAATTTGAGTAGAAGCCCAATGTGCTCACCTGACGGCTCACCGCCTCGACGTATCGCGGGTGGCAGTGTCCTATTGATATTACTGCGTGTCCGCCGTAAAGGTCGAGGTACTCGGTGCCGTTGGCGTCCCACACTTTGCAGCCGCCTCCGCGCACAATGTTCACGTCGAAGAGGGGATATACATCGTATAGTTTCATCTTTTTCTTTCTTTGTGGTGGTTAAAATGCCGAGGGCTTCAGTTGCAGGCCCACAGTCTCGGCAAGGCCGAAGAGCAGGTTCATATTGTGCACGGCCTGTCCGCTGGCGCCCTTGAGAAGGTTGTCAATCACCGAGGTAATAAGCAGCTTGTTGCCGTGCTTTTCGAGGTGAATGAGGCATTTGTTGGTGTTTACAACCTGTTTAAGGTCTATCGGGGTGGGGATAATGTGGGTAAAGGAGTCGCGCTCGTAGTAGCTCTCGTAGATGCGGTAGAGCTTGTCAATCTCCTCGTCGCATTTTACCACCACTGTGGCGAATATTCCGCGTGGAAAATCGCCGCGATAGGGGATAAAATCTATCGAGCCGTTGTAGTCGGGTTGCAACTGCTTGATGCACTGCATAATCTCGGGAATATGCTGATGCTCGAATGGCTTGTAGATGCTTATGTTGTTGTTGCGCCAGCTAAAATGTGTTGTGGCCGAGGGTTTTACGCCCGCACCGGTGCTTCCGGTGATTGCGTTCACCGATACGTCGCCCTTTAGAAGATGCTCTTTGGCAAGGGGCAGAAGGGCAAGCTCGATGCAGGTGGCGAAGCATCCGGGATTGGCTACGTAACGTCTCTTGCAGGTGTCGCGGCGGTTAAGCTCGGGCAGGCCGTAGATAAAGTCGTGGTCGTGTCCCTTGATGCGGTAGTCCATTGATAGGTCAATTATTTTCAACTCGTCGGGCAGCTGGTGGCTCTCCATAAATTTGCGTGTGTCGCCGTGAGCCGTGCAGAAGAAGAGCAGGTCGATGCTCTCAAGGGGAAGCTCATCGGTGAACATCAGCTCGGTCTCGCCCAAAAGCCCGCTGTGAACGTCGGTTATTTTGTTGCCGGCGTTGCTGCCGCTGTGTACAAAGCATATTTCAACGTCGGGGTGTATGAGGAGCAGGCGCAGAAGCTCGCCTGCGGTGTATCCGGCACCTCCGATAATTCCTACTTTTATCATATTCTTTATATTTTTTCGTCGGGGTGATTAAGATAGTAAGCGCGCAGGGGGGTGGATGTTACCTTTATGAATCCCTTTGCATCCTCGGCTGTCCAGCCTTTCTGCATCTCGCCATACTCGCCTAATTTGTTCTTTACAAGGTCGTTGGCCGACTCGACGCCCACTGTCTCGAAGTGCTTGGGCATTAGCCTGAGTATTGCCGTGCCGCTGACGTTGCGCTGCGAGCTCTGGAGCATCGCCTCAATGTCGCGCATCACAGGCTCAAGATATTGGCTCTCGTGCAGGAACATTCCATACCAATTGGCTACTTGGTCTTTCCAATATTGCTGCCATTTGCTGAGGGTGTATTTCTCTAAGAAGCGGTGGGCACCGATGATGAGCATAGGCGCTGCCGCCTCGAATCCCACGCGGCCCTTTATTCCTATTATCGTATCGCCAACGTGCATATCACGGCCGATGCCGTATGGTGCACCAATCTCCTCGACCCTTTGAATGGCCTTGATGGGGTCGTCGAAGCGCTCGCCGTTGACGGCCTTCAGTTCGCCACTCTCGAAAGTGAGGCGAAGCTCCTCCTCGCCCTCTTTCTCGACCTGTTTCAGATAGGCCGTCTCGGGCAGTCCCTGTGCCGAGTCGAGAATTTCGCCACCGCATATTGAGGTTCCCCAAATTCCTACGTTGTACGAATATTTCAGCTTGGTAAAATCGGCGCTGAAGCCATTCTCGTTAAGATAATTTACCTCAAATTCGCGTGTCAGTGCCATATCTCGCGTAAGGGTGATAATCTCCACGCCCGGAGCCAGCACAAGGAAGGTCATATCGAAGCGAATCTGGTCGTTGCCGGCTCCTGTGCTGCCGTGGGCAATTGCCGATGCTCCAATCTCGTTGGCATAGCGTGCGATGGCCAGCGCTTGGAATATTCTCTCGGATGATACTGATATTGGGTAGGTGCCGTTGCGCAGCACGTTGCCATAGACCATATATCTGAGGCTCTTCTCGTAGTACTCGCGTGTAACGTCGAGTGTAACATATTTTGTGGCACCCAATTTATAGGCATTCTCTTCATTTTGTTTCAGTTGCTCGGGGCTGAAGCCTCCTGTGTTGGCACAGGCTGCATAAACCTCGTAGCCTTTCTCTTTGGCCAAATACATTACTGTAAAGGATGTGTCCAATCCTCCGCTGAATGCGACAACAACTTTTTTCTTGCTCATATTCTTGTTTTTATTATTTTTTGTTAAAAAATGGGTGTAAGGTTGGATGTTCTTACTTATCGTCTTTGTGCTTTGCGGGGTCGTAGAGCATTGCTGTGCAGATGCAGTAGCGACGGTCGGTGCGCATAAGTACGTCGTGGTTGACGCAGCCCTGACAGCCTTTCCAGAAGGCCTCGTCGTCGGTGAGCTCCGAGAAGGGTACGGGCACGTAGCCCAGCTCTGTGTTTATCTTCATCACGGCACCACCGCTTGTCAGACCAAAGAGCTTGGCATCGGGCCATTTTTGACGCGACAGCTCGAAGGCTCTCTTCTTGATGCGTCGGGCAAGGCCGTGGCGGCGGAAACGGTCGCTCACAATAAGTCCCGAATTGGCAACGTACTGTTTGTTGCCCCAACTCTCGATGTAACAGAACCCGGCAAACTCGCCATCCTCGTTGAGGGCAATCACGGCTTTTCCCTCGCGCATCTTCTGCGCAAGGTATTCGTGTGTTCTTTTGGCAATTCCCGTGCCGCGCACTTTTGCAGCGGCGCTTATTGTTTCGAGTATCTCATCAACATATTTCTCGTGTGAGGCATCGGCTATTATTACCTTGATGCCATCGTTTATCTCTTGTTCCATCTTTCCCCCCTTTTTATATTATATATTAGGTATAATTGTTCTCAGTGCTCTCAGTACCGCTCCCTTTGTTGTCTGCTCGGTTAGCACCATCATCACTGTGTCGTCGCCTGCTATTGTGCCCAAAATCTCGGGAAAATTGTATCCGTCAATGTGATAGGCCAAAATGCTTGCGTATCCGGGCTTTGTGTGGATTACTGCCATATTGCCCGAGAAACTTATCGAGACGTATCCGCTAATCTCTTGCGGCGGGGCGATGGGGCGCATTTCTCCCTCGGCCCCCTCGTGTCTGTATTGGTGCGGACGTGTGAGCACGTATCGGTATTTTCCTTGCAGGCCGACGGTCTTTACCACTTGCAGTTGGTGAAGGTCGCGCGAGAGGGTTGCCTGTGTCAGTGTAAAGCCCTCCTTTGATAGCTCGGATAGAAGCTCCTCTTGGCTGCCTATCTCTTGTGTCGAGAGTATGAGGCGTATGGCGTCGAGGCGCGAGTTTTTTACTTTCATATTTTGCTTTAATTCTTAAGAAACTGTTTGAATTTCTAAACGGCTGCAAAAATACATATTCAATTACAATTTACACAATAAAAATGCAAAAAAATGTGTTATTTGTCTCGAATATTAAAAGAATATGCAACAATTTGTTGAATTGTTGCATATTCTTTTGGTTGGTTCTTTTGGTTGGTGAGGCTCTGTTTAGTCGAGCTCTTGGTCGGGCTCGTAGCCTGCAAGCTCTCGTACCTTGTTCTTGAGCATCGCAAATTGTTTGAAGAGGTCGTGAACGGGTTTTTCGTCGTCCTTGTGCATTGGTGCCTTGCAGTAGAATGACATAAATTCCTGAATGCCCGCAAGGCCGGCGCGCAGTGCAATATCGCTGAAGAGGATAAGGTCGAGCACTATGGGAGCGGCCAGAATTGAGTCGCGGCACAGGAAATTTACTTTTATTGTCATCGGGTAGCCCATCCATCCGAAAATGTCGATGTTGTCCCAGCTCTCTTTCTCGTCGCCGCGCGGTGGGTAGTAGTTGATACGCACCTTGTGGTAGATGTCCGAGTAGAGCTCGGGATAGACGTCGCTGTCGAGGATGTTGTTCAGTGCCGAGGTCTTGCTGCGACGCTTGGTCTCGAAATTCTCGGGGGCATCAAGGACTACGCCGTCGCGGTTGCCTAAGATATTTGTCGAGAACCAGCCTGTTACGCCCAGCTGACGTGTGAAGAATGCCGGGGCAAGCACGGTCTTCATCATTGTCTGTCCGCTCTTGAAGTCTTTTCCTGCGATGGGTACGTTCATCTCCTCGGCAAGCTGCCACATTGCGGGAATGTCTATGCACAGATTGGGGGCGCCCATCACAAAGGGACAGCCCTCGCGCATTGCGGCGTAGGCGTAGCACATACTCGGTGCAACGCGCTCTGTGTCGTTGGCCTTCATTGCTGCCTCGAAGGCTGCAAGGCTGCCGTGTACCGCCTCGTCGCGGGGGATATATTTCTCGGTGCTTGCAATCCATATTACAACCACGCGGTCGCAATTGTGCAGGGACTTGAAGCTGCGAATATCCTCGCGCAGCTGCTCGGTGAGCTGCCAGCGTGTGTCGCCTGTTTTTACATTAGGCCCGTCGATGTTCGTTGCGTAATTCTTGTCGAAAAGGGCTTTGTAGGGGCGGATGGCTTGTAGCTCCTCCTTTACGGGGTCAATGTCCGATTGTTTAAGGACGTTGGCCTTGAGGGCTGCCTCGTAGGCGTTATCCTCGTATATGTCCCAAGCTCCAAAGACGATACTGTCGAGGCTCGCAATGGGCAGTATGTGTTTAACCTCTTTATATATCTTGTCGCTTCCTCGTCCCAGACGCATTATTCCATCGCAGGCAAATGAACCGATTGGCTTCGAGAGGCCCTTGCGCGACATAAGCACGCCGGTGATTGTGGTTGTGGTTACGGCGCCGAGGCCTACGCACATTACTCCTAATTTGCCGTTTGTGGGTTTTACCCTGCACTCTTTCATAGTTTTATTTTTTTAAAATTGGAACAAAGTAACAATTTTTTATCCAATTAACCTATTAGCTTACTCTTTTGTTTACTCTTTTTAATCTTTTTTTCACTTTTCAGACAAGCTCGAAAAGGCCCTCTTTCAGAATCTCGCAGGCTGTGGGGTGGGGGAACACTGTGCGACGAAGGTCGTCGATTGTCAGTCTGTTTGTGATTGCCATACAGGCGGCGCAGATAAACTCGCTCGATGTGTTTCCAAGCAGATGTACGCCCAGCACACGTCCCTCGCCGTCGGTGAGTATCTTGCACAGGCCTGTCTGTCCCTCATTCTCGGCCACGAAGCGTCCCGCGTAGGTCATTGGCAGCTTGCTCAGACGATACTCTATGCCTTGTGCCTGTGCCTGCTCCTCGGTGAGGCCTACGCAGCTTACCTCGGGGTTGGTATATACTATTCCGGGGATTGCGTTGTACTCCATTTTATCCTCGCCTCCCAGCATATTGTTTATGGCAACCTCGCCCTCGCGGCTGGCGGTGTGGGCCAACAGCGAGAATCCTGTTACGTCGCCCGCCGCATAGACGTTGGGCATTGTTGTCTGCATCTTCTCGTTGACTTTTATTCCGCGCTCGACGGCCACGGGGATATTCTCAAGGCCGAAGCCCGTGAGCACGGGCCGACGGCCGACGCTCATCAGTATCTTGTCGCCCTCGACAAAGTGTGCGTTGCCCTCGCTGTCGGTGTAGTGTACGCAGTGTCCCTCGACGGCTGTTACCTTGCAGCTGAGGTTGAACTTCACCCCTTTCTTGGTGTATATTCCGCGCAGCATTTCGCTCACCTCCTTGTCGAGGCCGCCTAAAATCTCGGGCAGCATCTCAATCACTGTTACGGCAATTCCCAAACTGTTGTAGAAGCTGGCAAACTCCATTCCAATTACTCCGCCGCCGATAATTACGAGGCTCTCGGGGGCGGCGGTCAGTGCCAGAATCTCGCGGTTGGTGAGTATGGCGTCATTCTCCTGCACGCCGGGGATTGGGGGCACAAAGGCTTCGCTTCCCGTGCAGATGAGCAGACGCGCTGCCTCGTACGACGCCTCGCCACAGGTGATGCCGATGCTGTGCTCGTCGCCGCTGTTAATGTATGCGTCGCCGCGTACAACCTCGACGTTGTTGTGCTCCATCTTCATTTTTATTCCGGCTACCAGCTTACGCACGACCTTTGTCTTGCGGTCGGCTATTTTTTTGTAGTCGTAGGCGACGCCCTCGGCTGTTATGCCATATTTTTTGCCGCCTTGTGCGTGGTCGTACATTTTGGCACTGTAAAGGAGTGTCTTTGTGGGGATACAGCCCTCGTTAAGGCACACGCCGCCAAGCTCGCGTTTCTCGAAAAGCACTACTTTCATTCCTCGTGCGCCTGCATTCTCGGCTGCCACGTATCCGGCGGGTCCTCCGCCTATTATTGCTAAGTCGTACATAATATATCGTTTTTTTGGGGGTTACTTTTTATGTAAAAAGACTATTCCCTTACGTCTCTTGGGGGAATAGCCCTTTATTGTTCTTTTTTGTCGGCTCTTACTCCTCGCCGAGGGTCTTTGCTATTACGGCGCGTGTCTCGCTCATCAGATACTCGACATTCTCGCTGTCGCGTCCCTTGCACTCGATGGGTGCGTGGAAGGTTACCGTTACGGGCGACCAATGGGCGCAGAAGCTACCTTTGGGCAGAATGTCGTAGGCTCCCTGAATGGCAATGGGGATAATGGGCTTCTGCGACATATTGGCAACCACAAAGGCTCCTTTCTTGAAGCGTCCCAATTTACCGTTGTCGCTGCGGGTGCCCTCGGCAAAGATGGTCATTGATTTTCCGCTCTTAAGGATGTTGAGCGACTTACGCAGAATATCTTTCTGCGGGGTGGTGCGATCGACAAAAACGTGGTCGGTCTTTTCGCAGGCGATTCCCAGCATAGGCACTTTGCGCAGTTGCTTTTTCATCATCCATTTGAAATTCTTTACAATGTATCCATACAGGATGAAAATATCGAACATTCCCTGATGGTTGGCCACAAATACATAATTCTTGTCCTTCTCGACATATTTGTCGCGATTGACAATCTTAACGGGCAGTAGGAATATGTAGCACATCAGTCGGCACCATACGACGGCGGGATAGTAGTCGGCATTTTTAATTTTCAATACTCCGCCGAACAACCAAATGATGATGGCTGCAAGCATTGTGAGTAATATGCCTGCCCAAATGGCAAAAACAAATTGGTACAGGACGTAGAGTGGATGAAGAATTTTTCTCATTGTGTCGTATTTTTTGTATGATTTATGGTGGGCGGCTGCCCTAACGGCAAATATAGTGCTTTTTTTCTTTCTGCCGAAAATTATATCAAATGTTTTTAATAAGATATTTGGCGAGGTGGCTTTTCTCTATGCCTCGGCGGCGGGAGTAGTCGTCCATCTGTTCGTCGCTGATGCTGCCCACGGCAAAATAGCGTGCGGCGGGGTGGGCTATCATAATTCCGCAGACGGCGGCGTGGGGCGTCATTGCTCCGCTTGTGGTGAGCGATATTCCCGCCTCGTCCAGCTGTAATAAGCTGTCGAGGATGAATATTACCGATTGGTCGGGCAGCGAGGGGTAGCCCACGGCGGGACGTATGCCTTGATACTCTTCGCGGTTGAGTTGCTCGATGCTGAGTGCTTCGTCGGGGGCGTAACCCCACAGGGCGGGGCTTGTGCGCACGCGCAGGTGAAGCAGTGTGGCGGCTGCCTCGGCCAGACGGTCGGCGGTGGTTTGTACAAGCAGATTGTGGTAGGGGTCGTCGGCGCTGCGCGAGGCTTCAAATTCACGCTCGATAGCCGTTGCAAACACTCCCACGCGGTCGGTGCGGGGCGATACAAAGTCGCTCAGACACAGATTGGGAGCCTCGCCGCAATGCTGCTGACGCAGCAGGGGCAGCCGTGTGCCGTCGAGGATTATGTTGTCGCCGTCGCTGCGAGCCTCGCACAGGCGGAAGAGTGCATTCACACGGCAGCAGCTCTCTGTTATGAGGGCGATGGCATCGCTCCTCAGCTCCTGCGCCGCGCTGCCGAGGCTGTTGCGGCCGCCGATGCCCCACGCGTGGAAAAAGTAGCTCCAGTCGATGTAGGGCAGCAATTCGCGAGCCTCGTATGTGAAGCGCTGTGTGCTCATCGCTCGAAACGCAGGGCTTTTCCGCGTATCGCCTCGTTGAATACTCCATCGAGGTAGAGGCACTCGCCGTTGACCCACGTCTGACGCACGCTCCAATCGAATGTCGCGCCCTCAAAGGGGCTCCATCCGCAGATGCTTACAATATCCGCGCTCTTTACCGTGTGCGGCGCCGCGGGGTCGATGAGTACAAAATCGGCATAATATCCCTTGCGCAGATAGCCTCGGCCTTTTATTCCGAAAATCTGTGCGGGTGCGTGGCACATCTTCTCGACCAACTGCTCTATTGTGAGCACTCCCTCGTTTACCAATTGCAGCATCGCCACAAGCGAGAATTGTATGCTTGGCATTCCCGATGCAGCTTTAAGCGCGCCGCCTATCTTGTCGTTGGGGTGATGGGGGGCGTGGTCGGTGCCGATTACGTCGATGCGATTTTCGCCTATTGCGCGGCGCAGGGCGTTGCGGTCGGCCTCGCTCTTTATCGCGGGGTTACATTTTATGCGTGTGCCCAAGCGCTCGTAGTCTCTGTCGCAGAATATGAGGTGTGCGGGGGTAACCTCGGCTGTTATCTTTTTGTGGGCTGTCTCTGTGGCTGTCAGAAGCTCAAGCTCGCGCGCGGTGCTAATGTGCATTATGTGCAGCCTCGCACCATATTTTTTGGCCAATTTTATGGCGCTCTTGGTCGAACGGTAGCAGGCCTCGGCGCTGCGTATTATGGGGTGAAATTTTACGTCGGGGTCGCTGCCTTCGCGCTCGACAATCTCTTTGGCGGTTCTTGTTATGAGCGTGGCATCCTCGCAGTGGACGGCAATGGGCAGTGTGGCCGCGCTGAAGATGTTGGCGAGTTTCTCCTCGGTGTCAACCAGCATATTGCCGGTGCTTGAGCCCATAAAGAGTTTTATTCCGCATACTTTGTGGGGGTTCAGGCGGGCGAACAGCTTGTAGTTGTTGCCGGTGGCGCCAAAATAGAACGAGTAGTTTATGACGCTGTCCTTTGCGGCGCGGGCATATTTGTCGGCGAGGGCTTTCAGTGTCGTTGTCTGCGGGACGGTGTTTGGCATTTCCATATAGGATGTTACGCCGCCGGCTGCTGCTGCGCGGCTCTCGCTGTATATTGTGGCCTTGTGTGTGAGGCCCGGCTCGCGGAAGTGTACGTGGTCGTCTATTACTCCCGGGATTAGATAGAGCCCCGCGGCGTCGATTCTTGCGTCGATATTCCCTCGTCGCGGATGCTCGCCCTCGTGCAGAATATCGGTTATTTTGCCGTTGTTCACAACTATCGAGCCGATGAATTTTCGGCCCTCGTTTACTATCGTTGCATTTTCTATCAGTGTGCGCATAGCTCTTTTGTTTTTTGTTTCGGTGGCCGATGGTGGGTGCAGAAAAAGGACTTTTGTGCCCGCGGCTCGTCTCCTCCTTTATTTATTAGAAGCGAAATTAGTAAAAAGTTGGAACATTAAGAAAATTTATGCGATAAATATTCTCTCGCCACCAATTTTGAGTGTGGCGCATATATAACCTCAGTCGGCAGATGAGTGCTCATCTGCCGACTGAGGTATAATCGCCTTTCTTTAGGTGTGGGGGATTATACAAACTCTTGGCTTATTTTGTTGGCAACCTCGATAAACTCCTCGTTGCTCAGCTTTAGCTTGGGGTTTGTGAAGAGCATATCACGCTCGCTCTGCATAGGAATAAGGTGTATGTGTGCGTGCGGAACCTCGAGGCCCAGCACTGCCTGCCCTACCTTTATACAGGGGAAGGCTTTTTTTATTGCTGTTGCTACACGCTTTGTAAATACCTGCATTGCTGCAATTTCGTCGTCTTCGAGGTCGAATATGTAGTCAACCTCGCGCTTGGGTATTACAAGGGTGTGTCCTTTTACAAGGGGGTTAATGTCGAGAAATGCGTAGAAATTCTCGTCCTCGGCCACCTTGTAGCTGGGAATCTCGCCCTTTACTATCTTGCTGAAGATTGTTGCCATTTTTTTGTCTTATTTAGATTGAAATACTTGTAATCTCAAGGTATATTTTGCCTTGCGGAACGGTAATCTCGGCAACGTCGCCAACCTTCTTGCCCAAAAGCCCTTTGGCAATGGGGGTGTTGATTGATATTTTGCCCTCGCGCAGATTGGCCTCGCTCTCGGGGACGATGGCGTATTGCATAAGCGCACCGGTCTTTGTGTTCTTGAGACCTACTTTGGTGAGTACCTGTACGCTGTCGGTGCTCAATTTTGATGTGTCTATGATTTTTGCATCGGCGATAATCATTTTCAACTCGTTGATTTTCATTTCGAGCAATCCTTGTGCCTCTTTTGCAGCATCGTACTCGGCATTCTCGGAAAGGTCGCCCTTGTCGCGTGCTTCGGCGATGGCGCGTACAATTTCGGGACGCTTACCCTCTAACTCTTTTAAATCGGCTAACAGCTTGTTGTAGCCTTCCTGAGACATATAACTCATCTTCTTCCTTATTTTTAAAAACAGTAAAACAAAGGATTCCAGCACGAGTGCCGGAACCCAATTCCTTTTCCTTTACGGGGCAAAGATAAGCCCTTTTTAATTAAAAAACAAATTTAGAGGCTGTTTAAATTTCTAAAAAAAGTTTTTTGGTTCTTGTTTTTGTTTGTGGCGGCCGGGGGCTTTACGGATGCCCCCCCCGGTAGCGCTCCTTAGACACCTTTATTTCTCACGTAAGAGCGCCTCGATGCTCTTGTTCAGGTCTTCAATCTGCTCGTCGCGTAGCACAATCTCGTTGGCGCGGTTTATGAGGAAAAAGGTGGGTATTTTTGATACCTGATAGAGTGTCAGATTGTACGACGAGCTGCCGCCGCCGTCATAGACGCACTGCCACGGCAGATTGGCGGCCGAGGTCTTCCAGAAATGCTCGTTTCCATCGAATGAAATCTGATAAATCTCGAATCCGCGGGCTTTGTATTTCTCGTAAATGTCGCGCAGCTCAAGGTTGCGGGCGCTTATTTTTGCGTTGCTATAGAGGGTAAAGTCGAGCATCACTACCTTGCCTTTGAGCGCGGTGAGGCTGAGTGTGTCGCCGTCGATATTGGGCAGTTTAATGTCGAACAGCCCCTTTGCCGAGCCGTCGCCGGTGTCGATGTAGATTGTGTCGCGGCGTGCGGGTTGTGTGGCGCGCATACCTTTTATTGCCAAATTGCTCAGATGCTGTGCGCGTGTGGCGTGAGGGTGATGGTGGTTGAGGCCCGTGGCTACGGCCGAGTAGCAGCGACTGTCGAAGCGGTTGCTCAGGGGGTCGAACAGCGGCGAGCCGTTCACGCTGAGGAACAGCGCATAGTAGGCGCTTGCCGCGTGGGGAGCGGGCATAATATACTCCTTGCAGATATTTTGCTTAAATTCGTTTATGATGGTGTAGATTGTCTCGCGCGTCTGACCAATTTCGGGACCGCTGCCCTCGATGAGCATATTCACCTGCTTGTCCAGCGCAACCTCAAGCGCGTCGAGCTCGGCAATCTTTACGCTCTGCGGCGAGCCCTCGATGCGGCAGCTGTCGATGAGAGCACGGGCGTCGCTCCTTACCGTTACCGTCTCGGTCGAGTCGATGGCAATCGTTATCTGTCGTCCCTTTTTGTCGAGTTGCAGACGATAAAAATCGTAGCACTCGGGACGCTCCTTGCTGAAGCTGAACGTCCCCTTCTTATCGAGCTTTACAGAGTCGATATACCGTGCGCCCACCGTACCCACGTTCGACAGATAGAGTGTGCGGCCCTCGCCGTTGGCAATACTGCCCTTGATGGTAAACGTCGGCTCCTGCACGCAAGCGGTAAAAAAGAGCGCGCCCGCAAGCATCAAGCCTATTGTATTGAATTTTAATATATTCATTGCGATAATCGGTTTTTTGGTACTTAATTTATCTGCTTTTGACCCGTTAAGGCCGAAAAAGCAGCAAAAATATTGCGCAAAGATAGTGAAAATATGGAAAAAGATGTATCTTTGCGAGAATTTAGATACAGAAATTGTTTAAAATAAGACGAAAGATGAATGTTGTAACAAAAAATGTGGCTTTGCCCGATGGACGTATCATCACACTCGAAACAGGCAAATTGGCCAAGCAGGCCGATGGCGCTGTGATGCTTCGTTTGGGTAACACTATGCTGTTGGCTACCGTGTGTGCAGCAAAAGACGCAGTACCCGGTACCGATTTTATGCCTTTACAGGTTGAGTATAAAGAGAAATATGCGGCCTTTGGACGCTTCCCCGGTGGCTTTACGCGTCGCGAGGGCAAGGCATCGGACTACGAGATTTTGACCTGCCGTTTGGTTGACCGCGCTCTGCGTCCTCTCTTCCCCGATAACTACCACGCCGAGGTATATGTAAACATCATCCTCTTCTCGGCTGACGGCGTTGATATGCCCGACTCGCTTGCCGGTCTTGCAGCCTCGGCAGCTCTTGCCGTTTCGGACATCCCCTTCGGCGGCCCCATTTCCGAGGTTCGCGTGGCTCGCGTAAACGGCGAGTTTGTCGTTAACCCCACATTCGCTCAGATGGAGAGCGCTGATATGGACATTATGGTTGCCGCCACATACGACAACATTATGATGGTCGAGGGCGAGATGAAAGAGGTTTCCGAGGCCGAGCTTCTTGAGGCAATGAAAGTGGCTCACGAGGCAATCAAGGTACATTGCAAGGCTCAGATGGAGCTTATGGAAGAGGTTGGCTCGACCGTTAAGCGCGAGTATTGCCACGAAGAGAACGACGAGGAGTTGCGTGCGCAGGTACACGAGGCCTGCTATGCCAAGGCATACGCAGTAGCAGCAAGCGGCAACAACGACAAGCACGGTCGCAGCGAGGCATTCGAGGCTGTACGCGAGGAGTTTAAGGCACAATTCACCGAGGAGGAGCTCGAAGAGAAAGGCGCTCTTATCGACCGTTACTATCACGACGTTGAGAAAGAGGCTATGCGTCGTTGCATCCTCGACGAGGGTAAGCGTCTCGACGGCCGTAAGACCACAGAGATTCGCCCCATCTGGTGCGAGGTAGGCTACCTGCCCGGCCCCCACGGTTCGGCGGTATTTACCCGCGGCGAGACACAGTCGCTCACATCGGTAACATTGGGTACAAAGCGCGACGAGAAGATTATAGACGATGTAATGAACCAAGGAACCGACCGTTTCTTGCTTCACTACAACTTCCCCCCCTTCTCTACAGGCGAGGCTCGTGCCCAGCGTGGAGTAGGTCGTCGCGAGATTGGCCACGGTAATCTTGCTTGCCGTGCCCTCAAGAATATGGTTCCCGCCGATTATCCCTACTGCGTGCGCGTAGTATCGGATATTCTCGAATCGAACGGCTCATCGTCGATGGCAACCGTTTGTGCCGGAACATTGGCCCTTATGGACGCAGGCGTTAAGATTAAAAAGCCGGTGTCGGGTATTGCAATGGGACTTATCAAGAATGCGGGCGAGGATAAATATGCCGTGCTCAGCGATATTCTTGGCGACGAGGACCATTTGGGAGATATGGACTTTAAGGTAACAGGAACCGTTGACGGTATCACTGCCACTCAGATGGATATAAAGGTCGATGGCCTCTCGTTCGAGATTCTCGAAAAGGCTCTGAACCAAGCACGCGAGGGTCGTATGCACATCCTCGGAAAGATTACCGAGTGCATCGCCGAGCCCCGCGCCGAGCTTAAGCCTCACGCACCCCGCATCGAGACAATGCGCATTCCCAAAGAGTTTATCGGTGCAGTCATTGGCCCGGGCGGAAAGATTATTCAGGGGATGCAGGAGGAGACAGGCGCCACAATCTCAATTGAAGAGGTTGAGGGCGAGGGCATCATCGAGATTGCAGCCAACAACGGCAACGCCATCAACGAGGCAATCGCAAAGATTCGCGCCATCGTGGCAATCCCCGAGGCAGGCGAGGTATATGAGGGTCTTGTTCGCAGCGTGATGCCCTACGGTGCATTCGTCGAGTTTATGCCCGGCAAGGATGGACTGTTGCACATCTCCGAGATTGATTGGAAGCGCTTCGAGACAATGGAAGAGACAGGCATCAAAGAGGGTGATAAACTCTCGGTGAAACTGCTCGAAATTGACCCCAAGACAGGCAAATTCAAACTCTCGCGCAAGGTGCTTCTCGAAAAGCCCGAGGGTTACGAAGAGCGCGAGCGTCGTCCCCGTCGCGAGCCCCGTCGTCCCCGCGGTAACGAGTAAAATAGTCTCATATAAATAAAGGACACGTGATGCCCTGCTTCCTTGAGAGAAGCAGGGCATTTTTTATCCCGCCCGTCGCGAGCCACCCACGCTCTGCGCCCTAAATGCGTCGAGCCATTATTTCGGCTCAGTAGAAATTTACGGTGGACAAGAATCAATAATCTATTTCTAATTTTCAAGAACAGCAGCATATAATACGTGCAAAAGGTAATTTTAAATTAAATATTGCACCCTAAAAAAGAAATTCAATGTAGGTTCGATTGTTTTAAGGAAAAAGTGCGAGGTATGTTTAACCGCTACTTAGACGCTTGTTTACAAGCGACTAAGT
>JAFQVS010000100.1 GCA_017407905.1 Bacteroidaceae bacterium | reverse complement strand
TGGACGCTTAAAAAAGCGTCCACCACTCTTGTATGAATATCATCCTTGCACAGCCCATAGGGCACAAACGCAGGATTCTATCTCACATTCTTATTTCATTTTCTCCTCGACAAGAGCCTTCATAGCAGCGCCTCTGAGGTCGCGGCGCACAATCGTACCGTCGGGTGCAAAAAGAATAATCTGCGGAATACCCTTAATGCCGTACAATGCCGTAGCATCGTCCTTGTTGTCGCGGGGCACAAAAATCTGCGGATAGTTTATCCCCTCGCTCTTAAGGGCAGCCTTGAATTTATCCTCGGCGTCCCACACGTTCACGCCCAGCACAGTGAATTTCTCGCCACCGAATCTATTCTGTAGCTCCAGCAGATTGGGAATCTCGGCCTTGCAAGGGCCGCACCACGACGCCCAAAAATCGACAAGCACGTATCGTCCGCGACCCACATAATCGGATAGCTTCGAGGGCTTGCCATCGACCGTAAGTCCCTGAAAATCGACGAACATCGCCCCGGGCTGTGTAGCGCCCGCCTTCTTAAGTTCGTCTCTTATCTGTCGGGCAAAAGCTACCCTCTCGGCATATTTTACATTTGCCATTGCCGCCTCAAACTCAGTCAGCGAGGGATAAAATTCGGGGGCCACCATTGCAAACAGATAGGCACCCACCATATTATCCTTGTTTTTGTCTATGGCGCTGCGATAAATATTATAGAAGGCCTCGACGTCGGGAGCAATGGCGGCGGAAATCTGGTCGCGACTCTTACCCTCGGCCGAGAGCTGCTGCACCAACGCGTTAAGAGCGTTGTTCTTTGCTTCGACCTCGACGCCAACAGCCGCCAGAATATCATTCAGCCCGCCATTGTCCGACACTTTTGCGGGAGCCGTGGTGGCGTCAACCGTTACCTCGGAGCCGGGCTGCACGAATATATAAACGCGGTTGCGACCTTGATTCTCCAAATTCTTAAGCTCGAAAAGAAACTCGCCCCCTACACTGCCCTTAAACTCGAAGGCACCGTTGGCAACGACGCACGAGTCTGTCTCAAGAAGCGTATTTTGGTCGATGAGAAGCAACACCTTACCATCAGCCTCGGCAGGAGCCTTACCCTTGATTGTAAAATTTTGGCCTGTGGCCGTAAGCACCATTGTACAGAGTGCCAAAAAAGAAAAAATTCTCATAATATATTTCTTTTAAAATATTATTTCATACACGGCAAACAATTGCGCAGCGTAAAAAGATTACTGCTGCTTGTCAATATCCCCGAGACGAGCCTCGGCGTCGGGGTGCCCATACTCTTTGGCCTTTATAAAGGCCTCTTTTGCCTTTGCATCATCGCCTTTGGACTGATGGCAGCGTCCCACAAGATAGTGCACGTCGGGATTCTCGGGCACAAGCCCCGCCGCGACAGAGAGTGCCGAGAGCGCCTCATCGACCAACTTCACACGATAGCACAGACGCGCTTTTTCTATATAATAGAGCGGCTCTTGTGGCTGCATATATATTGCAATGTCAATGTCGTTTAGCGCCTGTTGGAACATTTTCGCATCATACTCGGCCTGCTCGCGCATATAGTAGAAGGGGGCTGCCAGCCTGCCCTCGCGCAGCCTCTCGTAGCCGTTAAAGTCGAGCACAGCCTCGCGGGCGCGTCCCGCCTTATGCTTGAGCATTGCCCTGCTTAGCAGATAGGGGGCCATCGCCTCGACGGGTAGCGTCCCGAATGTGGCAACGGCGCTGTCCATCTGAGCAACGGCCGCATCATACTCACCCAGCGCCTCTTTACATTTCGAGGCTGCCGCATAGACCTCGGCGCTGCTCATACTCGTGTGCGAGAGAGCCTCGTAACAGTCGAACGCCTCGGCAAAATTGCCTTTTGCAAAGTGTAGCTCGGCCTTGTTGTGCAGATAGAGCGGCTCGCTCTTTATTGCAATGGCCCTATCGACATTTACAAGAGCGCTGTCGATAAATTGCACGGCCACAGAGTCGTTATCGGCGGCGTGTCGGGCCACCGCCCCTGTATATACCTTCGAGATATTGAAAAAGACGTCGTCGGGACGGTCGCTCAGCCTTAGAGCCTTGTACCAATGGGTGCGCGCCTTGTCAAAGGCACTGTCGGCAATGGCAAAATACTCGGCCAGCATAAGATGCCCCTCGTAGCTCTGCGGATATTCGCTTATATAGTCGTTGAGCGGCGCAAAGAATCGCGCCTTATCCTCGCCCATCGAGAGCCCCTGCAACAGATAGAGCGTCGTCAGAGCCTCTTTTTGCGTGGGGGGCAGCGCCCGTCGAATATCAATATTGTCGTATAGCGTGCTATTGTACGTCAGCGAGCTTGTCGATAGGGCATCCACAAAAGAGGCTGCAATTGCGTAGCTGCTGATGGTATCGCCCGCCGCCGATGGCTGCACAAGCGCCACAAGCTCGCCCGCCTCGCTTACCACGGGAGCTGCCTGATAGAGGCTGTCCAACGGCTTATCGAGCGTATAATAAGCCGCGCCCGAGGCTGTCGTTACATCCGACACAATAAGCTGCTCGGACGGAGCGCTCTTTTTCGAGGCCGAGGCCACCATATACAAAGCAGCGCCTTTGACGGCGGCGTCGGCGGCCATCCTCAGCGGCTTAATCTTCTTGTCCCACGCTGCACGCACTTTTATACAGTCGTAAACATCATCGGCACCCACGATGCGCTCAATGGGGCGCACCCTCCCCGAAGCATCGACACACACGGCGCTGTCGGCACCCTGAAAAAGCGAATAGGCCGATAATACGTCGCCTCTATCGCCCACAAACACTCCGAGCCCGTTGCGCAGCAGCACCCCATCATCATATACAAGAATAGTAACTAATGATTTTTTTGCATTAACCACCCCTTTGGGCTCTTTTGCCGCAAAAAGGCTGCCCGAGGCAATAAACAGTAAGAATAAATTAAAAAATCTCATTGGCAATATTTTTTGGCCGAGGCTGCACGAGGCCACCCTATCCGCGGCTGCGCACATTATCGCCGCCCACCGCCCCAAGAGGCCTCAACAGAGAGCATCCTCCACAATTAAAAACAAAAATCCGCGGGAGGGCGTTACTCGCCCTCGTGGCGCTGACGCACCGCCTCGTACAGAATAACTCCCGTAGCCACCGACACATTCAGCGACTCGATGTTACCAAATTGCGGAATAGAGACCCAATCGTCGCACAGACGCAGATGCTCGACGGGTATTCCCGTATCCTCGGCGCCCATCACAATGCACACAGGCTCGGTGTAAGCACTGCGCGTATAGCTCATTGTGCCCTTTTCGGTTGCACACACGATGCGCACGCCCGAGTCCTTAAGATAGCGCAGCGTCTCGGTGATATTCTTCTCGCGGCAGACGGGCAACGTATGCAGCGCCCCCGCCGAGGTCTTTACGGCATCGGCATTAACCGTTACGCTGTTGTGCGCAGGAATTATTATGGCATCCACCCCTGCGCAGTCGCAGGTGCGGGCAATGGAGCCGAAATTACGAACGTCGGTTATTCCGTCCAGAAGTACCAGCAGCGGCACTCTACCCTCCTCGTACAGCGTGGGCACGAGAGTATCCACGTGCGCATACTCCACCGCCGAGATAAACGCAATCACCCCCTGATGATTCTTACGCGTGATGCGGTTCAATTTCTCCACCGGCACACGAACCACCGGGATTGTGCGCCCTTTGAGCGCAGCGAAAAGCTCGCGCGAGAGCTCACTCTGAATATCGCGTTTAACAAGAATCTTATCCACCTCTTTTCCGGCCTCAAGAGCTTCGAGCACAGCGCGTACTCCAAAAATCATTTCATTTGTATTAACCATAATCAGTCTAATTTATCAATATCAATTTACACCCGAGAGCAACAGGCGAGCATTGTCGAGCGCCGCTTCGGTCAGTTTTTCGCCACTCATCATCTGCGCAATTTCGCGCACGCGCGCCTCGCCACAAAGCTCCACGATTCTTGTCTTTGTGCCGTCTGCACCCTCCTCTTTATACACCTTATAGTGTGCCGTGCCCAACGCTGCCACCTGCGGCAGATGAGTGATGCTTATCACCTGATGGTCGATGCTGCCCATCTGCCACATCAGACGCCCCATCCTCTCGGCAAGAACGCCCGAAATTCCCGTATCAATCTCGTCGAATATAAGCGTAGGCTGCTGCACGCTGTCGGCAATGAGCGATTTTAGCGCAAGCATCACACGTGCCATCTCACCGCCCGAGGCTACCTCGGAGAGCGGCTGCATAGGGCTTATGCTGTTGGCCGAGAATAGAAAGCGTACAACGTCGGTACCCTGAGGCGTAAAATCGGTGCTTGCCTCGAAGTGCACCCCGAAGCGTATGAGCGGCATTCCCAGCGTAACAAGAATTGCCGTGATTTTCTCTTGCAGCATCTGCGCCGCTTCGCGGCGCCTTGCCGTGAGCCTTGCCGCAGCCTCAGTGGCGCTGCGAGTAACAGTCGCCAGCTTTTTTTCGAGTGCGGCAATCTCCTCGTCGCCCCCCTCGATGTGTTGCAGACGCTCGCGCATAGCCTCGGCAAGCCCCAGAAGCTCTTCCGTCGAGCCCACACGATGCTTCTTCTGTAAGTCGTATATTGCCGATAGGCGTCTATCGACAAATTCGAGCCTCTCGGGCGAAAAGACCACCTCCTCGGCACGATGGCTAAGCTCACTGCAACAATCCTTCAGTTCGATATAATTGGTCTCTAACCGCTCGGACAGCTCCGAGGCCGCCGGATAGTGCGCCGAGACACGCGCAAGAGCCGTTGCTGCCTCGCGCACGGCCTGCACAAGGCTGCGCTCGCCCTCGCCGTCTATGATGGTAAGCGCGCCACAGAGCGCCGCCTGAATATCCTCGGCGTGCGACAGCTGCGTCTGCTCCTGTTCAAGCTCTTCCTGCTCCCCCTCGCGCAACGACAGCGCATCAATCTCCTCAAGCTGGAAGCGCACAAAATCCTCGTCGCGGCGGCTCTTTTCAAGCTCGTCGCGCAGCCTTTCGAGCCTCGCGCGCACCGCCCTATACTCGTCGTACAGCGCCCCATACTCACGCAGCTCCTTATCGCCGCGGCCCAACGTATCGAGCACATTCAACTGAAAATTCCTATCGCCCAGCAGCAGATTCTGATGCTGCGAGTGAATATCTATGAGCGCAGTGCCCAGCTCCCTGAGCTGCGCCACCGTTACCGGTGTGTCGTTTATGAATGCGCGGCTGCGTCCCGCCGACGACACCTCGCGCCGCACGATGCACTCGCACTCGTCGTAGTCGAGGTCGGCTGCCTCGAAGAAAGGTTGCAAATTATACCCCGAAAGGTCGAACACCCCCTCGATTATGCAGCGTGCAGCCCCCTCGCGCACCATTTTAGCATCGGAGCGCTGCCCCAGCATCATCGAGATTGCACCGAGAAACACCGATTTTCCCGTTCCCGTCTCACCGGTAATAACCGAAAAACCATTTGCAAGGCTAATCTCAAGATGGTCGATAAGGGCAAAATTGTCTATTTTAAGCGATTTTAGCATATACTCAATTAGCGCGTTCTAAGAATCCTGTCCCAAGCATCCGACTGCGAGGGGTTAATCTCGGAGAGAATCTTCACAACCCCCTGCTTCTCTGCGGCTCCACCCTCAAACGAGTAGAGGTTCACAAATTCATCCTGCTTGTACTCGGTAAAAAGTTTCGTTATATAAGCCAGCGGACGGTTATTATAGGCCTCTTGAAGCATTGTCATACACTCGGTGATGACCTTCCGCCCCGCCTCGGCATCCTTGAACATTGTGTCGAGCCCCAAACGATGATACTTATAATAGAGGCGGCGCAGAGGCTCCATTGCACCGTTCATATAGTCGTCAATCACCGTGTAGCGGTTGTTGTTGCTGCTTCCGGCACGCCAGCCACTGTCGCCCAGATTCTGCGCATTATTAGCAATATTCAGCGCGCGGTTCAGAAACTCACTACCTCCAAGCTCGCCCATAGAATCCATATCAAGGCCAATTATCAGATAGGCATAAAAGGCAATCACCGCAGTGAGATTATTGTCGAGATTATCCTCGTTAAACTCTAATCGGTCGTAGGGCTGATAGGTGAATTTTATACCCTTATCCTCGTACTTAAAGAGCGTCGATGAGTAGGTCGAGCCAAACACCGGACGCGAGCCCTGCACCATAAGCGAGCAGGTAAAAGAGCCGTCGTCCGAGTAGCCATCGACGACGAACGTAAAGTTACAGGCAATACGCTCGTACTCCTCGTAGGTATATTCCGTCCATCTGCGATTGTTGATAAACTCAGTGAGAGCATCCTTAAGCACCGTAAAGACCTCGGTATTTGTGCCCTGCACTTTAGAGGTATTAAGGCTGACGGTTGCATTGAGCTCCTGCGCCTCGATGGTGAGCGGCGCAAACAGCAGCACAAGCATCATAAAGAGCCGCGCAAGATGCGCCACAATATCGCGGGCCACTGCCGCCTTACTCTTCAGCGGATACTCTGTCGCCCCCGAATCGTCGATTATGGTAACCTTGTTTGTATCCACCGCAAAGCCAGCCCCTTTGTCTTCGAGCGAGTTAAGCACGATAAAATCGAGATTCTTTTTCTTCAATTTAAGACGGGCGTTAGAGAGCGCGTCGTTCGTTTCAAGCGCAAAGCCCGCCAGCAGCTGCCCCTCGCGCTTGACAGCCCCCAAAGAGGCCGCAATATCGGGGTTAGCCTCAAGCTCTATTGTCATATTCTCGTCGGTGCGCTTAATCTTCTTATCGGCCTGCTGCGAGGGGCGATAATCGGCAACGGCAGCACAGAGGATGGCAGCGTCGCACGCACGAAAAGCCTCGCTCGATGCTGCGTGCATCTGACGCGCCGACTCAACATCCACACGCTTTATCGAGGCGTGCGGCGTAGGCAGTGCCACGGGACCCGCCACAAGCGTAACCTCGGCGCCCGCTCGCGCACACTCGTGCGCTATTGCAAAGCCCATCTTACCCGATGAGTAGTTTCCTATGAAGCGCACCGGGTCAATCTTCTCGTACGTAGGGCCGGCTGTTACCAGAATTTTTTTACCGGCAAGCGGCCCTTTCACAAAAAAAAGCTCGCGCAGCCTCTCGACAATATTCTGTGGTTCCTCCATACGTCCCTTGCCCTTAAGATGGCTCGCAAGCTCGCCCTCGGCAGGCTCTATTATGTGGTTGCCATACGAACGCAGAATATCAAGGTTGCGCTGCGTCGATGGGTGAGCATACATATCAAGGTCCATTGCCGGAGCCACAAGCACCGGAGCCTTCATCGACAAATAGGTTGTTACAAGCAGGTTATCGGCAATGCCGCCAGCCATTTTACCAATTGTCGCAGCCGTTGCAGGCGCCACAATCATAGCATCGGCCCACAGACCAAGCTCGACGTGGCTGTTCCACGCTCCACTCTCCGAATGGAAAAATTCGCTCAACACAGCGCGCCCCGAGAGGGTCGATAGGGTGAGTGGAGTAATAAACTCCTTAGCCGACGGTGTCATTATCACCTGAACCTCGGCCCCCTCTTTCACAAGCAGACGCACAAGCAGCGCAGCCTTATAGGCGGCAATGCTGCCGGTAATCCCCAGCACTATTTTCTTTCCTTTCAGCATATTTTTAAATTTCCAATAAAACAGATTTATTAAGAAGCCTGTTAAATTTCTAAAAAAAGTTTTATATAGAGGCCGCAGAGTTTGTTTCGCCGTTTTTTATGTTCAAAGAATGTCTGTTTTTCTCTTTTTTTGCGGCCACACAGCCCCCGCGATAAAAATCTATGGCATCTTATTTTAGCTTGTTATTTTTTCAATGCACGCAGTTTGATGCGCGTGAGTACCTGCTTGGTGTTAAGCGGAAAATCGCCGTTCATAATCCACGCATAGTAGCCCGGGTCGCGTGCAAGCACCGTCTCGACCTTCTCGCCCTTATATTTTCCAAAATTTATAATCTCGTTGCCCGCATCGTCATACACCATACGACCCGCAAAATCGACGTTACGCGTAAAGGACGAAAATTCCGAGAGAAACTCCATATCATTCTTCAGCACCTCGGGATAATGGTCGAGCTGCGCCTGAAGAATCTCGTACGTTGCACGCGTGTCGGCAAGAGCGCTGTGAGCATCTATAAGCTCGGCGCCACAATAGAATTTATACGCTGCCGAGAGCGTGCGCTGCTCCAATTTATGATAAATAACCTGTACGTCTATGGCACGGTGGCGGCTGAGGTCAATATCAACCTGCGCACGCAGAAACTCCTCGGCCAGCATAGGAAGGTCGAAGCGGTTCGAGTTGAATCCCGCAATGTCGCAGCCCTGAAAATCGTTCGCAATCTCCCTCGCAACATCCTTGAAAAGGGGACAATCCTTTACATCCTCGTCCTTTATTCCGTGTACCGCCGTCGATTGCTCGGGAATGTGCATCCCGGGGTTTATGCGCATCGTGCGCGAGACCTCGTTGCCATTGGGCCACACTTTTATGTAACAAATTTCGACGATGCGGTCTTTCGACACATCAACGCCCGTCGTTTCAAGGTCGAAAAAGATTATGGGGTTTTTCAGATTAAGTTTCATAATTATTTTTAAAGCCGGTTTAAATACCTAAAAAAAGTTTTTTATAGCTTGTTATTTTTACAGATTAAGAGGGTGCGACAAAATTTTCATTCCGACGCATCCTCTTTTTTTGCAAGAATTGTATCAAGGACAATTATTACGGCTTATTCTGCAATCATCACAGGCAGAAGCAGCATCAACAGCTCCTGCTTCTCGCCCTGCTCGGCAGGCACGATGACACCCGCGCGCGAGGGGTCGGCAAGCTCAATGACAACATCCTGTCCGGGGATATTATTGAGCATATCAATGAGCAGCGATGCGCGGAAGCCGATGTTCATAGGCACGCTGTCGTAGTTGCAAGTGATGCTCTCCTCGGCCGCCGTCGAAAAGTCGGGATTCTGTGCCGAGATAATCATTTTACCGCTCTCTATGTGCAGTTTAATGAGACTCACCTGCGACGAGAAGATAGCCACACGACGCAGTGTGCCGATGAGCGCCGCTCTATCGACGATTAGTTTGTGGGGGTTATTCTGCGGAATTACGGCATTGTAGTTGGGGTAACGATAGTCGAGCAGACGGCACACAAGCTCGTACTCGCCCATTGCGAATGTAGCGAAGCGTCCGTCAAATTCAAGCACAACCTCCTCTTGCTCGTCCTTGCCCAAGAGGTTCCTAAGCAGCGTCGCGGGCTTTTTCGGCAGGATAAAAGCCGATTTTTCGGCACCCGTTACCGAATAGTCGCGACAGCGCGCCAATTTATGTCCGTCCGACGCCACAAAAGTAACATTCTCGGGGGTAAAGTCGAAATAGACACCGCACATTGCAGGACGAATCTCATCGTCGGCAGCAGCAAACAGCGAGCACGAAATTCCGTTCGACAGTACACTGTTGGCAATAGAAATCTTCACAGCGCCCTCGCCCAGCACCGGCGCCGAGGGATACTCCTCGGCATTCTGTCCCACCATACTGTACTTTCCGTTCAGATAGTAGATAGTGAGCTCCAGCGTCTCCTTGTTAACCTCGAAGCGCAAAGGCTGCTCCGAAATTTCCTTCAGCGAATCAATCAAAAACTTTGAAGATATTGCGAAACTAAAATCCTCGGAGCACTCAATAACCTCGAACGAGGTATTCAACGTATTATCGGGGTCGGATGCAGTAAGCGTCAATTTATTTCCACTAAGCTCGAAGAGAAAACAATCGAGCACGGGGATAGTATTTTTTGAGTTTATCACTCGACTGATGGTCTGTAGTCGCGATGACAGCAGAGAGCTTGATACTGTAAAATTCATAATATATACCAATTTAATTGTTTTTCGGGTTCACTACATAAAAAGGCGCACAAATTGCTCACCTATTATTCTGCGAAGATAATGAAAAGAGGGGTTAATACAAAGAAAGAAACTGAAATTATTTATCAAAAATGGCTATGAATCCTCGTTTTTTTCAAAGAAATGAATTATTTTCGCCAACTATTTGAATCGAATTATGGAAATTACAGGAAAAATTATCGCAGTACTGCCCGAGAGAGGCGGTATCTCAAAGACAGGAAACGAGTGGAAAATGCAGGAGTACGTACTCGAAACACACGAGCAATATCCCCGCAAGATGTGCTTCAACGTATTTGGAGCCGACAAAATAGCACAGTTTAACATTCAGGCAGGCGAGGAGATGACCGTATCGTTCGACATTAACGCACGCGAATACAACGGCCGCTGGTACAACGACATTCGCGCTTGGAAGGTAGAGCGCGGCGTTGCCCCCGCAGCCGCCACAGCCGCTCCCTACGAGGCTGCGCCTCAGGTAAACGCCCCCAAAGTGAGCGCACCCGACTTTAGCGCACAGAACGAGACCGACGACCTCCCCTTCTAATCCATTAAGAGGCCCTTTAAGCCGATTAAAAGATATTGCGTGCCAATGGCTTGGCACGCAATATCTTTTTTAATATCCTCGCCGAGAACCGTTTCCACCGACAAGAGTATAATAATATCTCCGCCGAGAATACGAAATTCCCGGCGGAGATACTATTATCGACGCGCACTCCGACCGCAAAGAATCGGCGCGCAGTTTCACATACTACATTCGTTATTTAACGAGCTTTTTCTTGCCATCGACAATGTACAAGCCCGGAGCCTGAATCTTCTCGATGCGGCGTCCCTGAAGGTCGTAGATACCCTTTGCAGCCTCAGGGGCGGCAACAGTCTCCTCGATACTCTCCATCACTCCGCCATCCATTTCGAGCCTCCAATAACTGGGAGCCGACATACTCCTCACGGCTGAATTGTCCAGCAGCTGCCAATATTTATTACCACTGCCGATTGTCAGCGCACGCTTCTCCTTGTCAACGGTAAATGTAAAAGCAGTAGCCCCGGCGGCACCATCCACCTTCTGATAGTAACGATTGCTGGTATATACAGACTTACCGCTCTCGACATTTGTCATCGTAAACTCATTCTCGTTGCCTGTCGCCCAGAATTCCCAAATCAGCGCCTCGTCTAAGGGTGCACATTTTATTGTACTCGACAACTGTGCGGTAGTGCTCTCGGTGTCAATGGTACAGTACTCGCCCGTCTCGACATTCTTTATGCGGAAGTAGAAGATGGCACCCGTGCCACGATAATTAGCGGGCAGAAGTATATATGTAGCCTCGGCCGTGGCAATCTCGGCTTTTAGTGCATCTATGGCCATATTTATGCGCATAGGCGTCCCGGCCTTAGTTGCACTGCCCCACACATTAAATAGCGCCTTTCTATACTCGTCGATATTATCGACAAGGTCAACTTTATAGGGCACCTCCATCTCGACAAAAACATACTCGGCACGGCGGATAAGCGCCTCAAGCTGCGCCTTTTTGGCCTCAGTTGCATTATCCTCCTTAATTGTCAGACGCCATTTTGCGTTTGTACCATCGCCGCTGCCGCCAACAACCTTATGCTGCTTATCCATTGTGAGGAAGAGAGAGGGGGCGCTCTTGAGGCTGAAGCTGTATGTAAGGTCGCCATTATTCTGTGCGACAAAAACCAACGCCGCACTCTGCTGTGTCGAGATTGCAGCAGCCTGCTCCTCCTCGGCAAGCGAGGTTACATAGTATCCCGAAACACTCTTAATATAAAATTCATCGGGTGCGCCTGCCGACACAAACTCCCAGTTACGACGCTCGTCGTCGCGGGGCACAGACGAGTTTGATGCTCCCGAGAGCAGACGATTATCGCACACAAGGCCGTACGACTGATAGCTGCGGTTAACGATAGTGTGTATATTGCCCTCGCTTATTCCAATATAAGCGTATGGATTATTCTTAAGCTCGCGCACAGTCTCTTCGAGCAGAAGCGCCCACTCGCCATACGTGCGCACACTCTGGTCTTTATTGTCGCGCGCCGCAAGAGCCTCGGCATACAACGCCTTTAGAGGCTCGACAGCCTCGGGGTAGAAGTAACCCGGCTGCATTCCATTGTCCGATGCACTGTTTATGGTAGTATTTGCAATGGCAAGCGCGCTACTGAGTGCCTGCAACTGCTGCTCCTCGCTGCCTGCAAGCGCAGCCGAGGGAACATCAACGTATGTACCATTGGCCTGCACCGCAACAACCTTAAACTCCGATGCCATCTGCAACGCAGTGAGCACAATCTTGTGAGTATTCGAGAATGAGAGCATCTTGCCATTGGCATCTATTACCTTGAATCCGACAGCACCCTCTCCCGAGGTAATTGTTATAACAGTCGATGTTTTTGTATAAATATAGCCCTTAGCCTCAACCGCGAGTTTCTCGGGGGTAAAGTCGGTAAAGTGTCCCAGCTCGCCCGCATTGCTTACGCTTGCGCTGTGCGAGAGCTTGTTACCGCTACCGCCATCGGTACGAGGCACACCCTTCACGCGGTCTTCTATAAACTCAATGGCACCGGCCTTTTTGCTGTATGTAGCCATTTTGGCCTTTGTGGCGGCAATCATCTCCTCGGTAGATGTCAGATAGTAGTCGGCATAGTCGCCATAGTGATTCTCTTTCATAGGAACAAAGAATCCCCAAGCCTCGAAGAAGTTTGTCATATCCTCGCCCGAAGCCTCGCAGCACTTCTCGGCAAAGTGCAGAAGGTCGTCGCTACCCTTGTTGATGTAAGATTTATTCGAGCTGCCAACCTTTACGATGGGGTCTTCGCGCAGCAGCTTGAAGAGCGTGGGATAAAAATCGGGATTATTGCCCGCAACGTGATAGTACAGATAGAGCTGCCAATACATACGCAGCATCAGATGGTTCGAGCGCGAGGGCCACGAAAGACCATCGGCATACTCGGCTGCAATCTCACTGATAGAGCCTCCGCGCGACTGCCAGCGTCCCAGCTTATAGAGTACAAGGTTCGAGAAGAGGTTGTTCGACACCTCGGAACAGTTAATGGGGGTGATTGCCTCCTGATGCACGTGTCCATTCTCGTGTGCGGGACCCCAGCAGTTGTCGGCGTTGCTCATCATCTGGTCGTAGGGGAGCAGATTGTTTATGTACGACGCAAGATACTGTGTGTAGTAGTGTGTAGCCGACTGATAGCCCGTGGGCAGCGTACGTGCACACAATTTATTGTTAAAGTGCGAGGGGCGCACCTCCTCGAGGCCCATAATAGACCACTGCCAATCGGCCATATTATCCCACCAGCCAATGGCGTCGGTAATTTTGTTCTTGCAGTAGCCGTCGAGTGTCATATACTCGCGCACCATATTGAAAATAAAATTACGGCCCTTTACAATGATATAGGGGTGTGTGGCCAGCTTTTGGCTGATATATACCCAATCGGCATCATCGTGGCGCTCGATGTCCCAATAACCGTTGAGCACACCACCCTCGATGCGAATGTCGATATTGGGATAGTCGGCAATAGCCTTTCCATCGACGGTATTTGCATTGTAGATGACAAAAAGAGTCTGAAAGTCGCGCGAAACGGGGATAACATTCATACCCTTTACGACGGGAGTGCGTGTACCGCGCGCACCATTGTCGGTGAGTGTCTCAATTTCGAGTGTGGCGCCTGCGGGAACATCCTCTTTCACAAACACATACAGAATCTCGGCTGTATTTGCATAGAGGCCTGTGGGGTTATTCTGCCACGTAAATTTCTTTGTGAGGAGCTTTGTTCCCCACACGTCGGGGTCGCTGTAAGGCTCGTAGGTGCTTACGCGAAACTCCTTCTCGTAGTCGGCCCAGCTGTTGTTTTTTACCTTCAGGGCAGCAGCCACAAGGTCGGCGGGAATTTCGGCCATTGCCGCCGTCAGCTCCTCGTCGCTCATCGAGGCATACTCGCCCTTGAGCTGCATACAGAGCTCATCGCTGAAGAATGCCGAGTAGCTTGCTACAAGCTCATCGGCACCCTCGGATACCTTTGCAAAGTCGGCATACTCTTTCTGCGCGGCTGCAAGCTCCTCGTCGCCGATTGTTACAAGCTCGAATTTCCACGACGAGCCACCGGGCGAGTCGCTGTCGGCCATATAAGGCACAAGTGCCGAGCCGGCGTCGCAGTGCAGACCCATATTGCCGTTGCCGTTCTTAATTGTGTAATAATCGGCACCAACGCCCGTATTCTCGATAATGTCGAATGTAGCGGCATTTGTGCCCGTAGTAAAATTCTGATAGAAGGTATTGTGATTCTGCAAATAACGGCCTGTGTAAGCATTCTTTATCGTCCACAGATTACCGCTCTTCTCAAGAATCCAATACTGATAGACCTTTCCATTAAGGTCAATGGGGCAATAGACTGTGTGCTCCAAAATATCCTCGGCAATTTTCAGATTACCGCGGGTAGGATTTACAATCTTGTAGATTTTACCCTCTTCGGGGGCAACTGCCCACGCTTGTACAGCCACAAGCATGGACAGCATCAAGGTAAATAATTTTTTCATAGGTGATTAGAATTTATAATAATTATTACTTTTGCAAACAGAGTGTGCAATTTGCCTTTAACCTACAAATATACTTTAACTATTTATATATAAATGCTTCAATAAGCCTAATTACTTAAATTTAACTAAAAAAGATTACATTTAATTACTTTTAACGACAAAAAGCGGCATTATTCCCAAGAGCCCGCACTTACAACAGATGCACAATAGCAGCAATCACAATTATTAAAAAAATAAAAACGACAGCCCCCCGACGCCTGTTTTTTGAAAAATAAAAATAATCGTTCATCATTTAATGAGTTTAATCTTCCAATGGATACGCTAATTTGTTATAACTTTGCAGCCACAAAGCAAATGTATAATAAATTTATCATTAAGCCACATAATTATAAATAAAATCCAACAGAATAGTGCCCCGCCACCATTCATAAGGCGACAAGCAACATTCCCCCGTTGGTAAAAATCCCCAAAAAGCAGATGCGCATACTAAACAACATAAGAAACATCCTGTACCGCTACCCCCTGTCGCTCATCGTGATAGGTATAATAATTTATCTTACAATGTTTTACACATCAAGCAAGCCTATTACCACAAGTAAATACGCCGACAAGATTGTACATTTTACAATGTACGCAGGCCTCTGCCTTGTTCTGTGGTTCGAGTATATGTGCTCGCACCGCAGGCTCAACTACAAGAGCATCGTTTTGGGTGCGGTGATACTGCCCATAATCTTCAGCGGAGGGCTCGAAATTGCCCAAGCAACGCTGACGACCACTCGCAAGGGCGATTTTTACGATTTTTTGGCCAATTCATTGGGTGTACTTTTTGCCGTGGCGTTCAGCCTTTATATCACACGACCGATAATCAAGCGCTACAAGCTGTACAGGAAACACATTAAGGAGGAGTAAGCCACACGGGCCACCCCTCCTTATTTTTATTTTGCCCACCCGCAAGAGACGGCCGATAATCAAAGAAAGAATCCTTACCAATCTTTATACGGAAAGCGTGTGAGGTGCGAGTTATAATAGCGCGCCTCGCCCGTAACCTCGCGCCCAAGAAACGGCGGACGCTCAAAAGCCTCGTCTTTATCCCGAAGCTCAATCTCGGCAACCACAAGCCCCTCGTTGTCGCCGTAAAACTCATCAACCTCGAATGTGTGGCCGCCCCACTCGACAAGATAGCGGCGCTTATCAATGCAGGCGCCCCGACACAGCCTCAGAAGCTCCTCGGCCTCGGCCTTCGGAATCTCGCGCTCCCACTCGTAGCGGCTGAGCCCTGCGTCGAGCGACGGCCCTTTTATCGTCAGATAGCCACGCTCGCCGCGCACACGCACACGCACCGAATTTCCATTCTGACGGCACAGATAGCCCTGAATTATACGGTCGCTGCTGTGTGCCAAGCGCCGATAATCGTCGCCCTCGACAAGAAATTTTCTCTCAATCTCAATAGCCATAATCCACCCCGGAGGAGGTTACTCCTCGCCGCCAAATTCCATAAGATAAGCCTTTATAAAGCCGTCAATTTTGCCGTCCATCACCCCGCCGACGTCCGACGTCTGATGGCCCGTGCGATGGTCTTTCACGCGACGGTCGTCGAATACATAGCTGCGAATCTGCGAGCCCCACTCGATTTTTTTCTTGCCCGCCTCGACCTTCGACTGCTCCTCCATACGATGCTGCATCTCCTTATTATAAAGTATCGAGCGCAGCTGACGCATAGCATTCTCTTTATTCTTGGGTTGGTCGCGCGTCTCGGTATTCTCGATAAGAATCTCCTCCTCGGCACCCGTGTAGGGGTCTTTATACTGATAGCGCAGACGCACTCCCGACTCTACCTTATTCACATTCTGTCCGCCGGCGCCGCCGCTTCGGAAAGTATCCCACGAGACGCGCGCAGGCTCAATAACAACCTCGATACTATCATCGACAAGCGGGGTAACAAACACCGAGCTGAAAGAGGTCATACGCTTACCCTGCGCGTTGTAGGGGCTCACGCGCACCAAACGATGCACGCCATTCTCGCCCTTAAGATAGCCGTATGCATAGGGGCCCTGAAGCTCAAGGGTAACGGTCTTTATGCCCGCATCCTCGGCCTCTTGAAGGTTGGCAACAGCCACCTTATAGCCGTTGGCCTCGGCCCAGCGCATATACATACGCATAAGCATACTCGCCCAATCCTGCGCCTCGGTACCGCCCGCGCCCGAGTTAATCTTCAGCACGCAGTCCATCTCATCGGCCTCTTGACGCAGCATATTCTTCAGCTCCAGCTCCTCGATGGCAGTAAGCGCGCGCGAATAAGCATCATCAACCTCACTCTCCTCGACCATCTCCTCGCGGAACATCTCCATTGCAAGCTCCACCTCCTCGGTGCGATTGTATACCTCTTTATAATCCTCAATCCAGCCTTGCAGAGCCTTAACCTTTTTCATCTGAGCCTCGGCAGCCTTTGCATCGTCCCAGAATCCGGGAGCCTGAGTGCGCAGCTGCTCCTCCTCAACCTGCATAATCTTCTCGTCGATACAGAGGTACTGTTTAAGCGCCGCCGTCCTCTCCTTAATATCCTTTAATTGGTCGGAAGTTATCATATATTCTTATTATTCTTTAGTTTCCGAGCGCGAAGATACAACATTTATTTGAGATTAGAGAGCGGCGCGGCAACCTTTCGCTATAAATAGGGCTCATTTTGTGTGCAAAATAAAAAATGTTTCGTAACTTCGTGTGCGCAAATTCACACGCACCCCGACAAAATAAGCGTGCACAAAGAACAAAATATGAAAATAACACAGCAGCAGATACAACAGGCCATAGAGCTATTGCAAGTGCTCATAAGCACCCCATCGACAAGCCGCGACGAGAGCGAGGCTGCCGACCGCTTACAGACATTCATTGCCCGAAGTACCCCCATCAGAATAGATATTCGCCGCCACTATAATAATATATGGTGCATCTGCCCCGATTTTGACGCCCGACGCCCCACCCTGCTGCTCGACGCACATATTGACACCGTAAAGCCCGTTGCCAATTGGAGCACCCCACCCTTTACCCCGAAAATCGAGGGCGACCGCATCACAGGCCTCGGCAGCAACGACGACGGCGGCTCGCTGGTGGCCCTGTTGCAGGTATTTTACACCCTTTGTCAGAGCGAGCAGAAATACAACACAATATTCCTTGCCTCGGCCGAGGAGGAGGTATCGGGCAAAAATGGCATCGAGGCGGTGCTTCCGCTGCTGCCCCCCATCGCTTGTGCAATTGTGGGCGAGCCCACCCGTATGCAACCCGCAATAGCCGAAAAGGGGCTTATGGTGCTCGACTGCACCGCGCACGGCATTGCCGGACACGCCGCCCGCGACAGCGGCCTCAACGCCATTTACGAGGCGATGCGCGACATTGAGTGGTTGCGCACTCATAAGCTGCCCAAAAGCTCGCCCCTGCTGGGCGACGTTCGTCTGAGCGTAACACAGATTAACGCCGGCACACAGCACAACGTAATCCCCGACAGCTGCTCGTTTGTGGTAGATGTACGCAGCAACGAGTGTTACAGCAACCAAGAGCTCCTCGACATTATAAAAGAGAACGTAAAGGCCGACGTCAGCGCACGCTCGCTGCGCCTCAACTCATCGAGCATCGCCGCCAACCACCCCCTTGTGCAGCGCGCCACGACATTAGGGCTTACCCCTTTCGGCTCGCCCACACTATCGAATCAGGCACTGCTGAGCCTGCCCACACTCAAGATAGGCCCGGGCGACTCCACCCGTTCGCACACCGCCAACGAGTACATTCTCGCAAGCGAAATTAAACAAGGAATGGAAATTTACCTCAATCTGCTCGACGGGCTGCAATTATAATCGCCTCCCACCCCAAAAGAGCAAAAAAACGAGGCGTCGGGCACCATAAGCCCCGAAGAGCAAAAAAACTTTTGCACAAAATTTGGTTTTCTCGATTCTTTTATTTAATTTTAGAGCCGAGAGAGACAAAAAACAGATATTAACTTTATAATAAAGGAGCTATGGTTTGGATATTTCTTGGTTGCATACTTGTTTTATTTTTTCTGTATAAGGTATATAAATCTTTGGAAAAAATCCGTAGGAGAGGCAATGAGAATTATCATATACCCGAGATAAAAACAAGAAACAAAAGAAAGAAATTCTTCAGACGATTCAAATATCTTGAGGGGTTGGGCGATTAAGCCCACCCCTCTTTTTTTACCCCACAGAAAAAGGGGAGGCGCCATTATTTCAGCGCAGTAGCAAAAAGGTATGGTCGAGATAATTCTATTTATCACCCTCTCGGAATACTTATGCGGCTATTCTCTCTTTCTCTTTATACTTTAGGACTTACTTTTTTTCCCAAAAAAAGTAAGCAAAAAAACCTGCACCTAAAGAAATTGTCGCGGGGCCTCCTTTGCTCGTGAGGCAACAGTGCGCTCACTCGGTCGGAGGCCCAGCTTGTCATTTCGGTTTACGATTGTTTTAAGGGTGCTGCGGAATTA
>JAFQVS010000099.1 GCA_017407905.1 Bacteroidaceae bacterium | reverse complement strand
TGCATTGCGTGCAGCGCCAGCGAGTGCAGCACTCCGTCGGTCGAGTAGTATATTGTGGATACTCCTTGCAGGTGTTTTTCGATAGGCGCCCACAGGGCGTTGTATAGCTCGTCGCCTCGGCAGTCGCGTTTTTTGTTGTTGCTGTATATGTTGTTGTAGTGTATCGCGTCCTTGAATACTTTCCGTGTCAGCAGGCTTTGTAAATAATCTTCGCTGCACAGAGGGATAATCTCGGGGTGCTTGCTGTTGTTTCGCAGCAGCAGTGCGCAGTAGTCGGCTAATGGCTCTGTATTGCTTATAAGCTCCTCGATGTTCTTCCAATGGGGTATGCGCATAAATTCAATGGCAACCTCGTCTTCTTTGAGTAATTCTTTTACCTCTGTCCACTTTTTCTGCATTTTCTCGTCGAAAGTCTTGTCGAACGGGACTTTTTGCAGTAGATTGAGCTCCATCTTCATTTGGGCATCGTTATTGTGCAGGCTGTTAAGATAATTTATTTCGTTGTACCGGTTAATAATAGCCGTGTCGCCCGACGATAGTATCGCATCCTGAATAAGTGTGCTTGTGCGCAGCTGTAATCCTTTGCTAAACAGCGCGCTATTGTAAAGGTGTTCGGCAGCTTTATTAGATTTATTGTACCATAGGAGTGCGTTATTTACGTCGAATACTAATTTATATTTGTTGTGAATGTTTTTTCGGTCTTCTGCGGGTAGCGTTAAGAACGATTCTTTAATAAGATTGGTTGTTTTTATGTACGATTGGTTTATTGTTCTAAGGTATTTATTGTCGTTGTTGCAATATTGCAAGAATCCTAAGAATGTCTGTACTTTTATGGGTACTTCTGAGGTGAAGCGCCCTTGAAGCCTTGAATTGAATGTGTTTACAATTTTTTCGAGATGTCCTTGTGCCTCAATGTGTTGCTTGTTCTTGATGCAATAGGTGTATAATTGTGAAAGGTGTAATACCCTGATATATTCTGTGTACTCCGGGCTGTCTATCTTTAGATAATCGAAAAGGGGGAGGCCTACGCTTGTGTATGTGTCGTACTCTTGTGTGTAGATTGAGTTGAACGCTATATTGCAGTTGCGCCAATAGGCAAGGTCGTTCAGTGTAAGGCAGTAGATTATATTCTGAAATTTGTTGTTGTAGTTGCTGTGCTTGTGGTATTTGTATCTCGAAAGTAAATAGGGTTCGGAAAAATCGAGTTTTTCCTCGCACAGCCAATGGTAAAGCGGATAATAATAGTCGTGTGCCTCTTTCTCTCGACCGATGGCCAATAGTGTGTTTATATAGGCACGAATAAATGACCTATATGATTGAAGGTTCATCACTTGGTGCCTCTTGGGGTGTATGAATTTTTCGTCCCAACTTGTGATAAGGGAGTAGGCCTCGGCCGCTTTGCCATTGTGTGTGGCGGCGCTCAGCAGATGCCTACACGTATTGAAGTACTCGTCGTATTTGTAAGGTAGCATCCGCTTGTATAGCTCTATGGCCTCCAATGCTTTGTTGTATATTTTGTTTATGGCTGTTTCGCCTTTTCTGACTTTTCCTAATAGTATGTCGCGCTCTATTTCGAGTAGGAGTCTGTCGGCATAGGCTGCTTCGGCAAAGGTAAAAGAGAGTGAGTCTTCGTCGGTAGATGAGTAGCTTGGTGAAAAATAGTATTGATATTTTCCAACTGTGGATATTTTCTTTCTTGTATCTTTGTCTATGGTGTGCGGTGATGATTTTATGATGTTTTTTGCATATTCTGAGTGCTCTTGTGCTATTTTGCCCCAATTCTCGGATGTAGCGCCTTTTGTCCTCGATTGCATTGTGGCGTATAGTTGCGAGGCAATTGAGGCTATCTGTGATAGCTCGTTAAGATATGTGCTATCTGTGTCCCTTGTCCACGCAATTGTGCTGTTTATGATGATGGCACGGTTGGCATACATTATAGCTTCGTATATGCAGTCGTGCGATTGGAATAGTTGCGCAAATTGTCTCATCTCTTTGGTGTAGGGTGTTCCTAATACTCCAAAGTCGATTCCCGATTTATAGTATAGCTCTAAATATTTTTCGATGTGCTCTCGCGCTTCGTAAGCGTTTCTGTGCTTGATAAGTTTTATGTAACCTTTTAGGTAATGTATTTTTAGTTGTGTTATCTCTTCTGATTCTGGCAGCGGTTCGGATATATTTTCCACGAAACTCTCCATCTTGTCAATGTCGATGCTCTCGGGCGCTGTTCGGATAGCTTTAAAGTAGTTGTCTATCTCTTGAAAGTCCTTATTGGTCTGTGCGCAAATAGCGGTCGAGCATAAGAGTAGTATGGCGATGAGTGTGTTTTTCATTACTTTGTGTCTTATGTGTCTAAAATTCCGTAGTGCCTGTTCAGAGAAGTTTGTATATAAAAAAAGGCGCAAGAATAACGCTGTTAGCCCGTTGTTCTTGCGCCTTTTTATTTGTCTGTTTATTAGTTGGTCATAAGGACGTATCTGTTGTAAACACCACCGCGGTTAACAATCTTAATCTTGAAGTTACCTGTCCAGATGGGGTTCCAGCTAACGTAGCAGTTGTCGGTGTAGTCGACGTCGCTTACGATGAGGTTACCGTTCTCGTCGTAAACATAAAGGTCGAGGTCGGTATCACCGTCGCCGATAACAGCAACTTCGGCGAATCGGCCACCAACGAAACGGATGTTATAAACGTCGGTTCTGTTGGCCAATACTCTCTCGTGAGCGCTCTTGGGGCCGCCTACTGCACCACGATGGCGCTGCGCACCCTCTAATTCTGTGATAATGGCCAAAAGAGAGCTGTTGTCGCTGGCTAACTCTTTAGCGTCGGCAAGGAGTTGGGGAATGTCAAATGTCATAACGCCCGATTTGCCCTCTGAGCTTGCTTTGTCGTCGCTCTCGCCCTGACGCTCGGCGTCTAATTCCTGTGTAGAAACGCTCTGAAGAATCTCTACTGCGCTTATGAGTGAAACTGCCGATTGCTGAGCGTAACCATACTTAACAAGGTCGCCGGCAAGGGTTAATGCCTGCATTTCAGCGGAAACTTCTCCTGCGGGAGCATCTTTCTTCTCGGCATCCTGTGCAAATGCTGATACATTAAACAGTGCAACTGCTAAAAGCAAAAAAAACTTTTTCATAATACAAACAATTTTGTAGGTTGTGGCTCCGTCAACCTATTTTTCTTTTATAAAACGTGAAGCCAATGCCTGCCATCTTTTGCAATGTAACGTCGTGCCTTGATTTTGGCCGTTTAGGCCTTGCTTGATGCTGCTACACTTTCTCGCGTGGGCTAACAGTTTTTGAGAAAATGTGCTTTTGTGCATCTGATTTTGTCGGCTCTTTGCTGTCTTGCTTGTTGACAATAGCCCGAACGTGTGAGTCTCTTGTATTGTCTAAGTAAAGACGGCGGTTACGTTTTACATATAATTACTAAGTTATAAAAATTGTCTTTTTGCAAGGTGTTGGTTGTAAACAACTTTGCAAATATAGCGTTTTTCTTTTAAGAACAAACTTTTTAAGGGCTATTTTTTTATTTCTGATTTTTTGACATTTTGAATCTTCTGAATCTTCTGTTTTTCTTGGTCTAAGCATCATTATATAAGGTTTTTGGGATGGCTTTGTAGTATTTTGGGCTCAGTAGCAAAAAGGTGTGGTCGAGATAATTCTATTTATCACCTTCACGGAATACTTGTGCGGCTATTCTCTCTTTCACTTTATACTTTAGGACTTACTTTTTTTTGGAAAAAAGTAAGCAAAAAAACTGCACCTAAAGAAATTGTCGCAGCCTCCTTTGCTCGTGAGGCAAGAAAATGCGCTCACTCGGTCGGAGGCTTGCTTGTCATTTCGGTTTACGATTGTTTTAAGGGTGCTGCGGAATTATAATCGACAATGCTTGCAGCAATTAGTCGCGCGAAAGTGCAGGCGCAGCTTGCAGCGCGCGGGATGCG
>JAFQVS010000013.1 GCA_017407905.1 Bacteroidaceae bacterium | reverse complement strand
TGCATTGCGTGCAGCGCCAGCGAGTGCAGCACTCCGTCGGTCGAGTAGTATATTGTGGATACTCCTTGCAGGTGTTTTTCGATAGGCGCCCACAGGGCGTTGTATAGCTCGTCGCCTCGACAATCGCGTTTCTTGTTGTTGCTGTATATGTTGTTGTAGTGTATTGCGTCTTTGAATACTTTCCGTGTCAGCAGGCTTTGTAAATAATCTTCGCTGCACAGAGGGATAATCTCGGGGTGATTGCTGTTGTTTCGCAGCAGCAGTGCGCAGTAGTCGGTTGACTGTTTTTTGTTGTCGATATACTCCTCTATATTTTTCCAATAAGGTATTCGCATAAACTCAATGGCGGCCTCGTCTTTTTTGAGTGATTCTTTTACCTCGGTCCACTTTTTCTGCATCTTCTTGTCGAAAGTGTTGTCGAACGGGACTTTTTGCAATAGCGCGAGTTCCATTCTCCATAAGTCTAAATTATTAAGCGTAGAGTCGTCAAGGGTATAATATATCTGATAAAGATAATTTATTTCGTTATATCGGTTAATAACGGCCGTGTCGCCCGACGATAGTATCGCATCCTGAATAAGTGTGCTTGTGCGCAGCTGTAATCCTTTGGTAAACAGCGCGCTGTTGTAAAGGTATTCGGCAGCCTTGCTCGACCTGTTCAGCCACAAGAGGTTGTTGTTCATCGTGATAGCATCTTTGTATTGGCTGAAGATTTTAGTGCTTGTACCCGATGGCAGTGTAACGAATGTCTTTTTTATAATATCGGCGATGCTTTGATTGCTATTCTGCGTTGCTTCCAAATATCTCTGGTTGCCGTTATTGTACATAATAAAGGCATAGATTGATTGTAGCTGAATCATAACAATATCCGGGATAAGATATTTGTCTTTTATTTCAATTATTTGGCTGATGCAAGACTCGGCTTTGTCGAATTGTCTTGATGAGAAGAGATATTCGAAAAATTTGCTTAAATGGTTGGACACATTTTGGGCATCGGCCGGAGTGTTGTTGTCGGCGTTGCTGCTTGTTGGTGTGTGGTCGGTCGAGAGGTAGTCGGGAAATTTAAGCCCTGCCTCCTCTAATATCTTTTCGTCAATTAGTCTATTGTTGTTAAAGAAGTCGTAATGTCCTCGCCAAAAGGCAAAATCATTTATTGCGAGCTGCTCCTCGGCTTTATGTAAGGGGTGGGCTGTGTAGAGGCTTCTTTTGTGTAATGAGTAAAAATAGTCGCTCGAAAAATTAAGCCTCTCCTCGTCTATCCATTGCTCCACGGGTTGACATTCGTTAAGGTAGTAATCGACCTCTCCGACAAGGAGTACTATTGTGCTTATGGTTCCTATAAAAATACGGTAAGAGGGTAGATTCATAGCCTCGTAATCGTATGGGATAATTCCCCGCTCTGTTGCCTTTAGAAATGCCTCGGCCTCGCCGCCGGCTGTTGAAAGGTAGCTGGTGAGTAGAAGTGTATTGACCAAGAAAAACTCGTTGTTTCTGTATGGGGACATTCCTCTATATAGGTCGGCGGCCTCTGATAATTTAGGACGTATTAGATTCAGGTCGTAGTTGCCGCTATTCGTATAATTGCTAATCTCATTGAAAAGCTTGTCGGCTCGCTCTATCTCTTCGTAGGTGAATGGTAGCGAGTCTTTGTCGGCCTCTAAATAGTTGGGCGCCGTGTAGCTCTTGTTCGGCCCCACTGCGAGTATCATTTTTCCGATCTCATCGAGAATTTGCATCGGGGTGACTTTAGATAGTTTTTGCGAAAATTCAAGCGTCTCTTTCGATTTTTGCGCCCACCCTTCCGATAGGCTACCCTCTGTCCTCGACTGCATAGTGCAGAATAGTCGATAGCGTATATCTAATAATGCCGATAATTCTTTAATGTATTCGCTGCTAATGTCTCTGGCCCAACTGATTGTAGCGTTTACAATTATCGCGCGGTAGGCATACATAATGGCCTCTATTATGTAGCCGTGCGATTCTAATAGCTGAGCCAGCATTCGCATATCCCGTGTGTAGGCTACTCCCAATACTCCGTCGTATGCGTCATATATATAGTATAGGTCTAAATATTTTTCAAAGTTTTTTCGCGCTTCGTATATGTTGTTGTACTTTTCAAGCTCTATGATGCCTCTCAGATAGTATAAACGGCACTGCTCGAAATATTTCTCTTTGGGGAATGGTTGGAGTAGGGAGTTTGTGAAACTCTCCATCTTGTCAATGTCGATGCTCTCGGGCGCTGTTCGGATAGCTTTAAAGTAGTTGTCTATCTCTTGAAAGTCCTTATTGGTCTGTGCGCAAATAGCGGTCGAGCATAAGAGCAGTATGATGCTTAGTAACTTTCTCATAATATTCTGATTTTTAGTTTTTTAATTGTTGTTGGTCGGTTACAATTACCAAAAGTATTATTTTTAATCGAGAATAACAAATGCTCCCCAATAGTATGGGTTGGGATTCTCGGCGCGAATCTGCTGCTGCGCTTTCTTAAATGCAGCGTGTTTCTCCATTCCCGCCGTCCAATTGTCGTAAAATAGCTGTATTAGCTTCGCTGTCGTATCGTCGGGCACGCGCCATAGCGTCATAATAATTGTTTCGACGCCTGCCAGCTTGAAGGCTCTTTGCAGTCCGAAGACACCCTCGTGGTCGTTTGCCTCGCCGAGGCCCGATTGGCAGGCGGCAAGCACCAATAGCTTGGTACCACTAAGATTTAGGCTCGAAATTTCGGAGCTTGTGAGAATGCCGTCCTCGACGCCGTCAATGGC
>JAFQVS010000098.1 GCA_017407905.1 Bacteroidaceae bacterium | reverse complement strand
TTAAACATACCTCGCACTTTTTCCTTAAAACAATCGTACCTACATTGAATTTCTTTTTTATGGTGCAATAAATTAAAAGTTACCTTTTGTACGTATTATATGCTGCTGTTCTTGAAAATTAGAAATAGATTATTGATTCTTGTTCACAGTAAATTTCTACTGAGAGATTATTTTTACTGTCAGATAAAAATTTTTCTTCGGGCATCTATTATTGAGCGATTTTTCAAGGGGATTATTTTTCTTTCTCTCTTAACAGCCGCACCATAATATCGGCGGCACGCTCCGACGCCCCGGCCGAGCCCAGAATCTCAATCATACGGTCGTACTGCCTCAACATCTCACGGCGCCGAGGGCTGTCGGCGGGAAGCAGCGCCCCAATCTCGGCCGTAACGCTCTCGATGCTCATATCGGCGGCCACAAGCTCGCGCACAACCTCGCTCCCGGCAATCAGGTTCACGAGCGACACGAATTTAACCTTCAGAAAATGTTTCTTCAGCCACGAGTAGAGCTTGGCCATCGGAGTGGCGTAGCAGACCACCTGCGGCACACGCAGGAGCGCCGTCTCAAGCGTGGCTGTACCCGACGTTACAAGCGCCGCGTGCGAGTGCTTCAGCAGACGATAGGTGCTGCCGTAGAGTATGCGCGCTCCGTCGGCAAGATAGGGTGCATAAAACTCCTTGTCGATGCCCGGAGCCCCCGCAATCACCGGTTGATAGTCGGGGAAGCGCTTCACAGCCTGCAACATCAGTGGAAGGTTAGCCTTAATTTCCTGCTTACGACTGCCCGCCAACAGCGCCACAATGGGCCTTGACGACAGTTTCTCGGCCTTGCGGAAAGCATCGGCACTCTCGCCGTCCGACTTTAAGAAAGCATCCACCGCATCTACACAGGGGTTGCCAATATAGTGTATCTTATAATTGTGCCCCGCAAAAAACTCAACCTCGAACGGGAGTATCGAGAAGAGCTGGTCAACGTCGCGCTTTATATTCTTTATGCGATACTCCTTCCACGCCCATATTTTTGGCGATATATAATAATAGACGGGAATATTGCTGTTCTTATGAATATACTCGGCAATAGAGAGGTTAAAGCCCGGATAATCGACAAGGATAAGCGCATCGGGCGCCCAAGCAAGAATATCGCGCTTGCAACGGCTCATATTGCTGAATATTGTCCTCAGGTGCATAAGCACGGGGATAAAGCCCATATAGGCAAGCTCGCGGTAGTGCTTGACCCTCTCGCCGCCAACGGCCGACATAAGGTCGCCGCCGAAGAAACGAAACTCGGCAGCCTCGTCAACCTTTTTTATGGCCTTCATAAGGTTAGATGCGTGCAGGTCGCCCGAGGCCTCGCCCACGATAAGATAGTATTTCATAAAGCCCAATTTTTCATTTCGTTCAACAAGCTGTAATCGGTAAAGTCGATGCGCGTGGGGGTTATTGCCACAAAATTATTGTCGAGCGCCACCCTGTCGGCATCGTCAGAGTGCTCGCTGCACTCGAAATTACCCGTAAGCCAATACCAGCGGCCTCCGCGCGGATGCTCGTGAGCCTCCCACTCGTTGACCCACTGCCCCAAGGCCTGACGGCATATTTTCACCCCTGCATACTCCTTTGTGTCGGGAAAATTGACATTCAGACAGCTGCCCACGGGAAGCCCTCGGCGAAGCACCTCTCGCACCACCGAGCGAATATAGGGCACGGTGGCCGAAAAATCGGCATCGGCGGCGTGCGAACAGAGCGAGAAGGCAATTGATGGAACGCCCTTCATACACCCCTCGATGACAACACCCATCGTGCCCGAATAGTGCGCATTTACCGCCGAATTATCGCCGTGATTTATTCCACCCACCACAAGCGAGGGGCGACGCTCAAGAACAGCATCAAAGGCAACTTTTACACAGTCGCACGGCGTGCCCGTGCAGGCATACACCGCAAGACCCGGCTCGTCGCTCACTTTCCACACATTTATGGGCAGCTCACTTGTAATTGCGCAGCCCTTGCCCGAGCGCCCCGTGTGAGGCGCCACCACTACAACGTCGCCAAACTCCATAAGCACACGCATAAGAACATTTATCCCTTTTGCACTGTATCCATCGTCGTTCGAGACAAGGATAAGAGGTCTTTCATTGCTCATAATTCAGTCGTTTAAAATCCGTGGCGAAGATAATGAAAATCTGCCTTACCGTGGCAGAAAAATATATAAAACAATTTTCAAAATCGCCTCGAAGCAAATTCCTGTCATCAAACTAACGGCTATTAGTTAAATAAAGTTAAGAAATTTTAGAATAGAGTGTCGCACCGCACCCCCTTGCAGTGGATTGCGTCCGTAACAATAAATAAGGGCAAGAAACTGCTGCGTCGCAGCAACGCCACCACAACATAAAAGAGGTTGCCCAAAGGCTTAATTCCCCCCCTCAGCAATTTACATTCCGCAAATATTTCAAATTATATGCAGGAATATCACCCAAAGAGTATCGCACAAAGCATAAATAAGCAGGCCCGCCGCACAGCGGCCTCTGCATTATTTATCCGTTTCCTTGTATATCTTGACTAATTTATGTAAATTTACGACGAAATTAACAAATTGCCCTCTTACGGGCCTTAACCGGCGAAAAACAATAAAAATAACATTTATACAAAAGCCTTATGAAAAAACTACTAACCTTTGCCGTTGCACTGCTTGCAATTGCCGGCTGCGCACAAAAGAGTACCACTCCCCCCGACATCAGCCCCAAGCCTCAAAGCATCGAGTGGGGAGCAGAAAAAGCCTTTAACAAGACAACAAGTTTCAAACTCAATGGAGCCGACAATGCCGACGCCGACGCAGTAGCCCTGCTAAAGAAAAACTTCGACACAGCGGGCGGCGACGTACAGATAACCATAGGCGAGCGCGGCGACAGCTCGGTCGAGCAGTACCAAGCACTCATTCCACAAAAGAGCGAAGGATACTACCTTAATATAGAGGGCAAAAATGTAATAATCGCCGGAAACGACGAGCGCGGAACATACTACGGAGTGCAGACATTCCTGCAAATAGCCTCGCAGCCCCAAGTGATGAACGTAACCGTAACCGACTACCCCAGCATAAGCGAGCGCGGCCTTGTCGAGGGTTACTACGGCAATCCATACAGTGAGAGCGACCGTCTTAACCTATTCGAGTTCTTCGGCCGTCAAAAGATGAACGTATATATCTACGGCCCCAAAGACGACGTCTATCACAAGCAACTGTGGCGCAAGCCCTACCCCGCCGAGCAAGGCAAAAAAATTGCCGAGTATGCAGCGGCAGCCAAAGCCCACAAGGTCGATTTTATATGGGCCATCCACCCGGGCGTCGATATTAAATGGAACAAAGCCGACAGCATCAACATCGTCAACAAGCTAAAAATGATGTACGACCTCGGCATACGCACATTCGCAGTCTTCTTCGACGACATCTGGGGCGAGGGCACAAAGGCCGACAAGCAGGCCGGGCTTATGAATTACATCGTCGAGGAGCTTAACAAATGCTACGACGACGTCAACCCCCTTATAATCTGCCCCACACAGTACAACAAAGGCTGGACAAGCGGCGATTATCTGAAAGTGCTGGGCACACAGATGAACAAGAGCGTCCGCATTATGTGGACAGGCAACAGCGTTGTTGATATGATTGAAATGGACGATATGCAGTGGATAAACGAGCAAATAAGCCGCAAGGCATATATATGGCTCAACTACCCCGTAACCGACTACTGCATCAATCGCCTGCTGATGGGCCCGACGTGGGGCAACGGCCTCGACATTGCCCAGACACTCGGCGGCTTTACATCGAACCCTATGGAGTATGCAATGGCCTCGAAACTATCGCTCTTCAGCATAGGCGACTACTGCTGGAATATGGAGGGCTACGACGCAAACGCATCGTGGGAGCAAGCCATCGACTATCTTATGCCGCGCAACCGCGAGGCGTTCCACTTCTTCTGCGAGAACAACGTTGACCTCGGCTCGACAGTACACGGCCTGCGCCGCACCGACGAGTCGCCCGAGTTTGTAAAAGTAAAAGCACAGTACGACAGCAAGATGGAGGCCAAAGACACCACCGCGGCAATAGCCATTATGCGCGAGCAGATGGACAAATTCGTGAGCGTGGCAAAGACCCTGCAAACAACCGACGAAGCACCCGAGCTCATCGCCGAGATTAAGCCGTGGCTCGTCTCGATGCAATATGTCGGACAGCGCGGAAATCTACTTATGAATATGCTCGAAGCACTGAAAGAGAAGAACCCCGAGGCATTCGTAAACAACTACCTCGAATATCAAGAGCTCACAACGGCACAAGAGAAACTGCGCTCGCGCGAGTTTGAAGGCACCCTCAAATGGGCAAAGCCCGAGGTTGCAATGGTACACGTAGCCCCCTTCCTCAAGAGCACAGTGGCCACCCTCATCAACATATACAAGAGCCGCTTCGACTACCGCATCGACATATTCCCCGCGCAGGAGGTCGAGAATGGAACATACTTTATCAAATACAACGGAAAGTACCTTACCAACAGCACCCCCAACGTAGAGCGCAGCGTCCCCGAATTTGTTGACAGCCGCGACGACGTTCGTCCGCAGCGTCAAGAGTGGCACATCACACTCGACCCCGAGACAGGCCGCTACAAGATAATCAACGCCGAGGACAGCCGCTACCTCAACGAATATGCACGCTTCAGCGCAGGCAGCAGCAACCCCTACGACGCAGTATGGCACACCTACAACATACAGCGCTTGGCCAACGGTAAATACTGCATACAGAATGCAGGCAACGCAGGCAATAAATTCTGGAGCGTAAACGGCGCGACCATCGAGCAGAGCAGCAGTAACAAGATGGTTCCCGAGCAGTTCATCTTCGACCTTGAGCCCATAAACGGCGCCAAAGAGCAGAGCTTCATCGACGACGAGTCGGCCGTATATTACATTAAGTGTGGCAACGACTATCTGACAAACAACGGCACGGCGCCCACATTCATAAGCACCGACAGTCCCGACAAAAAATGTGAGTGGAAATTGACAAAAGACCCCAAAGGAATGAATTATTTCAAGCTCACAAGCAACGCCGACGGCCGCTATGTAAACGAATATGGTAAATTTGGTCAGAATAAGTATTTAGCATCGTGGAACACCTACCTCATCCTCACGATGGATGGTAAATACTCGATACAGACAACGCAGAATTCGGGCATCCACTTCTGGAACCGCGAGGGCAACGGCATTATTCAGGACAACAGCCTCTCGCGCTCGACCAGCTACGTATTCGAGATTATAAAAAAGTAATTAAGAGAATTATACACTCGGTATAATATCTTTACACAATTCAGCAGCATCGGAGCCCCCGATGCTGCTGAATTTTTATGAGCCTTCCGCATATATCGGCACATATAAAAGCAAGTGAACCATAAATTTACAACCACAAATTATACTCGTAAGAGGCACAAAATGCCACATACTCGTCCACTTGTTGATAAGTTAACAAAAAATAAGAGTATAGTATCTGTTTTTTTCCTTACCTTTGCAATTGGAAATTGCGAAGATAGGCTGCACTCGCTGCGAAATTATAAAGAGGACTTTATATATCTCGCTCGTTGGCACTATCATTGCAGTTGGAAATTGCGAAGATAGGCTGCACTCGCTGTGAAATTATAAAGAGGACTTTATATATCTCGCTCGTTGGCACTATCATTGCAATTGAAAATTGCGAAGATAGGCTGCACTCGCTGTGAAATTATAAAGAGAGCTTTATATATCTCGCTCGTTGGCACTATCATTGCAGTTGGAAATTGCGAAAGCACACAACAGACAATCAAATAGTTGCAGTATCGGCAAAGAGAGAGGCTGGTGAATATCCACAGCACAGAAAAAGAGAAAAAGACCCCGACACTGCCCTATCGTTATATAACTACATAAGATAAGCAAAATGGGAAAAGTAATAGCATTAGCCAACCAAAAAGGAGGAGTAGGTAAAACAACAACAGCAATCAATCTTGCGGCATCACTTGCCACATACGAAAAGAGAGTGCTGGTAATTGACGCCGACCCACAGGCAAACGCCTCATCCGGCCTTGGAATAGACATACGCGAAATTCAAAGCTCAATATACGAATGCCTCATAAATAAATCGGCACCGGCCGAAGCAATCCACAACACCTGCATCGAGGGGCTCGACATAATCCCCTCGCACATCGACCTTGTAGGTGCCGAAATTGAGATGCTCGACCTGCCCAACCGCGAAAAAATTATGCGCGAGGCATTAGCCCCCCTAAAAGAGAAATACGACTATATACTCATAGACTGCTCGCCCTCGTTGGGACTAATAACAGTAAACTCGCTGACAGCTGCCGACTCGGTGATAATCCCCGTTCAGTGCGAATACTTTGCCCTCGAAGGCATCAGCAAACTGTTGAATACCATAAAAATAATAAAATCGAACCTTAACCCCAAACTCGACATAGAAGGTTTCCTGCTGACAATGTTCAACTCGCGTCTCAGACTGAGTAATCAGGTATATAACGAGGTAAAAAAACACTTCCGTGAGCTTGTATTTGAGACAGTAATTTTACGCAACACACGTCTGGGCGAGGCACCGAGTATGGGAATCCCCGTAATTCTGTACGACGCCGACTCGACCGGAGCCAAGAATTATCTTTCACTTGCACAAGAGATTATAAACAGGAAATAAACAAAAATATGGCACCCAATAAAAAATTCACACTCGGACGAGGCCTCGACGCACTAATATCCACCGACACAGTGCGCACATCGGGCTCATCGTCGATAGGCGAAATTGAAATATCACAGATTGAGGCCAACCCCAACCAGCCTCGTCGCGAATTTGACGAGGAGTCGCTGCGCGAGCTTGCCGACTCAATTGCCGAGCTCGGCATAATACAGCCCATCACACTGCGCAAAGTAGGCGACGAGAAATATCAGATTATAGCCGGAGAGCGTCGTTTCCGCGCCTCGCAGATGGCAGGCAAGAGCACAATCCCCGCCTACATTTTAGAGGCCAGCGACGAGAATACAATGGAAATGGCCCTCACCGAGAACATACAGCGCGAAGACCTTAACGCAATGGAAATAGCCCTTGCCTATCAGCAACTGATAGAGCAGCACAATCTGTCGCAAGAGCAGCTGAGCAAGCGCGTGGGCAAAGGGCGCGCCACGATTGCCAATTTCTTGCGTCTGCTGCGTCTGCCGGCCGCCATTCAGATGGCCCTCAAAGAGAAGAGCATTGATATGGGGCACGCACGCGCCCTTTTGGCGCTCGAAAATCCCGCACTGCAAATAGCACTATTCAAGGAGATACAGCAAAAGAATTACTCGGTGCGACAGGTCGAGGAGATTGTCCGCGAAAAGAAGAACAGCCTGCAAGAGGCCGCCACCGACAGCACCCCCGAAAAAGAGAGCACAAACAACAGACAAGGCGTCGAGTTTCACCAACTAAAGCGACAGCTCACACAATTCTTCCAGACACCCGTGCAGCTCACCTGCAACGCAAAGGGCACAGGAAAGATAAGCATAAAATTCAAGAACGAGCAAGAGCTCGAACGCATTATAGCCATATTCGACAAATTAAATCAACAATAATGAGGCAGTTGAAACAGATACTATCGGTGGCTGTGTGGTTGTTACTGCTTGCGACAACCGATGCTGTGGCACAAACAGACGACAGCACAAGCATCACCCGCAACGACTCGCTCGTGGCAATAAGCGCGCGACACGACTCGTTGCTCATAGACAAGGCATACAACGAGGCAGTAACAGTCATTGCCTCCTCGGACAGCAGCCGCGTATCTATGAAACGCAATTTTTCGGCCGAGAGGCCGCTGAAGCCCCGCTTCGTCCCCGACCCTCAAAAGGCAACGTGGCTGGCAGTGGTTTTTCCCGGTGCCGGACAGATATACAACCGCAAATATTGGAAGCTGCCCATCGTCTATGGCGGATTCATCGGTTGCCTTTATGCCTACAATTGGAACGGACAGATGTACAGCGACTATCGTCAGGCCTATCTTGACATAATGGACACCGACCCCAACACAAACTCGTACGAGGATTTTTTCCGTCCCGGCTACGATTTTGAGAAGAACAAAGATTATCTGAAAGAGGTCTTTAAAAAGCGAAAAGACCGCTACCGTCGTTGGCGCGACCTTAGCGTATTTGCCTTTGCCGCAGTATATGCCCTCTCGATAATAGACGCATACGTCGATGCGCAGCTGTCGAGCTTCGACATAAGCGACGACATAAACCTGAGCATCAACCCGCAGATGATACCAAGCAGCACGGGTAACAGCAATTTCTACGGATTAAATTGCAATATAACATTCTGACACAATAAACAAAAACAGGCCACGAAACATTATATGCTTAAAAGATACACAACATTTATCATCGGTATAATGCTTTGCTGCACACTATGGGCACAGAGCGCCGAGGACGAGCTTGCATCGGACACAACTGCAAGAGACGAGAGCACCCTCGACGAAGCAGAGGGCGAGGGCGACGAGCTCTTCGACCTGCTCGACCTGTACGTTGTAACAGACAGCAGCGCCATAAGCTACAATTTCCCCCGCGGAGCAATGGACGGCGTTATTATGGACGAGGATAGCATAATCTTCGACCTGCCCGAGGGAATGACAGCCAATATCGACAGCCTACTCAACAGCTGGTATGCCCGCAACCTGCTCAAGAGCCTCGACTGCGACTCGCGCGACGTAAGCCCCCGCACATTCAGCGACTCGGTGTATGCACAGCGCCTCTACCGTATGCCCACAATAATGAATATGCCCTACAACAGCGTTGTCCGACAATACATCGACCGATACTCGACAAAGAACCGTTCGCTCGTATCGTATGCGCTGGGAATATCACACTTTTATATGCCCATAATAGAAGAGGCCATAGACCGCTACAATATGCCCCACGAGCTGAAATATCTGCCCGTGGTCGAGTCGGCAATGAAGCCAAAGGCCGTATCGCCCGCCGGGGCAAAAGGATTGTGGCAATTTATGTTCGGCACAAGCAAGCTCTACGGTCTAAAATCGAATAATTACATCGAGGAGCGCTTCGACCCCATAAAATCGACCGATGCCGCAATGCGCTATCTGCGCGACCTTTACAACCTCTTCGGTAGCTGGGACCTTGCCCTCGCAGCATACAACTGCGGCCCGGGACGAGTAAAAAAAGCCATCCTGCGCTCGGGCGGCAAAAAAGACTTTTGGAGCATATACCGCTATCTGCCACGCGAGACACGCGGATACGTACCCGCCTTCATCGCCGCAAACTACATTATGACCTACCACGGCGAGCACGGAATATGCCCAATGGAGCCTAACGTACCCGTAACCACCGACACGCTGCACATTACACGCAACCTACACTTTTCACAAATATCCGAGACCTGCGGCGTGCCCATCGACGAGATACGCGCCATAAACCCACAGTACGTGCGCGACATTATCCCCGGCGAGGGCGAGCCCTGTGTGGTGCGCCTTACCAACGAGACAATCACCCGCTTCCTAACAATGGGCGACTCGGTATATGCCTACAACCAACAGAAATACTTCCCCAAAGAGAGCATCGAAAAGATGCTAAAAGAGGCAAAATCGAACAACGAATGGGGCAGCGGCGACCTTATAAGGCACAAAATACGCAGCGGCGAGACATTGGGAAGCATCGCACGCAAATACCGCGTATCGGTGAAACAGCTAAAAAAATGGAACAACCTTAGAAACTCGAACATACGCGCCGGACGCTATCTGAAGGTGTATAAATAACAGACTTATGGTACAGGACGACGAGAAAAGGATAAAAAACGAGGAGGAGGCGATAAGCCGTGCCTTTCAGGATATTCTTGACATATATCTTGCATCGCAGCACCGCAAAAAAGTAGAGCTCATAACAAAAGCATTCAATTTTGCGCGACAAGCACACAAAGGCGTGCGCCGACACAGCGGCGAGCCATACATTATGCACCCACTCGCCGTCGCCCGCATAGTATGCGCCGAGATTGGGCTGGGCTCCACCTCAATATGCGCAGCCCTGCTACACGACGTAGTCGAAGACACCGACTACACCGTCGAGGACATACGCAACCTCTTCGGCGAGAAGATAGCAATGATAGTCGATGGACTGACAAAAATCTCGGGCGGAGTATTTGGAATGCAAGCATCGGAGCAGGCCGAGAATTTCAAGAAACTGCTCCTCACGATGAGCGAAGATATTCGCGTGATACTCATCAAGATAGCCGACCGCCTGCACAATATGCGCACCCTCGAATTTATGCCCGTCAACAAACAATACAAGATAGCCGGCGAGACACTCTACATATACGCCCCCATCGCCTATCGTTTGGGGCTGAGCAAAATAAAGACCGAGCTCGAAAATCTGAGTTTCCGCTACGAGCACCCCGAGGAGTATGCCAAAATAGAAAAAAAGATAGAAAAGACCCAACAAGAGCGCGACGTACTCTACTCCGAATTTACCACCCCCATAAGCGACAGCCTAAAGAAAATGGGGTGTAAATTCTACATAATAGGCCGTGTAAAATCGCCCTACTCCATTTGGAACAAAATGCAAAAAAAGCACGTCGCATTCGAGGACATATACGACATTCTTGCCGTAAGAATAATTTTCACCCCCAAAGACATTGACGACGAGAACAACGAGTGCTTCAAGATATACAACGCCATCACCCGCATCTACGACGCCCACCCCGACCGTCTGCGCGACTGGCTCAACAAACCCCGCGCCAACGGATACCGCGCCCTGCACGCCACCTTTATGAGCAAGCGCGGCGAGTGGATAGAGGTACAGATACGAAGCGAGCGAATGAACGAGGTAGCCGAGCAGGGAATCGCCGCCCATTGGAAATACAAAAATCAGGGCGACGACGCCACCCCCGACAGCCAATTAGACAATTGGTTGCACACCATAAAAGAGATACTCGACGACCCACAGCCCAACGCCCTCGACTTTCTCGACACAATAAAGCTGAACCTCTTCGCCACCGAGATATTTGTGTTTACCCCCAAAGGCGAAATAAAGACAATGCCACAGAATTGCACCGCACTCGACCTTGCATACAGCATACACACCTTTTTGGGCAACCACTGCATAGGCGCAAAAGTCAATCACCGCTTAGTCCCGCTGAACCACATACTCAACAGCGGCGACCAAGTAGAGATACTCACCTCAAACTCGCAGCACGTCGATGCCGGCTGGCTCAATTTCGTAACAACAGCCAAAGCCCGCACCAAGATACAGGCAGCCCTGCGCCGTCAGAAACGCATCTTGCAGCGCGAGGGCGAGGAGAAACTGCAACAATTCCTCGAAAAAGAGGAGCTCGGCAATTACAGCAACAATATCGAGAAAATATGGAAGCGCCACAACCTCGACAGCCGCGAGCAGCTGCTCGAAGCAATTGGCAGCGGCACAATTGTGCTGGGCAGCGACGACAAAGACGCCCTACTCGGCAATAAAAAATTCCGTTTCCCCACATTCTCGTTCTTTGGCAAGGGGAAAAGCGAAAATAAACACGTCGAGACCCCCGAGCACTTCGAGAAGATAGACCGCAAACAGACACTCAGCATCACCGACGACAGCCTGCACCACAGCTACATAATAGCCGACTGCTGCCACCCCATCCCCGGCGACGACGTCCTCGGCTACTACGATGAAGAGAACCGCATCGTCATACACAAGCGCAAATGCCCCATTGCCGACACACTCAAGAGCAGCCACGGCGACCGCATATTGGCCGCCAATTGGGACACCCACCGCACCCTATACTTTCAAGTGCCCATCCTCATAAAAGGCATCGACAGCATAGGCATATTAAACCAAATAACCACAATAATATACCAAGAACTAAACGTCGGCATACAAAAACTAACCATCGAGAGCAAAGATGGAATCTTCGAGGGAACAGTATGGGTGAACGTCCACGACGTCGAGGAGGTTCACACCATCTGCAACACACTAAAAAAGATAAAGAATATACAAACAATAGCCCGCATCGACTAAAAGTCGGACAGCGCCAACAGAACCCAACAAAGAAACCATATTAAAAACCTAAAAAAACTATCATACACCTTAATTTTAAAAAACGCCTATGAAACTCCGAGAACTACTACTGACACTACTATTTGCACTGCCAATCATCCTGACAGCGCAAGAGAACGACTACGAGTTAATCGACGCAAACAAGTACGACTACTACGACATCCTACGCGGATACTTCAACGACGACATCTGCTCCGAACTCAAGGAAGAGTACCTCGCAATGAGCGACGAAGAGTTGCGCGCCTCAATGAGCGAGCTTCCCGAGCCACTCATCGACATTGCCCTTAAGATAAAAAACGGCTGGGGCGAGTACGAGAAAGAATTCCGCGTAGCAAGCTACAAAGGACACAGCAAAGCCTACAATTGGAGCAACTACCTAAAGACCAATCCCTACAGCGACCTAAACAATCCTACGGGAATAATCTGCAACACCAACCAACCGCTTATCATATTTGTTGACCAAAGCGCATCGTACCCCAACGTCATCACCCTTAGCGAGGTAAGCAGCGAGCAGATGTTCTACAGTCAAAAAGAGACCCCCCTATTCCGAGGAATAAACGTCATCTACCCCTCGGTGGATAACGGAGTACTATACATAAGCTACAAAGTAGAGACAACACGCGACGATTCCAGCAAGCGATTGAGCGAATTTCCCGACATCAAAGTGCATATTGCCGGTGGTACCCTTAACGGCTATTTCGACAAGAGCCGCCACACCAACGACGACTGGGTAAAAATGCGCAAGTCAATAATGAAGCACGAGATTGCCATAGTCAAAGGCGAAAAAGCAATCTTCAGTATGCACCTTGGTCAAGTGGCACAAATATGCCCCAACAACATCTACGAGTCCATAGATTGGTGGGACACAATCGTACGCTGGCAGCACGAGCTTATGGGAGCCACAAAATATGCCGACCGTTGGAATAACCTTATGATGTGCTGCGATGGTCAGGACAGCTATATGTACGCCACTTGGTACTACACCTACTACGCATACAGCACATTGAGCGACATACTCCCCGCAAGCAAAGTAATGGCTAACCCCGGCCTTGCGTGGGGTCCCGCACACGAAATAGGGCATATGAACCAAGCAGCTATCAACATTGTATCGTGTACCGAGGTCAGCAACAACCTTTTTGCCAACGTAGTAGTGTGGCGAATAGGAAAAACAACCACTCGCGGACTGAAAGTATCGCAGTGCATCGAAGATTTTAACAACAAGGTACCCTATCCCCTGCGCGACGAAGTATTCAGCAAGACACGAATGTATTGGCAGCTCTACCTATACTTCCACGAGGCGAAGCGCGACACCACATTCTACCCCCGCCTGTTCGAGTATCTGCGCGACACCCCCTTGAGCAGCACAAGCAGCGTAAACGGAAAATTCAACCAATTGCGCTTCGCCGAGGCCTGCTGCGAGGTTGCTCAAATGGACCTGAGCGAGTTTTTCGATGCGTGGGGCTTCTTCGAGCCAATGAATGGTGCCCACGTAGGCGATTATAACGACTACTACGTAACACTCAGCGAGATTGACGCAGCACAAAGCCGCGCAAAAATGCAACAATACAGCAAGAAAGGCGGCCATCTTATGTTCCTCGAAGACCGCGTAAAACCCTCGAAGCGCACCGACGGCGTCGCAGGCTACCGTGCCGACTTTAACGCAGATGTACCCGTAGGCTCGGCAGGAAGCGTCGGACAGTGGGAAGATTACATCGACGAGAGTGTAAAAGCCGAAGGCTACCTATACACCACCACAGGTAAATACGTAACAATCCTCACCGACGAAAATTCAAAAGGCGCAGTAGGCTTCAAGATATACGATAAGTACGACAAGATGGTCAGCTTCTCGAACACCTACTCAATGAAGGTACCCACCGAACTCATCGGAACAAGATATAAGGTAGTGGCCGTACAAGCCGACGGCAGCAACGTCGAAATACCCTCGGCAGCCGTAGCCGGCAACGAGGAGCAACAGCTATCGGCCCTTGAGGATGCCATTGAGGCAGCCCAAGCAATCCTGCGTCTGCAAGCAAGCAACACAACACAAGTAGGCTACTACGAGGCCAACGCCGTCTCGACCCTGCAATCGCTTGTCGAGACAGCTCAGAAGGCCATCGACAATAAAGACCAGAGCACACTCACATACGGTCAGTGGTGCACATATATACTGAACGAGGTCTATAGAATACAGGCCGACGACAATGCAATGATTAGCGTAAAGCCCTACAACTACTACACAGCCACCACTCGTTTGGGAGCATTAGCCTTCCACGACGGCATTGTAAAGGCTGCCTCAAACGCACAAGTAAAACCCACGAGCAGCGACCGTCAGTGGGAATTTGTTCCGACTGCACAGGATAACACATACTATATCAGAAACGTCGGACAAAATGGCTATATTAAGATGAGCGACAATGCCGCAACACTTGTCGGTACAACAGCCGAGGCTACTCTATTTAATCTGCGCTTCAACGGCGACGGAACAACCAGCCTTGTACAGAGTGGCATCGACGAGTTTAAGGCATTAGGCGTAAAGTCGGACAAGAGCGCCGTTGCCCTTTCTGCAATTGAGAAAAACTCGCAGTGGAAGATTATTCTCACAACCGACAACACAGCAATCGAGAGCCCCGTCGAGGATTGTGGCACCGACGACACAACCATCTACGACCTCAGCGGACGCCGTGTCGAGAACCCCGAGAAGGGAATCTACATTGTGAACGGACGTAAGGTTTTTATTAAGTAACTATAATAATTATTTATAGCGTAGAGGCTGAGTGAAAAAATCACTCAGCCTCTATTTATTTTTATACAAATGCACGCAAACTCCTACCGCTCCTTACAATAAAAACAAAAATAAAATATGCTCCTCTTTTTTGTAATAAAGAGGAGCTCCCGGGCGGGGTGAGGAGTTAAAACAACCACAAACAACAGTTTTTATAAACATTATCGAACTCCTCAGACGCTGCGCGCCAACTCCTCTTTGTCGAAAGAGGAGCGGAAATAACGGCTCAGTAGAAATTTACTGTAAACAAGAATCAATAAGTTATTTTTCACCATCAAGAACAGCTGCATATAATACGCAGAAGAGGTAACTTATAATTCATTGTACCATAAAGAGTAAATAATTACTAATTTATAGAATCACCCTTTATTATTATGTCCCATATAAATCACTCGCACAGACGCCCCGAGGCAGCAATCATCCCACGCAGCGTCTCGTTAAAGCCCTCCTCGCGCATCATCTGCTCAAGAGTAATGTGCATACGATAGCACCACACGTGATTGCGGTTCGAGGGAACATTTATACGCTCGTCCTCGGGGTTATCGCGTCTTAGACGCTCGTCCATTGCCATATAATCCTGCCAAGCGACAAGCGTCAAGAGCGAGGGAGCATTCAGATGCTCGCGGATAATCTGCTTGGCAATGTCGCCACTCATTGTGGCAGGCGGCGTGCCCTCGCGTCGAAGCTCGTAATTATAGAAGCAGCGTGTGGCCTCGGCATCCTCGCACCACCAACCGCGCAGAGTGCTCATATCGTGCGTCGAGGGGGTAGCCACCGACAGATAAGGATACTCGGCGGGACGAGCGAACATCTGCCCGTAGAGCTTGGGCATACGCTGAATTTCGAGCGAGAGAATCTGAAGATTCTTCATCACCCACGGCACGCAGTCGGGAATCATTCCCAAGTCCTCGCCGCAGGCTGTCATACTTGTCGAGCTTATCACGGGCATCAATTTGCGCATACCCTCCTCGAACCAAAAGCCATTGTGTCGATGATAGAAATAGTGCTCGTAGAGGCTGTTATAGGCCGCCCTCTGCTGCTCGTCGAGCAGCGTATAAGCGAGGGTCTTTGAGGCGTCGATGCGCGGGGTGAAGAGTGGTTCGTCGCCCTCCCCGACAAAGAAAAGAACCTCGCCAAAGAGACGCAGCACCTCCTCTTTAAGCTCGTACGAGAGTGGGCTGTGGAAGCTGTAAAGGTCGGCCCTTAGAGCCTGCGGGTCGCGATACTCCTCTTTAAAAGTATAAACGCCCTCGGCTGCGGGTGTAAGATACCAAGTGGCAACATAATGTGCCTTCTCACCGAAAATCTCGGGCAGAGCATCGGCATTTACAAAGGCGCGTGTGTGAATATCTTTGTCGAGCTTAAAGCCGGCGTTTGCAATCTCGCCGCACGAGAGTGGACGCGAGGGGGCGAAGCTGCCGGCAAGGCCGCTCACAGCCCAACGTGGTATCTGCCATATACGGAAGAATCCCAAAATGTGGTCGATGCGATAGGCGTCGAAAAAGTTGGACATATATTGCAGACGACGGCGCCACCACTCGTAGCCGTCGGCAGCCATCTGCTCCCAATTATATGTAGGGAAGCCCCAATTCTGTCCGTTGGCCGAGAAGGCATCGGGGGGCGCTCCGGCCGACACGCTCAGATTAAACTGCTCGCGGTCGCACCACACGTCAACGCCGCCGGGCGCCACACCAATGGGAATATCGCCCTTTATGGCCACGCGTTTTTTGTTGGCATAATCGTGTGCCTCGCCAAGCTGTGCAAACAGAATATACTGCACAAATGTATAGAAACGAAGCTCGCGCTCGGCATCGGGATAAGCCTCGACGAGGCGTTTGCAGGTCGTCTCGTTGTAATTGTCAAACTCGCCCCAACGCGAAATATCGGCACCGAGGCGCGGCATAAGGAAGCGGTAGGCGGTGTAAGGCACAAGCCATCGGCTCTGCTGCTTAATGAATCGGGCACACTCCTTTGTTGCAAGCAGCTCGTCGCCCCACTCGGCAAAAAGCTCGCGCAGATAGTCCATTTTCAGCGTATAGACAGCGCCATAATTGACCCTCGGCAGGGCGTTGAGCATTATCCGCCTGCCACGATAGTAGTTGTTTCGAGCCTCATCGGCAAGGCGGGGCAACGACTCAATATCGGCATATACGGGGTTAAGCGCAAAGACCGACACGCAGTTGTAGGGGTAAGAATCCTCCTGTCCGCCCAGCACCGTCGTGTCGTTCACGGGCAGCAGCTGAAGAACATTCTGCCCCGTGAGCTGCAACCAATCGACCATAGCCTTAAGGTCGCCAAAATCGCCTATTCCCCACCCCCTTTCGCTGCGCAGCGAGAAGAGAGGAATAACCGTTCCCGCCAGACGAAGCGAGGGGCGACGCCACACAATGGGTTCGAGCGTGTAGCAATAGGCCGTCGATTGCTCAAAATCGGGCAGCGTGATTGTGCGATTCTCGCCCTCCTCCCACTGCACCGAGCCATCCTCGGCCACGGTTATTATTTTAAAGCTGAAACGTCCGCTCCACAATTCCGAAGCATCGAATGTAACGCTCCAGCGACCATCGCCCGCATAGTGCATCGGCAGAGCCTTCTCGGGCGACCATCCTCCGAGCACCACCGCATCGCCCGCAATTGCCGGACGCTCGCCACGCAAGAGCCCCACAACATACAGCGTGATTGTAACGCTGCGATTGTACCAATTGACACCACTGCCGTCCGCAGCAGGCGTCTCGGGAGCGAACATACGGAAAAGCCCCGTGTGCATATAATACCCCGCAGGCGAGTCGAGCCAGCGGTCATTTTGCATATAACGGTCGTTGACACTGTTCATACGCAGCACGTGCGGCAGGCCGTTCCACTCGCTGCGCACCACCCGGCCACGGGAGACAAACTCGTAGCCATAATACAGAGTATCGGGCTCGTCGAGCTCAATGAGAGTATTCCACTCGCCCCTTGCACACTCGACAAGAGGCCTCACCACAGTAGCGCCGCTATCATCGCCTGCGCGCCTGTATCTTATTTGTATCTCCCCCTTGCCATTTGTGGCAAAAGGGATATTAAATCCTATGATTTTCATCCTACTTTTTTCCAAGCGCAGCATATATTCACCGCGCTGCGCGAAGATACAAATAAGCGAGCGGAAAATATGAAGTTTACTTCAATATTTTACAAAGCGAGCGCAGAAAATCTTCGCGCGACAAGCGCAAAGATAACAAAAACCCACCACACACAATGCAAATACCCTCGGACAACCACAAGTGGCGCCCACACATAAAACAAACATTTTTCAACAAAAAAGCACTTTTTTGCAACAAGATTGTTGAAAAATAGAAATAAATACTTTATTTTTGCGATTCAATCGCCCGCAAAAGGGCAATTTTGTATTTTTGAATAACAGAATCAATATGAGCGATAGACTATTTATTTTTGACACCACACTACGCGACGGCGAGCAGGTACCCGGTTGCCAACTGAACACCGTCGAAAAAATTCAAGTAGCCAAGCAACTCGAAATGTTAGGCGTCGATTGCATCGAGGCAGGCTTTCCCATCTCAAGCCCCGGCGATTTTAACTCCGTCATTGAAATTTCAAAAGCCGTTACGTGGCCCACAATATGCGCTCTGACACGCGCCGTCGAAAAAGACATCGACGTTGCCGCCGACGCCCTGCGCTATGCCAAGCACAAGCGCATCCACACAGGCGTCGGAACATCCGACTCGCACATACAATACAAATTCCGCTCGACACGCGAGAAAATCATCGAGACAGCAGTGGCCGCGGTAAAATACGCCAAACGTTACGTCGAGGACGTAGAATTTTATGCCGAGGATGCCGGCCGCACCGACAACGAATATCTTGCCCGCGTAGTCGAGGCAGTGATAAAAGCCGGAGCAACAGTCGTGAATATCCCCGACACAACAGGCTACTGCCTGCCGGGCGAGTATGGCGAAAAGATAAAATACCTTATGGAGCACGTCAATGGCATACACAACGCCATAATATCCACCCACTGCCACAACGACCTCGGGATGGCCACCGCCAACACATTATCGGGCATAATAAACGGTGCCCGTCAGGTCGAGGTAACCATAAACGGCATCGGCGAGAGAGCGGGCAACACCTCGCTCGAAGAAATTGTGATGATAACAAAATGCCACCCCACACTAAACATCGAAACAAACATAAACACACAAAAAATATACCCCACGAGCCGAATGATTTCGAGCCTTATGAATATGCCCGTACAGCCCAATAAGGCCATCGTGGGGCGTAACGCCTTTGCCCACTCATCGGGAATACATCAGGATGGCGTCCTTAAGGACGTCAGCACATACGAGATTATGAACCCCAAAGACGTTGGCATCGACGACAACTCAATAGTACTGACAGCACGCAGCGGACGCGCCGCGCTCAAATACCGCCTCTCGGTGCTTGGAGTAACACTCGAAGACGACAAGCTGAACGAGGTCTATCAAGCCTTCCTGCGCCTTGCCGACAAGAAAAAAGAGGTTAACGACGACGATATTTTAGTGCTTGCAGGAGCCGACCGCAGCAGCAACAAAGGCATCAAACTCGACTATCTTCAGGTTACCACAGGCCTCAACATACGCTCGGTTGCCAGCATCGGACTGCGCATTGCAGGCGAGCTTTTCGAGAGCGCAGCAACCGGCAACGGCCCCGTCGATGCAGCCATAAACGCCCTGCGCAACATAATCCGCCGCGAAATGACACTGCGCGAGTTTACCATTCAAGCCATCAGCAAAGGCAGCGATGATATGGGAAAGGTACATATGCAGGTCGAGTACAACAACCACGTTTACTATGGCTTCGGCGCAAACACCGACATTGTGAGCGCATCGGTTGAGGCTTATCTCGATTGTATCAATAAATTTCAGAATTAAGACAAGAAAAAATGAACACCCTATTCGATAAAATATGGGACGCCCACGTGGTGCAAAAGGTCGAGGATGGCCCCACACAGCTATATATCGACCGCCTCTATTGCCACGAGGTTACCTCGCCGCAGGCATTCGACGAGCTACGCGCACGCGGCATCGGCTGCCTACGTCCGGGGCGAATATTTTGTATGCCCGACCACAATATCCCCACACAGAATCAGGATAAGCCCATCGAAGAGCCCGTCTCGCGCAAACAGGTAGATACACTCGTGCGCAACGCCCGAGAGTTTGGCCTTGAGCTTTTTGGGATGATGCACCCCAAGAACGGCATTATACACGTAGTGGGCCCCGAGCAGGGGCTTACACTGCCCGGAGCAACCATCGTGTGCGGCGACTCGCACACATCCACTCACGGCGCAATGGGCGCAGTGGCCTTCGGAATAGGCACAAGTGAGGTGGGAATGGTGATGGCCTCGCAGTGCATCCTGCAACAAAAGCCCCGCACGATGCGCATAAGCGTCGAGGGCACTTTAGGCCGCGGCGTTACGGCAAAAGATGTTGCGCTGTACATAATGACACAGATGAGCACAAGCGGCGCCACAGGCTATTTTGTCGAGTATGCAGGCAGCGCCATACGCTCGATGAGTATGGAGAGCCGTCTGACGCTGTGCAATCTCTCAATCGAGATGGGCGCACGCGGTGGAATGGTCGCCCCCGACGATATTACATTCGACTATTTGAAAGGGCGTGAATATGCCCCCAAAGGCGAGGCGTGGGATAAGGCCGTTGCCTATTGGCGCACACTCAGAAGCGACACCGACGCACAATTCGACGAAGAATACACCTTCCGCGCCGAGGACATTGAGCCGCGCATCACATACGGCACCAACCCGGGAATGGGAATGGGAGTGAGCGAGAGAATCCCCGCAGCCGAGAGTATCGACGAGGCGGGACGAGCCTCGTTCCGTAAATCGCTCGATTATATGGGATTCAGCGAGGGCGAGAAACTCACGGGCCACGCAATAGATTACGTCTTTGTGGGCTCGTGCACAAACGGCCGAATAGAGGATTTTCGTGCCTTTGCACAGATTGTAAAGGGACGCCAAAAAGCCCCCGGGGTAACAGCGTGGATTGTGCCCGGCTCGTGGAGCGTGCAACGACAGATAGCGGCCGAGGGGATAGACAAGATTCTCGAAGCAGCCGGGTTCGAGATTAGGCAGCCCGGATGCTCGGCCTGCTTGGCAATGAACGAGGATAAAGTGCCCGAGGGGAAATATTGCGTATCGACAAGCAACCGCAATTTCGAGGGACGTCAGGGCCCCGGTGCGCGCACCATATTGGCAAGCCCCTACACAGCAGCGGCAGCAGCCATCACAGGCTGCATCACCGACCCGCGCGAGTTTCTTTAGAAGCCGTTTAACCCCCTAACCATCAAGAGCAATGAAAAAAGAGAAATTCAACATAATAACCGACAGCTGCATCCCCCTGCCGCTTGAAAACATCGACACCGACCAGATAATCCCCGCACGCTTTCTAAAGGCCACCACCCGCGAGGGCTTCGGCGAGAATCTGTTCCGCGACTGGCGATTCGACAAAGAGGGCAGACGCATCGAGAGCTTTGTTATGAACAACCCCTCGTACAAAGGGTGCATATTGGTTGCAGGCAAAAATTTCGGCTGCGGAAGCAGCCGCGAGCACGCAGCGTGGGCCATTGCCGACTACGGCTTCCGCGTGGTTGTATCGAGCTTTTTTGCCGACATTCACAAGAACAACGAGCTAAACAATTTTGTGCTGCCCGTTGTCGTGAGCGAGGATTTTCTCTTGGCCCTCTTCAAAAGCATAGATGCCAACCCCTCGACACAAGTAACCGTTGACCTCCCCGCCCAGACAATAACCAACAACGCCACAGGCGCAAGCGAACGATTCGAGATTAACGGCTACAAAAAGCACTGCCTTATGAACGGCCTCGACGATATTGACTTTCTTCTGAGCAACAAGCACAAAATTGAAGAGTACGAAAAAACAGCACAATAAAAGGCTGAGAAAAAAGCCCCGAGCATAAACCGGCATCCACACTTAAAAGCCCCGTGTGGATGCCGATTTTTCTCACCCGCAATCTTGTTATATAATATTAAATATTAACTATAATTTGATAAATCCGAAGATATTCCGTAATTTTGCCGAAAACTTTTTCGCAGCAAAGAGTTTACAGCCGCACAAAAATTAAGATACGCCTGAATTTAGAATCCTACGAAATTTATACCGCCGAGATTTTCACAGCGTGCTTATTTGGTCTGCGTAACCAAGAAAAAAAACAAAAAAAAACCTAAACAGCCACAAAAATGAACCTCAATATAGCAGTACTTCCGGGCGATGGCATAGGCCCCGAGATTATAGAACAAGCCTTAAAAGCGACAAAAGCCGTGTGCGACAAATTCGGCCACACGCTAAGCTACAAGAGCGGCCTTGTGGGCGCCTGCGCGATAGACGCAACCGGCACCCCCTACCCCGACGCAACACACGAGCTGTGTATGAACAGCGACGCAGTGCTCTTCGGCGCCGTTGGCGACCTTAGATTCGACAACAACCCCGCCGCCAAAGTACGTCCCGAGCAGGGCCTTTTGGCAATGCGCAAAAAATTAGGCCTCTATGCCAATCTGCGTCCCGTAACCACATTCGAGGCACTCGCCCACCAATCGCCCCTGCGCCCCGACATTGTCAAAGGCACCGACTTTATGTGCATCCGCGAGCTCACCGGCGGCCTCTATTTCGGACGCCCGCAAGGACGCAGCGAGGATGGGAACACCGCCTACGACACCTGCGTATATACCCGCGACGAGATACACCGCATCGTCAAACTCGCCTACGAGTATGCAATGAAGCGCCGCAAGAAGGTAACAGTCATCGACAAAGCCAACGTGCTTGCAACGTCGCGTCTGTGGCGCGAGGTCGCCAAAGAGATTGCCGCGCAGTACCCCGAGGTAGAGACCGAATTTATGTTCGTCGATAACGCCGCAATGCGCCTCATCCAATGGCCCTCATCGTTCGACGTGATGGTAACAGAAAATATGTTCGGCGACATACTCACCGACGAAGGCTCGGTCATTACAGGCTCATTGGGACTACTACCCTCGGCCTCAATAGGCGTGCACACCTCACTCTTCGAGCCCATCCACGGCTCGTGGCCGCAGGCCGCCGGCAAGAACATCGCCAACCCCCTTGCCACAATCCTCTCGGCAGCAATGATGATGGAGTATGCCTTCGGACTAATGGACGAGGGTCGCCTCATACGCGAGGCCGTCGATGCCTCACTCAAGGCCAACGTACGCACCGCCGACATTCAAGTACCCGAGGCCGAGCCCTACGGCACAAAAGAGGTCGGCGACTGGATTGCAAGCTACATTAGTAACAAATAAATACAAAAACCGCACGACAATGACAAGAATATTACACGCACTACTAACCCTTACGCTGCTGCTCACAATAGGCTCGGCGGCAGTGTACGCACAAAAGAGTAAGGCGAAATATACGCTTGTGATTGACGCGGGCCACGGCGGCAAAGACCCCGGAGCCATAGGCAAAAAGGGCAATCGCGAAAAGACAATAAACCTCAACGTCGCAAAAGCATTCGGAAAATTAGTGGCCGAAAAGTACCCCGAGGTAAAAATAATATACACCCGCTCGAAAGACGTATTTATCCCCCTGAAACAGCGCGCCAATATAGCCAACAAAGCTAAGGCCGATCTCTTCATCTCGATACACACAAACGCATCGAAAAGCCGCTCGGCCCGAGGCTGCGAGACCTTCACGCTCGGTTCGGGCAGCAGCGCCGAAGCCCTTGCCGCCGCAAAGTACGAGAATGAGGTAATCCTGCAAGAGGAGAATTTCGAGACGACGTACGAGGGCTTCGACCCCCGCTCGACCGAGAGCTACATAATCTTCGAGCTTCTGCGCGGACACGATATGGAGAAAAGCGTCTCCTGCGCCGAGCACATACAGAATCGTATGGTCAAGCGCAGCAAACTATCAAACCGCGGTGTCTCTTCGGCCGGATTCCTCGTGCTGCACCAGACAGCGATGCCCAGCATCCTCGTCGAGCTCGGCTTTATCTCGAACCCCACCGAAGAGAAATTCCTATCATCGAGCAACGGACAATCACAGCTTGCCAAAGGCATATTCGAGGGCTTCAGCAACTACTACGAAGAGTACAAAAAGACCAAGATAGACGCCACCCCCTCAAGCGAGCCCACGCCCCGACAAGAGGAAAAGCCCCGGCAGCCCGAGGCGCAACAACAGCCCGAGCCTCAACAGGCGACTGCGACACCCGAGGCAGCCCAAGCAAGCGCAGCCCCCGCAACGCCTCAGACACCCGCAAGCACCGACAACAGCGATGCACCCGTATTTAAAGTACAAATACTCACCTCGGGCAAAAAACTCAGTAGCAACGACAAACGCTTTAAAGGCGAAAAAGCAAACTACTACCACGAGAAAGGCGTTTACAAATATACCTGCGGCGAATCGACCAACTACGACGAGATAGAGAGCCTGCGCCGCCGATTATCAAAGAAATTCAAAGACGCATTCATCGTTGCATTCAAAAACGGTAAGCGCGTAAATATTAACACTGTACGAGAGAAAAAATAGCAACCGGCCAACAGCGAGCAATCGGTGGGGCCATCAACATTTAAGCTGCAATATGGCAAAGAAAAGACTTTTCACACGAGAATTTTTCATAGGAGCGATAGGCGTCTCGGCGCTGCTGCTCGTATATTTTCTTATAAACTTCTTCAAAGGAATCGACCTATTCAAAATGGGCGAGACCTACTACGTAAGATTCAGCGACGTAAGCCAATTAGTAGGCTCAAGCCCCGTCTATCTGAACGGCTACAAGGCCGGTAACGTGCGCAACATTCAGTGCGACTTTAACCAAATGGACAATATCATCGTCGAAATTGAGGTTGACAAAAGAATCAGAATCCCCAAAGGCAGCATCGCACGCATCACAACCCATATGCTCGGAGGAGCCGACCTCGGCATCACCCTCTCGCGCAGCAACGAGTTTCTTGCACCGGGCGACACGCTTGTCGGAATCCTCGACAAAGGCATTGCAGGCGAAGCAGCCGATAAAATAATGCCCGCCTTTAACGCCATAATGCCAAAAGTCGATTCCATACTCACCTCGCTGAATGCAATTCTGGCCGACCCATCGCTGGCAACATCAATAGACAACGTCGAGCGTCTGACAGGCGAGCTTGGCACCACGACAGCCTCGCTCAACAGCCTGCTTGCCAACGACGTTCCTCAAATTACCGACCGTATGATAAAGCTCGAAGATGATATGCTGGCGGTGAGCTCGCAACTGAGCGAGATTGATTACAGACGATTAGTGGCGTCGCTCGACAGCACCCTCTGCAACATACAACAGCTGACGGCAACGCTCAACAGCGGCGAGGGTACTATGGGGCTGTTGCTCAAGGACAGTACCCTTTACAACAATCTCAACGGCACCTGCGAGGCTGCCACAGAGCTTCTGAAGAATCTGCGCGAGAATCCCAAAAGATACGTTCATTTCTCGGTATTCGGACGTAAATAACCACCGACAGCCGACGAGTGAGGGGCAGCAGCCCACAGACGGGCAAAGCCTCATCTATACAAATAAACACCTCCTCGGGGAGCGATAATAAAGATTGCGTGTGCGGCGGCACACGCAATCTTTATTATTATCATCTGACAAAGGGGATTCTCCGCAGAATATACCCCTCGCGCGAGAGAATCTCAAGCATATAACATCCCGGAGGGAAGCCTCGCACACCCACACGCGTACGATATTTACCATTATAAAGCACCGCACCCGCAGCGTCGCGCAACCTCAGACGCATTCCCCACACCTCGGGCTCGGGCAACAGAAATTCCTCGCGGAAAAGCTGCTTCTCGTGCCCGCTCTCTTCCCAGCGTGCCACCTCACTCTCTACACCATAAGCATCCACCGCCGTCAGTGCCCAATACATTGTCAACAGCTTCGAGCCCACCCACTTATACTCAGTATCGCGTAGCATCACAGCCTGAAGATTACGAGGGTCGGAAACATCCACCGGGCAGTCGCTCGCATACAGATTATAGTAGAGTGCAGGCATCCCATCGGTGGGCTGTACCCGGTCCCAACTAAGATGAAGCGTGTCGCCCCTGCGCACACCGCCGAAATTTTGCGGCATCCGGGGCTTACCCTTACAGTGCCACAGCAACGGGGGGACAAGCGAGGGGGTAGGATAGGCTCTTTTATATAAATCGACAAAATCCTTTATATTGTCGAGCAGATGACGCATACGGAACATTATCGTGCCATCGGTGCCCGCACTTCGCGAGGTAATGAGCTGACGCGACACCTCAAGTGCCCTCCAATCGCCATACTCGGGCAGCATACGATAGGTGCCAATGCCCGGCACAATGTGTCGTCCGCAGCTATTCTCTTCCCAATCGCGCACAAAGGGATAAAAGTCGTTGCCCGAGAAATATATCATCGGAAAGACAGCGTCCACAATACCCTCCCTGAGCCACTCCTGCGTCTCTTGATACACCGTGCGACGAGCATTGTAGCCTCGCGACGAGTAGGCCGTGAGATTATCATATTTTCCCAGCGGAGCACAGCTCACCCTCACCCACGGCTTAATGGACTTTACCTTATTATAGACCTCGCGCATAATGCGGGTGATATTGGCGCGCCTCCAATCTGAGAGCGAGCGCCCCTTTCCGTAGCGGCGGTAAAGATAGCCGTCGGGATATTTTGACGGATGGTCGGGGTAACGGATGTAATCGAGGTGAATGCCGTCGAGCTCGTAGTTTGTTACCATCTCGGCCGCCAAGCGCGCAAGATACTGTGCCGTGGCAGGCTCGCCCGGCTCCATATACCAATTGCCCTCATAGACGCGACACAACTCGGGAAACACCTTATTGAGTGCCCTGCTGCCGTGGCTGCGCGCGTGCTGCACCTTGCCCAACGGCAGTGTTACAATCCAAGCGTGCAGCTGCATTCCGCGTTTGTGGCACTCGTCGATGGCAAAGGCCAGAGGGTCGTAGCCGGGGTTACGTCCGGAAACACCCGTGAGCACTTTCGAGAAGGGCTCAATCTTCGAGGGGTACAACACATCACCGCGGACACGCGTCTGCAACATCACACAATTCACATTCAGCGCCTTCAGAGAATCGAGCAACAGCGCGAGCTCGCGCTTCTGAACATCAACGTCGGACGGCTTCTTTACCTGTGTGCGCGGCCAGTCGAGATTCTCGATGGTGGTCATCCACACGGCACGATACTCGTACTTTGGCAGAGCCGCCGGCTTCTGCGCCCACAGCCCCGCTGCCATCGAGACAAAAAACAGTAAAAATATATATCGGAATTTAGTCATATTAAAAAATATCACAAAAGTACTCATTTTCGCGTTCACATAGCCTATATATTCAGAATTATTTTATAAATTTGCACATCAATTGTATCTCTCACAAAGAGATGCGCGGTATTTTGTGGCCGGACAGCAAAGAAAGCCCCTTAACCCCGCTTATTGAAACTGAATAACTTACAATTCAATTCATAAACTTATTGATTATGACAAAAGCAAAGAAATTTATCACTTGTGACGGAAATCAGGCGGCAGCACACATTGCCTATATGTTTTCCGAGGTAGCAGCCATCTACCCCATCACACCCTCATCGACAATGGCAGAGTATGTTGACGAGTGGGCAGCACAGGGACGCAAGAACCTTTTTGGCGAGACAGTATCGGTTCAGGAGATGCAGTCCGAGGGCGGTGCAGCAGGTGCACTCCACGGTTCATTGCAGGCCGGCGCGCTGACAACATCGTTCACCGCTTCGCAGGGTCTTCTGCTGATGATTCCCAATATGTACAAGATTGCGGGCGAGCTTCTGCCCAGCGTTCTTCACGTATCGGCTCGTTCAATCGCAGGCAGCTCGCTCTGTATCTTCGGTGACCACATGGACGTAATGGCTTGCCGTCAGACAGGTTACGCAATGCTTTGCGAGGGTTCTGTACAGGAGGTTATGGACCTTGCAGCAGTTGCACACCTTTCGACAATCAAGAGCCGCATTCCTTTCCTCAATTTCTTTGACGGATTCCGCACCTCGCACGAGATTCAGAAGATTGAGGTTCTTGAGCAGGAGGATATTGCTCACTTGGTTGATTGGGACAGCATTCAGGCATTCCGCAACCGTGCACTGAGCCCCTCTAACCCCAACACACGCGGTACAGCCGAGAACCCCGAGACATTCTTCACACACAAAGAGGGTGTCAACGCTTACTACGATGCCGTACCCGACATTGTAGCCGAGTATATGCGCGAGATTTCGGCTATCACAGGCCGTAACTACGCCCCCTTCACATACTACGGTGCCGAGGATGCCGACCGCGTAATCGTCGTAATGGGCTCGGCCACCGAGGCTGCCAAAGAGGCTATCGACTATATGATGGCTCGCGGCGAGAAGGTTGGATTGGTGTCTGTTCACCTCTATCGTCCCTTCTCACTCAAGTATCTTGCAGCGGTAATGCCCAAGAGCGTTAAGCGCGTTGCAGTGCTCGACCGCACAAAGGAGCCCGGAAGCAACGGCGAGCCTTTGTATCTTGACGTTGTCGAGGCATTTGCCACCGACGAGACACTCAAGGCCATCAACCCCGTGATTGTAGGCGGTCGCTTCGGTCTGGGTTCAAACGACACAACCCCCGCGGTTATTATGTCGGTTTACGAGAACCTTGCCCTTCCCACTCCCAAGAATCACTTTACATTGGGTATTGTTGACGACGTTACCTTCACATCACTCCCCAAGAAAGAGGAGATTGCCGTTGTCGAGGGTATGTTCGAGGCTAAATTCTACGGCCTCGGTGCCGACGGTACAGTAGGTGCCAACAAGAACTCAATCAAGATTATCGGCGAGAACACCGACAAGCACTGTCAGGCATACTTCTCGTACGACTCTAAAAAGTCGGGTGGCTTCACCTGCTCGCACCTGCGATTCGGCGACAAGCCCATCCGCAGCACATATCTTGTAAACACTCCCAACTTTGTGGCTTGCCACGTTCAGGCTTATCTGCGTATGTACGACGTAACCCGCGGCTTGCAGAAGGGCGGTACATTCCTCTTGAACACAGTATGGGACGGCGAGGAGCTTGTAAACAACCTCCCCAACAAGATTAAGAGATATTTTGCTCAGAACGATATTACCGTTTATTATATCAACGCAACAAAGATTGCACGCGAGATTGGTCTTGGCAACCGCACAAACACAATCCTTCAGAGTGCATTCTTCCGCATCACCGGCGTAATTCCCGTTGACCTTGCCATCGAGCAGATGAAGAAATTCATCGTTAAGTCTTACGGCAAGAAGGGTCAGGACATTGTCGATAAGAACAATGCAGCCGTTGACCGTGGCGGCGAGTACAAGCAGCTCACAATCGACGCCTCTTGGGCTAATCTTCCCGACGATGCACCCATCGTACGCGACGAGCCCGAGTTTATCACAAACTTTGTTCGCCCCATCAACGCACAGGACGGTGCACTGCTGCCCGTATCGGCATTTACCCCCATTATGGACGGTACTTGGCCTTGCGGAACATCGGCATACGAGAAGCGCGGCGTAAGCGCATTCGTTCCCAAATGGAATGCCGAGAATTGTATCCAATGTAACCGCTGTTCATACGTTTGTCCTCACGCTTGTATCCGTCCCTTCGTAATGGACGAGCAGGAGGCAGCAGGCCTCGACGCAGCCAAGATTGAGATGAAGGCTCCCGCCGCCCTCAAGGGTATGCAATTCCGCATACAGGTTAGTGTTATGGACTGTCTGGGTTGCGGTAACTGTGTTGACGTATGTCCCGGCAATCCCAAGCTCGGCGGCAAGGCCCTTGAGATGGTTCCCTTCGAGAACGAGCAGGCCGAGGTTGCTAATTGGGACTACTGCGTTAAGAACGTCAAGACAAAGCAGCGCCTTGTTGACATCAAGAGCAACCCCAAAAACTCACAGTTTGCCACTCCTCTGTTCGAGTTCTCGGGCGCTTGTTCGGGTTGCGGCGAGACACCTTACGTTAAACTCGTCAGCCAGCTCTTCGGCGACCATCAGATTGTAGCCAATGCAACCGGTTGTTCTTCAATCTACTCGGCTTCTGTTCCCTCGACACCTTATACAAAGGACGAGAATGGCAACGGCCCCGCTTGGGCAAACTCACTCTTCGAGGACTTCTGCGAGTTTGGTCTTGGTATGAAGCTGGCCGACAACAAGATGCGCGAGCGTTTGGCACGCCTCTTCACCGAGGTTCAGAGCTGCGACTGCTGCACCGATGAGCTGAAGGCCCTTGCACAGCAGTGGCTCGAGAACAGCAACAGCTCGGACGTAACAAAGGAGATTGCTCCCGCCATCATCGCCGCTTGCGAGGCTTGCGACTGCGACAAATGCAAAGAGATTCTCAAGATTAAGCAATACATCGTTAAGCGTTCACAGTGGATTATCGGTGGCGACGGTGCTTCGTACGACATCGGTTACGGAGGTCTCGACCACGTAATTGCATCGGGTCAGGATATTAACCTCCTTGTACTCGACACCGAGGTTTACTCGAACACCGGTGGTCAGGCATCAAAGGCTACACCTCTTGGCGCAATTGCAAAATTCGCCGCATCGGGTAAGCGCATCCGCAAGAAAGACCTCGGTCTCATCGCAACAACCTACGGCTACGTATATGTTGCACAGATTGCAATGGGCGCAAGCTACGACCAATGCTTGAAGGCCATCCGCGAGGCTGAGGCTTATCCCGGTCCCTCACTCGTAATTGCTTACGCACCCTGTATCAACCACGGTATCCGCAAGGGTATGGGTAAGGCTCAGGCCGAGCAGGCTGCTGCCGTTGAGTGTGGTTACTGGCACCTGTGGCGTTACAACCCCGCACTCGAGGATGAGGGTAAGAACCCCTTCACACTCGACAGCAAAGAACCTCAGTGGGATAAATTCCAAGAGTTCTTGCAGGGCGAGGTACGTTACGCATCACTTGCAAAGCAGTTCCCCGCCGAGGCACAAGAGCTCTTCGACGCTGCCGAGGGTATGGCCAAGAAGCGCTACGCAAGCTACGTTCGTATGTCTAAGATGAATTGGGGCGAGTAATATAATCGTATCCAACCAACATAATCAGGCGGGCTCCACTTTCTGTGGAGCCCGCTTTTCATTGCCACTTCCAGCTCACGACTAACAAAAGAGAATTTTTATTGGACATTATAGATAAGGCACGTCCGGCAGATTAAGCCCTTACAATGAATAATAATCCTCCTTAAATATAAGCCCACGAGGCAGATAATTAAAATTCCGCTCCACCAACACAAAAAAATCTCAAAAAAAAAGAGCAAACTATTGCACAATATTTTTTATCGCCTTACATTTGCAGTGTACTACTTCACTAATACACTAATAAAAAAGCCACAATCCCACAAACAACAAATAGGCAATAAAAAAGAGATATTATGATTGAGATTAAGAATTTATCATTCGGCTACAAGAAGAGCGCCCCGGTTTATGAAAATTTCTCGTTAAACATTGGCGCAGGCAAGGTTTTTGGACTATTGGGAAAGAACGGCACAGGAAAGACCACGCTACTCTATCTGCTCACCGGCCTTCTGCACCCGCAAAGCGGGAAAGTACTCTTCGGCGGGGTAGATGTTCACGAGCGCCGTCCCGCCACACTCGGCGAGATGTTCATCGTCCCCGAGGAATTCGAGCTACCCAACATAAGCCTCAAAGAGTATGTAAAAATCACCGCCCCCTTCTATCCGAGATTCAGCCACGAGCAGCTGAAAAACTGTTTAGAGGTCTTTGAGATGCCCGCCGACATAAAATTTGGCGAGCTGTCGATGGGACAGAAGAAAAAAGCCTTCATCTGCTTTGCCCTTGCCACAAACACCCGTCTGCTTGTGATGGACGAGCCCGGCAACGGCCTCGACATTCCCTCGAAAAGTCAATTCCGCAAGGCAATAGCAATGGGAATGAGCGACGAAAAATCGGTGATAATCTCCACTCATCAGGTGCGCGACATTGACAGCCTGCTCGACCACCTGATAATCATCGACGACAAGCGTGTGCTACTCGACGCCTCGACCACAGAGATAACTCGCCGACTATATTTCGGCGAGGGCGAGGCAAGAGAGAGCGACGAGATAATCTACCGTCAGCCCAGCATCAGCGGCAACAGCCTGCTGTGCACCAACGGCACGGGCGAAGAGAGCAACCTTAATATCGAGCTACTCTTTAACGCCACGCTTGCCGAGCGAGAGAAGATAGCAGCAATATTCAACCCCCAAAAATGAGGCAACGATGAACAGCAACCATAACACATTCAGCCTTGTGCGCGTCGGGCAACTGCTCCGCCACTTCCTTGTGATAGAGCGCAGCAGCTACATAATATACACGCTCATAAGCATAATAGTGGTGCAAATACCCTACCTTTTTGCCGCATACGAGTATTATGCAAGCATAAACAAACATTACAATGAAGGCGAAACCGCAATAGGCCTCGGAGGAACATTTATCACCTTAATGCTACTATTTGCAGCCGCGTCAATGCTAATGGGCAGCACCGAGAGCAAGCAGTGTCGAAACAACCACATAATGCTCCCTGCGCGAATAAGCGAAAAATTCGTTGCACAGCTCATCATCTGCACCGTTGGAGCCTGCATAGTAATTCTTGCATCGCATCTGCTGGGAATACTCAGCTACTGCACGCTGCTAACGACGATGGACGCCCCCTCAGAGTGCTACGCCCTTGCTACAACCTTTTTCGAGCATTGCACAACAATAATAGTTTACCGACAGACCCCCGAGCACATTATGCTAAAAGGCATTCTGCTGATGCTCTACACCATCTGCCTTTTAGGCGCAACACATTGGCGCAAGCAGAAATTTATGAGAAACATTAGCATAATGTTCCTCTCGGCCCCGCTACCGTTCATATTACTCGATAATTTACACGATTATGTCAATAATAACAAAGGCTACATTATCACAGCAATAATAGTTTACACACTCTCGGCCCTCTTATTTTGGCTCGCGTGGCGCAAATACCGCCGCATACAGATAATTGAGCGTCCCGCCAAATTATGGAAGCCCATAGCCTCGCTGCTGGCCATATATATTGTACTATTCTCAATCCCGACAGAGGAGCGCGGCACCATTATTATAGACGAGCCGCGAGTGGAGCGAATCAGCGGGGTCGATTTTCCGCACTACACGCACATTAGGGAGACCAACAATTACGACGGAGGCCTGCTGGGCGACTTTTCTACAACCTCAATTTACCGCTTCGACGAGCAGCCCACAGAGGAGTTTTACCAACAACTCGACAGCCTTGCACAGATTAAAGGACCCACGGGGTGGATAAAAATTCAACCCCCCATCAACCCCGTGGAGCCACAATCGGACAATATTACAGAATACTACTTCCACAGCTATTGGGGCAACGACCATCCAGCCCCCGAGGGCGAGAACCCCGATGCCGACCGCCACATACACATTACAATAACAAAAGGCGTAAATGAGTTCAAAATAACCTACGGAGCCCACTAAAAAAAGAAGCACTATGAACAAGATTAACACATTCAGCATTAAGCGTCTGTGGATGCTCATAAGATACGAGGCAGCGGTTGAACGTCCGCGAATAATAGCATTGCTGCGAACCTTTACCATTGTAATGGCCCTCCCCTTTGCCTACGGGCTTTTAAATGATGCCTCGTATAGCGAATATTGCGGTTACTGCTTGGAATTTTTCGGCAGCACACAGAGCACGATGCTAATCGTTTACTCGGCTACAATATTCAACATTATAGAGAGAAGCGGAACAAACTACCTTATGCTGCCCGCATCAAACAGCGAGAAGCTGACGGCACAAGTACTCCTTTACAGTGTGGGGACAGTGCTGCTCTTCTTATCAGCCTACATAATATTGGAGTGCCTGCACTACCCCATTGTACAACTACTCGACAAGCCCGCAGAATTTAGCCAAAGCATCGCACCCCTCTTCTTCGATATTGTAATTTTCGAGGGAGGATGGCCCGCTGCAACCATAATCATACTTTCGGCGCTCACAATATACAACCTTTATGTAAACATCCGCTGCCGCGGTTACAATTGGTTCATTGGCTCTATTGTGATGATAATACTTTCGGTGATTATCTTTCTGACAGCAATAGTAATTACCGACTTTGCAGAGAATCAGATGATTAGAATCCCCGACGGCGTGCTTGTGACAGCAACAGCCTTGATATTGTCGGTGCTCAACTATTATGTGTGGCGCAACAGCCTGAAGAATTTCAAAAAGTTGGCAATAATATAAAGTAAAAATTATGCTAACTTTGCAAACGGATAGAAAATATGAAATTTAAAGAGACAAAATCAATATACCAACAGATAGCCGACCGTCTGTGCGACGAAATTCTGCAAGGCACCTACGGCGAGCAGGAGCGCATCCCCTCGGTGCGCGAATATGCCGCCACCGTCGAGGTAAACGCAAACACCGTTGTACGCTCCTACGACCAGCTGCAAGGAGAAGAGATTATCTACAATAAGCGTGGAATAGGCTATTTTGTTGCCGCAGGCGCCGTAGAGCGCATTAAAGAGTTGCGACGGGCCACATTCCTTAGCGACGAGCTTCCCGAGTTTTTCGGCAGCCTCAGCACACTCGGCATCTCAATAGCCGAGGTCGAGAAGCTATACAACGATTGGAAAAATCGGCAGTAAGAGCCCTTTACAGCCAACAACAATCTTCCCCGAGAATTTTAATGTTTCTCGGGGAAGATTGTTTGTTACAAATATGTCCGCAGTGGATAAAACACACTCAGTAGAAATTTACTGTGAACAAGAATCTATAATCTATTTCTAATTTTCAAGAACAGCAGCATATAATACGTGCAAAAGGTTATTTTTATTAAATATTGCACCATAAAAAAGAAATTCAATGTAGGTTCGATTGTTTTAAGGAAAAAGTGCGAGGTATGTTTAACCGCTA
>JAFQVS010000097.1 GCA_017407905.1 Bacteroidaceae bacterium | reverse complement strand
GTGTGGTAGTATTTTCTTTATTTTCTTTAGGGGGGTTGGGGGGAATTTCTTTGTTTTCTTTTGTACTATCGGAATTATTCGAAAAGGTAGGTAGATTTTTCCTACCTTTAGGGATACCTTTATCTACATTGTTGCTTTCGTAATCGCTTGAACTACAATCTACACCATCAATAAAGGTGGGTAATTTTTGCATACCTTTTTTTTCAATAAAGGTGGGTAGAATTTGCCTACCTTTAGGTACACCTTTTTGCGAAAAGGTAGGTAGATTTTGCCTACCTTTAGGGATACCTTTAATGAGGTAGCCAGACTTATTTCCTCGCCCATTTCCTTGCAGATATTCTATTAAATCCGCCTCAACCAAACGACCTCTGGCGGACTTGAATATCTTGGCAGAAACACCTATATCAGAGGAGATTTTAGCATCGCTTCGCATACAACATTCCCAACCTTGAGAATAGGAGATTTTCAGCAAATAAAAATACAACCTCGTTTCGGTTCCTGTGAATTGCCAGCTTTCATCAAGTTCCCAAAAATGGTCGATTAGTTTGATGTATATCATAGGTAATTAGGAAATTGTTTTAATGCTTGTTCTATGTACGGTGCAGGGTCTGCTTTTAGATACGAGCAGACAAGCCTTATAAACTCACATAGGCCGTGGCACACTCCGTAAACACTACCATAGGTGGTAACAAGTTTTTGCCATTGTTTTTGCTCCTGGCTCTGCTTTCCGGCCGAGCAACCCTTGATTTTGGGTTTTTTCATCTCTATGCACAGAGATGATTTTCCACCGCTGGGGTAAAGCAATATAAGGTCTGATATTCCGGCAACAGCACCCTCGTATTTTCTCATTGAGGCACTTTTTTTACTGCGAGTACCACCGTTAGGAATGGCAAACAAGAGGTTCGCCACATTCGGGAATGTTTGCCGGAACCATTCAACGCATATATGTTGTATCTTGGTTTCGGAATACCCGCTTTCTATTATTAGCAACTCACTTTCAGTCATTTTTTATTCGTTTTGTTATGGCATAAATTCAATAGTTTTACAACCTCATTACACTCTTTGTCGCAGGCTGAGTTGAAAGTAAAAACAGTCGTCCATTGCAAGCCGAAGAGGGTGTTTAGTTTCTCTTGAATATGATTATTCCCGCGCTTATCGACGACTTTTCTAAATGCTTTCATAGTTTATCCTTAAATAAGTTCATCGTTATGTTTACCATATCCTCCTCAATCTGCGTTGTGGTACCTGTAACACCGTCGGCAATACCTTTCTTGGTTTGGATTATATCATACATATATTTGTCGATTGTACCTTCACCCAAGAAATAGTAGCAGTTTACATTGTTCTTCTGTCCGTTGCGATGGGCGCGATCTTCTGCCTGCTCACAATCGCTGTAAGTCCACGGGAACTCGATAAAAACAACTCTACTTGAGGCTGTCAGCGTTAATCCTGTACCACCGGACTTGTAATTGAGAATGATTAGTTTGCAATCAGGGTTGTTTTGGAAAGAGTCCACAGCGTGTTGTTTCTGCTCAATATTGTCAGAACCTGTAACAGTTACCGCATCGGGAAAATTCTTTTTCAAAGCATCAACAACATCTTTGAGGTAGGCAAACAATATCAACTTCTCACCACCATCTATGATGTCGTGTACAAAGTCTGTTACAGCCTTTACCTTGCCTTTGCCGGCAATCTGCTTGAGTATTCCCATTTTCACCATTACTGCGCCTCGCATAGCACGTTGTACACGCTCATCATCAGCATTCTTGTACTGTCTCAAATACTTGATAATGTCATTCTCTGCATCTTCATACTCCTTGCGGTTGGTAATATCACAGAGGATATATTGTCGTGTCTTGTCGGGTAACTGGGTAAGCACTTTGCTTTTCTCTCGACGGAAAAAGCAAATGTTCCAAAGTTTCCAATTTAATTTCTTAACATTAGAGGCTTGTTTGGGACCGTCGCAGAACTCATCTACAAACTTTGTATGTCCTCCAAAATCATCAAGTCTACCAAGTATGCGAAGCTGCTGTATAAGGTCTGTATTGTTATTTACGACAAGAGTTCCTGTTAGGGCGAGTATATATTTCTTTCCGGCGCAGATACCCTCTACAAATTTGCTTTGCTGAGTTTTTGAGGATCTGCATTTGTGCGACTCATCTATAATAACCGACCTGAACAGATTTATACGTTCATCAAAAACGATACTTCTCAAAGTGAACTGCTTATGCTCCTTTACCTTGACTACGAAGAATTTTTTAAGGCTCTCGTAGTTGGTAATGAATACCTCGCAAAGAGGTTTACCGTTATTCTTTTTTACCTCGTAAAATCTATGCCAAGTGTTGCGGTTATTGTCATCAAGTATGATTGCATCAATCCCTGCGAATTTCTTAAACTCGCGTTTCCAATTCACTTTAAGAGCAGCCGGGCAAATAACCAATGTAGGAAAAGACTCACCGTATTTTTCAGCCTCCCGATGTGCTTTCACTACCGTACATATGGCCTGCAACGTTTTTCCGAGTCCCGGCTGATCGCCATAGATACACCTTTTATGGTCGAGCCCGTAACGAACGCCCTCTAACTGATATGGATAAGGATTGAGTTCCATATAATGCTCTCCCTCAAATTCTTTCATTTCGGGAATATCATACGTTATATCCTCATCTTGTTGGCGTCGTACAATTCTGCTGCTATAACCCATTTGCACAGCCCATTGAACAAACGCTTCAACATACCATTGTGCGCTCCTGTTAACTGGGTACCTGTCATCTTTGATAGATACAAGCCACGCTCGGTCTATTCCATCCCAACGTGGCTTGCTTGGTATTCTCTTTATGGTTTCTACCAATTTCGGGTGATACTCAAATTGCAATTTGTATAGGCGAGGTGTGGTAGTTACATAAATAGGTCGCATTATTCTTTACTTTTTACGCTGCGGTGTCTGATTGTGTATCTACATCATCGGTAGGTGTACCACCTTCAGCGAACGGGTCCTCTGTATTTTCAAAATCAAACTCTTGCTGAACGACTGCCCATTTCTTGTTGGTTACATATTGTTCTGCCTCGTACAAAAATGCCATAACAGCATCTCTGAAATCCTCACAACGTTCGTACTGCTCATTGTCGCGGTCAAAGCCTGTGCTCGGACAGCAAAGGTTCAGCACCTTGTTTGTCTGCAATGTACGCTTGCCGATGAGCGTACAGACTTGATATGTATCACCACTTACAGAGCAACCCGTTACATCGAGCCTGTTCAACATATTACTGTTCTCTTCTGATGTTGGATTATCCCAATCAATTAGTTCCGCCTCTTGCTGCTCTGTGATGTCTGCGAGGTATGGGACAAGTGCTCTCAAACTGCTTTTCAAATCAGGATGTACAGGATTATTACCCTTGAGAGTAATATCATCGCCATCATCATTGAGGTAGTTTACCTCCAAACAACCATTCTTGGTAAGTTTGGCCTTTGAAATTTTCAATCTACTCATTTCATCTTTGATTTTTAGTTAGTAATCAGTACCGATGTTGGTACTCTGTTATAAAATCGTTATAATATTTATCTGCCGGGAGTGGCAGATTTATTCCTAATTCAGTAGCCGCGTCGGCTTGCACTTTGTTGAGAAAGTTTGTCATCTGAAAAGTGTTGAGGTCTTTTGTGCCTTGCACAACGCGGATTTGCTTACCATTGAGAACAATATCCTTTTGAAGAAACTTTGCACAATAGTAATCGTGAACATCTAACTTAGGTGTGCCGGTCTGCTCTTCAATACAAGCAAACCAAAGCCACATAAGGGAGTTTTGGGATAAGGTACGAGGCTCCACCTTTCTTTTGATGGTAAGAGTGTAAACCCCGTTACGCAATCGTGAGCATAGATAATCAAACGATTTATCCATACTCACGACTCCATCTTTCTTTACAAAAACAACATCCATACAACTATATATTAGAATGGCAATCCATCACCATTTGGGCTGAAAGGCGGTGCTTGAGGTGGGGCAAAAGGATTGTCATATACCTGTGCCTGCTGTTGTTGAGGCTGTACGACCTGTTGAGGTTGTGCAGTGGGTACATAGCCTTGCTGCGGTGCTTGTTGCTGTTGAGGTTGTGCTTGTGGATAAATGCCCTGCTGTGATGCAACTTGCTGTTGAGGCTGCGCTTGATAAGATTGTTGTACTCCCTGTTGAGGGATCTGTTTAGGAGTAAGCATTTCAATCACATCAGCAACAATCTCTGTAACAAACTTTTTCTGTCCGCTCTTCTCATCATCATAACTGCGTGTGCGTAACTTACCTTCAATGTAGATTTTATCCCCTTTATGCACATATTTTCGGGCTATCTCTGCAACTCTGCGCCACAATACAATATTGTGCCATTCGGTGCGGTCAGGAACTTGTGTGCCGTTCTGCAACGTATATCCTTTCTCTGTCGTTGCTAACGATAATTGGACTATCAAGGTCTCGGCTTTTTCAAATACCCTCGGCTCATTTCCAACGTGGCCGATAAGGATAACTTTATTTATACTCATAGCGAAACTATTTTCTGATGGTTATTCTCAGGCTTTCGCCTTTCTCTGTCTCTTTCAAATATTGTTTATATAGTTCTGGGTGGTCAGCCTTAAATCTTGTTGTATCAAAGGTTGTAGAAGTCGATGCCGGAACTATTGTCGCTTTCATCAATTCCGTATCCCACGACTTAACCCCGTGTTCAGTCATTGCCTTATGCAATGTGGTTGTCATTGTTTTCTCTTGCTCCTTGTAATAGGCCGCCAATTCTTTTGACTCGATAATCATATCAACAACCCTTTGAGCAACAATCATTGATTTTTGCGAAACAAGTTCTGTTCCATCGTTGTACTTTTTACCGGCAATTTCACACTCAAGCAAGCGAGCAACTTCTGCAGGCGTTTTTCGCTTGACAGGGACTAATTTCCCTATATCACCACGCAACCACGCTCCGAACAAGTCGGTAACTTTAATGTGGGGATTTTGTCGCTCGAACAGGTCTGCATATATGCTCAATTGCCAACTGAGATACTCTTCATCGAGTTTGCTTGTTGTCTTAATATCGACTATTGCAACGCTGTTATCAACTCCCTCTTTACCCCAAACACAATCAATGTTGGAGGCGAAATACTCAAGGTCTGAAACTGTGTATTCGTTTGCCACAGGATAATAACCGGCATTAGTGCGTAAGTCAATATAGTTCTTTGCCTCAATGCTTTCAGGCTCAAAGCCTGTAACGTCGGCAAACTGACATTGTGAATGAACGAGGCTACCACGTTCGGCAGCTCGTTTCAATACAAACTCAGGAATATTCGTGTATTTATCGGGGAATAACTGTCGGCTTATCATTCCTGTTATACCCATCAATATCTTATCACCATATAGATAGGTGTGAGTGTCCTCTATGAACACTACCGGGGATTTTACTAATTCTATCATAATTATTCTTATTTGGGAAATTCTTGACACTTAACCATACAGGCAGTTTTGAAATCTGCATTGTTCTGCAAATCTTTATACTTATTCCACACTACATTCACCTGAGCTCTTGTTGTGCAAGCATTCATTTCAGCAATGGCCTGTTTGAGTTGTGCGCCCGTGAAAACACCTCTTGTGGCATTGAAAGTTGGCTTTGGAGCAGATGTGCTTTGCTGTTCCTGTGTAGTCGATGATGGGTAGGTGTATCTAACAGTTCCAGACTTATCAACGATTTTTAGCGCTGTAATTTCGCGTTTCTCTTCATTGTACTCAATGTGGTCTACAATGAACGATGTTCTTACCTTGCCTAAACTATTAAAGTCGTTGGCATTGAGATTTACCCAAACGAAAGGAGCCGTATAGAGTTCACGACCTATGCCCCAATTAAAGCCGGCTCGCTTGAAAGCATCAGATGCTTGACCTTTCTCCTTTTCTGTGTTGCTCTCTGTTCCAACGTCCTGTTTGCTTATCCACTCTTTTTTCTCGCTATCCCAAACAGAAATGGTACAAAACAATGAACCGTTAATTACCTCGTGTGAGCGCTTCCAATTATTTGGGCCGAAGAACTCATCTAATAGTCGCATATCAACGCGAGCATCTTTGTAAAGGAGCAAGGAGCAACCTTTGTTGTCTTTGGCAACTGTTCCAACCCTGCACTCGATTTCATCTGCTTTGAGCAAACGAATGGCAGGCGTTTCTTTTGTTTTTGTCATAATACTTAATTTATTGGTTTGACTTTTAATTGATTACATTAGTAAAGTTATCGTTTATAAGCGATATGTGCAAACAGAAACTTCACCATTTTTACACCATTTTATATGTCAAAATATGGTGTTGCAGGCTCTCTACCTTTGCTAATATCCAATGCTCTAAAATCATTCAAAAGCAGTTTGCTATACGTTATTACAGTTTCACAAGTGGACTCTTGAAACATACCGATATGAGTGTACTCTCTGGGCAAGTCTAATATGTTCGACAACCACCCGTAAGCATCGTAACGTGTCATATATTTCAGTTGCCATAAAAGGTCAAAGTATTTATGCGCCTCACGTTTCAATTGTCGTAACTCGCGCTTTGCAACTCTGCCTAACGCTTTATCTGTCCCTTTATGGACACCGACAAAAGCCTCACAATCTTCACACAGATAGATGTTACCGTATGATGTGCCATATATGACAGAACTATCAACGTAAATAGTAGGCTTACCGCAGTATGGGCAAATCTTACCCTCAAGTATCAAGCGTTGCCTATCGCTTAGGTGTAATTCTCTCATTCGTTATCCTTATATACTATTACAAGGTTGCTGCCCTCAGGCATCTTAAATGCTTTGTTAAACAGTTTCTGACATCTGCGAGGTGGATTTATGTATGAGTGGTGTTCCTCATCGAATAACATACATAAACCTTTCCCTGTGTTGGGTTGCAGATGTGTCGAGCCTGAATTAAAAAAAGGACAAGAATAGCAACTGCTCGGCTTGTCGTAGAATGGTTTGCCGTTAATCGTTATCATTTAGCTTGTTTATTATATCGCCAATATCTTCACAATCTGTAATATCAGAGAAATCTATATAATAATTATCCTGTCCATATCCATCACCAGATGGGCTTTCTTGAATAGGTATTGAATTGTAATTATCCCACCTTAAGCACTCTATGATGTCTTCTAAACGTTTTATTGCAACTTTTTTAAGTTGTCTTTGATAATTCTCCTTTATGATTCTATTCGCTTCTGACTTTTCTATGCCAGCTTCTATTAAACCATTTTCTAAAGCGTCTCTGAAATCTTTATCAAAAATCTTCTCCATAATATATAATTTATCTGTGAGCGGTGCAGGAGTTGAACCTGCCTCCTCGTACAGCCTTTCAAGATTTCGCCAACGAATACTAACCGCCCGAAAGCCACCATCCGCCGACGGTGGCACAATTGATTAAAGGTTGTTCGCCCTCACGGGTTACTTGCGCAATCGGGGAGAGTCGAACTCCCTAAGAGAATTTACACATTATCTATGTACACTTGACATTGTAACCTCTTGCACCATCTTTCCTGATGGCCGCTTTGCCGTTCTGCCACGATTGCAAGCGCCGGGCTTGTGCCCGGCTGAATGTTGAATTGAAAAAAGTGATATGCGTCAATCCAGCTTATCACTTTTATTATATTGTTTTACCTCTTTTTTTACAACCTTATACAACTTGATGGATAAGAAAAATATTAGGAGGAACATAATTGCTATTGCGTTTTTTTTATCAAAAAATGCTCTAATTGCATTCGAGATGCTGAAGATGATAAATAATATTGCTGTTGCAATAGTTATTCCATTACCTATCTTATCAGCAATTCTGTTGAACTTTTCCTTGTTTATCATAGGACAAATATAGTTTGGTTTGACTTTTTGTTTTGGGGCGCATATTTCTGCAATGCGCCAATACTTGATCGGCTCGGCAATACCATTTGCCATTTTGAGAGTTTACAGGTTTTGCAAATTCAATCTTGCCGGCCTCTATCAATCTTTCAAGTTTTCGACGACCACCGACAATTTTAGCAGCTTTGCGCACCCCAAAATATTCACCACTCATTACTCGCATAATATTATCGAGTAAAATCTCATTCGTTGGAACTGTTAGCGTTGTCATAAGCCTGTTATTTAGTGTGTAAATCATCAACTCACCCTCTTTACATCTAAGCACTGTTCTTTGGTATTTTTCTTGAGGCTCCATTTGCGCCCCTCTGCAACCTCTTCAATGAGATATAGGTATATACTATTTCTAATAGATGCGAGCTGCCTAAGGGGGAATTTCTCAACATCATTAATCTGCATATTTCGCAGTGTCTGCACAATAGGTCTATTCTCCATAGTTCTTTATATTTATTGTTAATCATCAATTTCTTCTAATGTCTCGGTTGTTACAAACCATTTATCTGCACCGCCATTTGGCAATGTTCCGTCTGCTCTCGGAAACATCTTGCCACCGTTGAAGAATAAAGCCTGTCGCCCATCATTGAGGGTGCCAAATGAACGGTCGCTTTTCTTAAAGCCGAGTTTCTTAATCTCTTCCCACGTGGTTAGGGTTGCGGGCATCTGTGCGCCCCAAATGTTTACAAAAATGTTCTTTCTCATTTCTTATAATTAAAGTCGTGCCCTTGCGCGTTCCGGTGGTTGCGCTTACGATGCTTGGGATTATTTATGTGGTTATTACAGGTTACAAATTTTAGCAAATCACAATAGCATCAAGGGCTATCCTCGCGCTTTCATCTGCGAGGTATATTGTTGCTCGTTCTACAATGATGGGCAATGCGAAGGCCTTTTGTAGAAATTACCAGATTTCGAAAAGCGGAACGAGCTATTAAAAATTAACTACTCTGCGAATATCTTTCCCTTATTCGCTTTAAGGGGGAAACTAAAGACGCTACTCTTATTGTCCCGTCGCTTTCATTGCTTAATGTAGGGGACTGCTCCGGCATTCCAAGCTGCCGTTAGGCTATGGCCTGAATGTATGCGCGGCACAGAGTGCTTATTGCAATACACTTTCCATTACGCCTATCAATATCAATTGGTACAATACGTCAAAGAACTCTTCTCTGTTTAATTGTGCCTCAACTGCAACCCAATGCACGATGAGGCTGGTGGTTTGGTTTGACTTTCAGTGAGAGGTTATTTCAACTCGCTTTCTGCGAGTTTGATAACAGAGCGAAGGGTACCGCGCAGTTCGGCTATACGAGCGTTATTGCGACTATCTTGTCCCATCCAAAATTCTAAACTCTGTTTGTTTGATTCATATGCAGTCTGCAAAGCCTTATATTGAACTTGTTGTATCTTGTACTCTTCTTTTAAATCCTCAAAGGTGATGTTCTCCAGATCGACTTCTTTTGGTTGTTTTCCTTCCATAATTGTAAATATTGAATTGTTAATAGATAATCTTATAGGAACCAAGATGCAGGGAGTGGAGGCTCATCATCGTAATAGTCATCATAATCATCATCATTTTGAGCGTACTCATCTCTGTTTTGGATGGCAGTCTCTAAATCCTCTTTGAGATAGCTTAATATTTCTTCTTTGCTGTCATCGCCTGCATTCAGATATTCTTGTGCCTCAGGCTCGGTCATCTTTTCGATAGTGGAGATAGTCTCTTGCAACTCCTCGACTTCTTTCTGATAGTAGTCGTACTTTTCAGAGTCCGTCATATCATAGAAACTTTTAGAAATAGTTTCTTTTTTATCTTGACTTTTATTCATATATTTGCTTGTATATTGATTGATAGTGCAAATATAGTCTCAAATGAGAATATATGCAAGCGTTTTGAGAGAATTATTACTCTCAAACGAGAATTTTAACATTTGAAAACAATTGATTAAAGGTATGATTGAGAGAATTAAAGAACTTATTTCTTATTTAGGAATAAGCAATAGGGCATTTTGCATTCAATGCGGAATTAAGGATAATACGTTTACTAATCAACTCAACGGTAAACGTGAATTAAGTCTATCAACAATCATTTCTATTTTATCTTTCCGGGAAGATGTGTCTGCTGAATGGCTACTTAGAGGTAATGGCGATATGATAAAATCTGGCAACTCCATATCCGATGCAAACTCACTCAGAATGGAACGACTAATAGATACAATAACAACCTTGCAGGAAACTATCAACGAGAAGAACAAAACTATTCAGTTGCTCGAAGAAGAAAATCGAAAATTGAAAACCGAACTAACGGTAAAAAAAAATGGATAATATGAAAAAGCGCCTTTTACTATATGCAACAATATTGCTTGCATCTTGCAGTATGTTTAGTTGCTCCGAAGATAAAGACCCCGACTGGATAATTCACAAATATATTATCCAAAGACGTGGCAACAATGATATTAAGAGTTGGAAAGATACTATCTATAATAAGCCTGAAGAATATATAATGGCTGAAGTAGCCTTGTTTCAATCCAACTCTAATAGCTATTATAGATATGTGGCAGAATATAGGAAATTCTAATGAATATAAAGAAAGTAATATTTATAGCAACGTGTATAATCTCGCTATGTGGTTTATCTTCTTGCTCCAAAGATGAGGACCCTGATTGGATAATCAATAAAGCAATTATCTCCAAAGGAAAATGGGATTCTGGTAATATTCTCGATAGTTGGAGCGATACTATCTACAATAAAAGCGAAGAGTATATAATGGCTGAGGTCGCACTCTTTAAGTCTAAGACAGATGAAAATTATAGATACGCCGCAACATATCGCAAATTCTAATTTATTTCCTAAAAATTGTCGCAAGAAAAATAATACCTATTGAAACTCGTTGTTTTCAAAAGGATTATAAGGTTTTTATAAGAAAAAATAGTATATTCGCGGCTGAAAATGCGAAACTATCGAGTATGAGGATTCTCTTGACAATATTAGGGACTGTGGCGCTCATTTTGGGGGTGGCGGGGATATTCCTGCCGCTTGTGCCCACGACGCCTTTTTTGCTGCTGTCGGCGGCGCTATATTTTCGCAGTTCGCCGCGCCTGTACGATTGGTTGATGGCGCATCCTTGTTTGGGTACTTATATAAAGAATTTCCGCGAGCACAGGGCAATCCCCCTGCGCGTGAAAATTGTATCCGTGAGCCTTGTCTGGATTACTCTCTCTTATTGTGCCGTGGCGGTGGCCGAGGCGTGGTGGATGCGTCTTTTTTTCATTCTGCTCGCTTGCGGAATATCGGTGCACATTCTGCGCTATAAAACCCTTAAAATGTAGTGTGGCGAAAAATAAAAAGTGTGCAAAAATTGCACACTTTTTGCCAAAAAAGGCCGATTTAACAAAAATTTCTTGTTTGTAGGCACAGGGAAAATATAACTTTGACCTAAAAAAGAGAGCCGTCGATGGCGGCTGCCGAAAGTTATAATACCCTATGAAAAAGCCTATTTTTACACTGCTGTTTCTATTTTTTGTTAGTAGCGTCGGGGCGCAACGCCTTTTGTCGCTCAGTGAGGCTATTGAGATTGCCAAGCGCGAGTCGTATGCCTCGAAGGCAGCTGCCCTCTCTTTTATGAGCAGCTATTGGAGCTACCGACAGTATCGGGCAGGATGGCTGCCGTCGTTGGCCCTCTCGGGTACGCTTATGAATTACGACCGCTCGATAGTCGAGGCGCGCGACTACGAGACGGGCCGCGTGTCGTATGTCGATAATAACTCGCTCTATAACTCGGTTCGCGTGTCGGTCAACCAGAATCTGCCGTGGGCCGACGGTACATTGTCGCTGCGCTCCGACCTTTCGCGTTTCGACCAATTCGACTACGACCAGACAACCTACAACAGCACGCCTCTGTTGCTCTACTACAATCAGCCTCTGCGCCGATACAGTAGTATGCAGTGGAACAAACGCATACAGCCGCTGCAATTCGAGCGGGCCAAGCGCAACTATTTAGAGAACCTTCAGAATATAACAATAAACGTAACGGGCTACTATTTTGCAGCCCTCTCGGCACAATCGAACCTTAAACAGAGCCTTGCCAAGCACAAAGACCTCGGCACGCTCTATGCAAAGACAAGCAAAAAGATGGAGCTTGGCCTTGTAACAAAGGGCGAGCTGCTGCAATTGGAACTATCGATGCTGAATGCCGAGATGAGCATAAGCAACAATCGCCTTACGCTCGATAATGCTCTTTTCCGTCTTTTCTCTTACCTTAACATCGCCGATTATAAAAACATCGAGCTTGTGGCCCCCACGACATTGCCGCAAATTACCATAAGCAGCGACGAGGTTGTTGCCCGCTCCTATAAAAACTCGGCTCACACGCTTGCGCGTGAGTTGAATCTGCTTGCCGCCCGTCAGAATTTAGAGTGGGCCAAGGCAAACACCGGCCTTCAGGTGAGCCTGCAAGCGCAGATAGGCCTGACGCAGTCGGCCGGCAGTTTCAAAGGGGCTTATAACAAGCTAAAAGACAACGAGATAATAGGAATCACATTCTCTCTGCCCATATACGATTGGGGCTTGGGCGGCGGTAAAAAACGTGTGGCAAAGGCTCAGTTGGAGCTTGCCGGCATCGAGGCGCAGCAGGATGATATTGAATTTGAACAGGAGATTCGCACCACGGTGATGTACTTTAATAATCAGGCCGAGCAGTGTCGAATATCGCGCCGCGCTCTTGAGGTGGCCGAGGAGACCTATCTTATGGCCTATAAACGCTACGAGAATGGCGCAATGACTGTAACCGATTTTAACACCGCCAACAACGAATTAGAGAGCGCGCAGGCGCAGTATCTCTCGCAGCTCAATACCTTCTGGGCCTATTATTATACCATTCAGCGACTGACGCTGTACGACTATATCAGGGGCTGCGATATTGATTGCGATTTTGACAAAATTGTAAAGTAGTGCAATTATGAACAGTGTGAGAAATTTCCTTATAACCCTGCGCAGCTATCCGCTTGTGGTGGCGCTTAATATCACGGGCTTGGGCTTTGCAATAGCAGTTGCTTATATGATTGCCGTGCAGGTGCACTACGAAGTGTCATATAACAGAGGTATAAAAGATGCCGACAGGGTGGCAGTTATTTTCAGCAAGGATAAAGGCAGCCATCTGAGTTTCACGCGCGACGAGTGGTTCAATATGATGGAGAGAAAATATATCGAAATTCAGGAGAACAATCCGGCGATAGAGCAGCTTGCAGTCTTTAGTTATGATTTTCAGAGAAACTGTATCACGAACCACGCGAATGAAATATTCCCCCTTACTTGCGCATTTATCGACCGAGACGCATTGGAAATGTTCGCATTTGAATTTATTGATGGCGATGCCGATAAACTACACGAGAAGAACAGTGTGGCGGTAAGCGAGAGTGCCGCCCGACGTCATAATCTTAGGGTGGGGACGCGTATATGCTTCGGCGGGCTCGACCACGACACTCCAAAATTTACTCCGGACGAGGCAAAAACAGTGGTTGCCGTTTATCGCAATCAACCTAAAAACTTTATCTTGGGTAACATTGAGATGCTGTGGTACGATGCCCGGCAGCACTACAATCCTCTCTATGCAAGGGTGCACAAGGATTACTCTTTTGCACAATTCGACTCTTTGCTGAGTGTCGTTCACAAGGCTGCCTCAGACAATGAATTTGAGTTCTATTCTGTGCCTCTGAGCGAATTGTATTTTCATAATTTATCGACAAAAGTGGGCGAGGGCGGCAATGTAAGCGATATTTTAACACTTATTGCAATAGCGGTGGTTGTTGTGTGTATTGCTTTTATAAACTACGTGAATTTTTTCTTGTCGCTTATTCCCCGTCGTGTGCGCAGTGCGAATACTATGAAGATTATGGGTGCCACTATGGGACGTTTGCGCCTCGATTTTATATTAGAGTCGTTGCTTATGGTTACGTTGGCTCTTGTAGTTGCAATTCTTATTGTTGGGGCTGTCTCCGGTGGAGCCGTAAAGGGGCTTTTCACTACCTCGGTGGCTGTTGTTGACAATGTGCGCGAGGCGCTGCTGACGTTTGTCGTGGCGATGGGTCTTGCGTTTCTCTCGGCTGTCTATCCTGCATTTTATGTTACACACTCTGCGCCGGCAATGGTTGTGAAAGGCTCGTTTGCCAATGTGCGAAAAGGGACGCGACTGCGTTATATATTGATGCTGGCGCAGTTTGTGGCGTCGTTTGTTCTTATTTTGGTTGCTCTTTTCATTGAAAAACAGAACAGCTATATGATGCAGCGGAATATGGGATTCGACAAGGAGTGTGTGCTCGTAACCTCGCCATTAAAGGGCTCTTTTGCAACTGCCGAGACATTCGACCATCTGATTGAAACTCTTAAACGCAACCCTAACATAATAGATGCTGCCTATTCGCTTGAGTTTCTGGTCAGCTCGTCGTATGTCTATGGCGATAAAGAGATAGGCGGGCCCCGACCGGATGGTGCACCCGATAAATTGCCGTTTGCCACGCTCTCTGTCTCGCCGAATTTCCTCAGAATGATGGGGATTGACATTCTTGAAGGCCGAGATTTTGAGGAGGGTGATTGCGGGCAGGGAAATTATATAATAAACAGTAGCGCGCATAGTAGGGGCGGACTTTCCATTGGCAACACGTTTAAGAGTGTTCGCCACGGACAGAGCCCTATCGTGGGTGTGTGCCGCGACATCAATATTTTCCCCCTGCGTGATAAAACCGAGTTTGTCTGTTTCTATCCGTGGAAGCCACAAGGCAATACAGCCCCGCGGTTATATGTAAAAGTTGCCCGACATTGCAATGTGGCCGAGGTGTCAGGATATATTGGCGATTGTGTGGATAAGTTTTTCAGTGGTGGAGAGAATCGCCTTATGGAGATTGAGCCTTTTGATGATATTATGCGACGGGAGTATAGGGACGAGCAGCTGAAGGCTCTGCAAATTTCATCGTTTGCCACTGTGGCTATAATTGTGTCGCTTATGGGGCTGTTGGCGACGGTGCTTTTCGAGGTTCGTTATATGGAGCGCGAGATTGCCTTGCGCCGCGTCAGTGGTGCAACAGTGTCGAGCATCGTGTGGCTGATAAATGTAAAATATCTGCGTATGGTGGCACTGAGTTTTCTTATTGCCCTGCCCGTGGCTGTGTCGGCTGTTAACGAGTGGCTCGGTAATTTCGCCTATAAGACTGCGCTGAGCCCGTGGATTTTCGCCCTTGTGCTTCTTTGGGTGGCCTCGGTGTCGGCGTTTGTGGTAACGCTCACTGCGTGGCGTGCAGCCAATAGTAATCCGATAGAAATTCTTAATAAAGGTTAAATAATATACAATATGGACAGAATAATTGAACAGAAAAAGGGGCTTAAAAAGAAACATATCCCTTTTATTGTGGCCGGAGGGTTGTTTTTGATTCTCGTCGGATGGTTACTGTTTGGCGACCACAGCAGTAAGATGCGCGTAAACAGCGCGAGCCTCATTGTGAGCACAGTCGAGCAGGGGACGTTTGGCGATTACATTCGTCTGAGCGGGCAGGTGCAGCCAAAAACCTCTATCCTCTTGTCGGCCCCGGAGGGCGGCACGGTCGAGCGCTGCCTTGTGCACGAGGGGGCCATCGTAAAGGAGGGCGATACGTTGCTTGTGCTGCGTAACCCCGACCTTGTGAAGCAGACGCACGACATTGAGGCGCAATATATAGAAAAGCAGAATAACAATCGCGACGCCTCCATAGGCCTCGAAAAAGAGAAACTCACAATGCAGCAGCAGCGTTTGGCGGCCAAGATTGAGGCCAACCGCGCCCGACGAACCTTTGAGCAGCAGCAGTCGCTATATGCCGACGGCCTCACAACACACGAGGAGTTTTTGCGGGCCAAAGAGAATGACGAGCTTGCCCGCACTAATCTGCAACTGCTTGTGAAGCGCCTCTATCAAGATTCGCTCTACCAACAGGTGCAGCGTGTGAAAATGTCGCAGGCGCTCGATAATATGTACAAGGAGGTCGAGCTTGCCCGCCGACGCGTCGATGACCTGAACGTGCGCGCCACACACGACGGGCAGCTGAGCTCGTTTGCCATACAATTGGGGCAGAATATTGCTTCGGGGGCCACCATCGGTCTTATAAATATTCTCGACGAGTATAAGGTGCAGGTGAGCATCGACGAGCGTTACATCGACCGCATCGTGGCGGGGCTGAGCGGTGTGTTCGAGCGTCAGGGCACCGAGTATGCCGTCGAGGTGAGCACGCTTTATCCCGACGTTAAGGACGGACAATTTCGCGCCGATTTTACCTTTGTGGGCGAGACACCCCGTAACATACGTGTGGGACAGACATACTATATAAATTTGCAGTTAGGCGAGCCTACCGAGGCAGTGCTCATCCCGCGCGGCAGTTTCTTTGCCTCGACGGGCGGAAAATGGGTCTATGTGCTCTCGGCCGACGGCAGCGAGGCTGTCCGACGCGAGATAAAAATTGCACGGCAGAATCCGCTCTATTACGAGGTTGTCGAGGGGCTGCAACCCGGCGAGAAGGTTGTTACATCGTCGTACGATAATTTTGGCGAGAGCGAGCGTCTGATTCTTAACTGAAAAAGGTTCGGATAATGAAAAATGTATTACAAAATTTCTTTATAACGCTGCGCAGCCATCCGCTTGTGGTAACGCTCACTGCGTGGCGCACGGCCAATAGTAATCCGATTGAAATTCTTAACAAAGGTTAAATAATAAGGGATAGTATGAAAAATATTTTACGTAATTTTGGGGTAACGTTGCGCAGCTACCGATTGTCGTCGCTGCTGAATGTCGCGGGCTTTGCAATTGCTCTTGCTGCGGCTTATACAATGTTTGTGCAGATAAACTTTGACTATTGTTACAATCGCGACATAAAGGATGCCGACCGACTTTTTCGCGTCGAGCATAAGCTAATAGGTTATGAGGATTGGACTTATATTCTGGCGACGCCGTTGGCAAAGATTATGGTAACGGATAATCCCACTGTCGAGGGGTATCATTTTGGACGTTTCCAAAATAGAGAGGTCGATCATACGTTCGAGAAATTCCCCGATGAGCCGATTGTGCTCTCGGGCGTGGAGCTTACCGAGGGCAGCCTTGTGGCAATGGGCATAGAGCTTGTCGAGGGCGATTTTGAGCCCGTGCTCAAGCGCAGTGCGATGGCTTTCAGCCGTTCGGTGGCCCGCAGGTATAATCTGAGTATTGGCGACCGTGTCTGCTGGGGACGCGAGTATAAGGCGTCGGGCTCGCTCGCCGTTGGGGCTATATTCGAGGACTTACCCGCGAACAGCGACATTGCGGGGCTTGAGGCTTTCTATGGCCCCTATTATAATAAGATGGAGAGTAATAGTTGGAGCGATTGGAACGACCCGCTTTACGTGCGTCTGAGGGATAAAAATGACGTCGAGGCCTTCTTGCAGCATACGCTTGCACAGATACTTCTGCTCGAAGATGTTGACCGCTTTAAAGGGATAAAAACGCTCGACGACCTTAAAAAGGTGGTGCGTCTGACGCCCTTTACCGAGACCTATTTTACCACTGATATGCGGCATTTCGACCTTAAAGTGGGCGACCGTGCAACCACACTGACGATGCTTACCATTGCTGTTGTTACGCTGCTTATTGCCATTATAAATTTCTTTAATTTTTTTGTGGCGCTTATTCCCAAGCGCATACGCTCGATAAACACGCAGAAGATTTTGGGAGCGCAGAGTGGGGCGCTGCGTGCAGGGGTGTTTTTCGAGGCTCTCTTGCTGCTGACGATTGCCGTGGCCGTTGCTCTGTTGCTTGTAAATGTTATCGAGAAGAGTGCTCTGAGGGAGTTGCTGTCGGTGTCGTTGTTTGCACCCGAGAATATGAGGGTGGCGCTCATTGTCGTGGCGTCGGCCACAGTGCTTACGCTGCTCGCGGCGGTGTATCCTGCGTGGTATCTGACCTCTTTTCCTCCGGCCTTTGTGCTGAAAGGTAGTTTCGGCGCAACCGCTAAGGGGCGGGCGCTGCGCAATGCTCTAATCGGTGTGCAGTTTGTGCTGTCGTTTGTCTTTATCATCATTGCTGTTTTTGTTGCCGTGCAGAATATGTTTATGAAGAATCACGATATGGGATTCGACCGCGATTGTATTTTGCAATATCCTGTATATAATGTCTATCCTCAGAATTCTATTGATAGTGAGCAGCGCCGGACACTGCGCAATGCTCTTCTTACTTCGCCTTATATCGAGGCGGTTACTTTCAGCGAACGTGAAATTGTCGGTGATACAAAGAGTGGTTGGGGACGTGAATGGTCGCGTAGCGAGGAGAATATAAATTTCAGAGTGTTGCCGGTTGAACCGGGATTCCTTGAGACGATGGGAATTGCTGTTACCGAGGGCATTGAGGCTAATGGCGAGGAGGGGCTCTTTGTCTTTAACGCGGCGGCAAAAAAGAGGTATTCTATGGAGATTGGCGATAAGATAAAGGAAAGCCGTGAGTGGTTTGACATTAAGGGATTCTGCATCGACTTTAACGAACGCAGTATGCAGCACGCTGTAGAGCCGTTTGCCTTTTTTGTTCACCCCGGTGTGAGAATGTCTCTTTGTTACATAAGGGTGCAGCGGGGAAGCGACCTTGCGCTGGTGCAGCAACAAATTAAGGATATTACCGAGCGCTTGGGACGTAACGAGAGTATAGAGTACGAGCCGCCGCGCTTGCTCGATGAGATTATCGAGGAGGATTTTTACAAGAAGGAGAATGGGCAGATGCTTATCATTGCCTGTGTCTCGGCAATTTCTATAATAATATCGTTGTTGGGTGTCTTTGGGCTTGTCTTTTTCGAGACGGAGTATAGGCAGAAGGAGATTGCGCTGCGACGCGTCAGCGGGGCGTTGGTGGGCTCTATTCTGTGGCTCTTTAACAGTCGTTTTATAAAGGTGCTGTTGGCCTGTTTTGTGATAGCAGTGCCCGTTGCCACCTATTTTGTATCGGAGTGGTTGCAGGAGTTTGCCTATAAAACTCCGTTGCACCTGTGGGTCTATTTGCTTGCGTTTATTGTCGTGGCGCTGCTTACTGTCATAATCGTAATTTCGAGTGCGTGGCGCACCGTTAACCGTAACCCGATAGAGGTTCTAAATAAAGGATAATTATTAACCGTTAAAAAATAGTGTATTATGAAACTAAAAACTGAAAATCTTGAGAAGGTATTCCGCACCGAGCTGGTCGAGACTGTAGCGCTCAACGGTGTGTCAATTGATGTTAATGAGGGCGAATTTGTGGCTGTGATGGGCCCGTCGGGTTGTGGAAAATCGACGCTACTCAATATATTGGGCCTGCTGGATAATCCCACCGCAGGAAGCTATCAGATTGATGGGGTCGAGGTGGCGCATCTTAAGGAGAAGGAGCGCACGCAGTATCGTCGCGGGAAGATTGGCTTTGTGTTCCAATCGTTTAATCTTATCGAGGAGATGACGGTCGAGGAGAATATCGCCTTGCCGCTCACCTATCTGAAATACTCCTCGGCCGAGCGTAAAAAACTTGTCGATGAGGTGATGATGAGCCTTAATATTGCGCATCGTGCCAAGCATTTTCCCAATCAACTATCGGGCGGACAGCAGCAGCGTGTGGCAATTGCGCGTGCGGTGGTTACAAAGCCGGGGCTTATCCTTGCCGATGAGCCGACGGGTAACCTCGACTCGAAGAATGGTCGCGACGTAATGACCACGCTCAAGGCGCTTAACGAGCAGGGCACAACGATTGTGATGGTTACTCACTCGCAAAAGGATGCGCAGTATGCCAACAGGGTGATTAACCTCTTCGACGGCCTTGTGGTCGATTCGCTGAAGGATAGAATGTGATAAGCACACTGTTATGAGGAATATTCTTAGGGATTTTAGAATCACGCTGCGCAGCTATCCGCTTGTGGTGGCACTCAACGTCTGCGGGTTGGGTGTTGCAATGGCTGTGGCGTATATGATTTTTTTGATGGTTCATCACGAACTTAGTTACAACTGTTCCATTAAGAATCACGAGAATATACAGGCTGTTTATATCGAGAAGCAACGGGGCGATTATCTGACAGGCGGACGTTTGCCTTATGGTATGTACGAGTATCTCAGGGCCTCGATGCCTATGGTGCGACAGGCGGCCATAATTGATATGACGGGCGTGAATGCCAAAAGCCGAATCGAGGGCACAGACGACCCGCTCGACCTTAAGCGCAGCGAAATATCCTACTCGGCTTTAGAGATGTTCGGGTTCGAGATTGTCGATGGCAATTTCGAGGAGTTGCGCGGGGCGCGCACGGTGGCTGTGAGCGATGAGATTGCGCGCAGGTATAATCTGAGGGTGGGCTCGCGCATCTGTTTCAATGAGTGGTATTGGATTGATGAGGCGCCGCCTTTTCTCCCCGAAAAGGCTTGGACGGTGGTGGCTCTTTACCGCGATTTTCCATCGAACAGCGACCTCGGCAAATTGGACATTGTGCATCTGCTGAACGGAAAGGGGCAGGAGAATAATTTTTTGGATTGGAACTATACGGTATATGTTACTCTGAACGATGGCTGCCCGCCCGATGAGTTTGAGGCTGTCGCCCGAGGGGCTTTTGAGAATCTTCTTGCACAGAATGATATTCAGGCGGGTAATATAAAGCGGTTCGAGGCTGTCCCGCTGGGCGAGCTATATTTCTCGATGTCGCGGCTGAGGTATCCTCCGAGTATTTCGCGTGGGGACGTCGCGCTCACCTATACGCTGCTCTCTGTTGCCGTTGCGCTGCTTGCTGTGGGCTTTATAAACTATCTGATTTTTATAAATTCCATTGCACCGCGTCGTCTGCGCAGTGTAAACACGCAGAAGATTATGGGTGCGGGGCTTGCGGGGCTGCGCTTGGGCTTTGTGGCCGAGTCGGTGCTGATGATTGTCGCCGCTCTGTTTGTGGCGTATGTCGTTGTGCGTATGTTCGAGGCAAGCGAGTTTGCGTCGATGTTTCTGACGGATGTTACACCCGGCAAGCATCCGGGCCTTGTTGCTCTGTTTGTGGCTTGTGCCATTATGGTGGCTGCGGGGCTCTCGTTGTGGCCGTCGTATTATATAACCTCTTTTGCGCCGGCATTTGCCTTGAAAGGCAGGGTGATGCACTCGAAGAGGGGGGCTGCGTTGCGCTCCATTCTTTTGGGGCTGCAATTTGCCGTGTCGTGTGTGCTTATCATTGTTTCGGCTTTTATTTATGTGCAGATTTATAGTGTAAAGAATGCCCGTATGGGATTCGACCGTGAAAATCTGCTTTTTGTCGAGTTGGGCGATGAGTATCCTTTGGGCGCTGCCTCGGCATACGATGAGCTTGCGGCACGTTTGCGCGCGGTTGACGGGGTGGTTGATGCTGCTTTCTCTGATAATGACATTGTTACCTCGGAAGCGTGGGTGAAAAGAAGCGAAATTAAAGGAGAGCAGCCCGAGGGTGCCGAGCGTGTAATAAGCCTCAGGCCTACCGCGGTGTCGAGGAATTTCCTTGATGTGATGGGAATATCTATGGTCGAAAAGGAGTGTAACACCGACGCCGCTGCTTATGCTATAATATTGAACAAGGCGGCAAAAGAGAGGTATAAGATAACCTGCGATAATATTATTCCCATCAATGGCACCGATTGGGATATTGTGGGCTTTTGCGATGATTTTGTGTCGCGCCCGATGAACAGCGACGACCGCACTGCGATGGGGCTGCGCTTTTCGGATGGCAATAGTGGAATGAATAAACTCTTTATTAGAATAGTGCCCGATTGCAATGTGCGGCTTCTTGTGCCGAGGCTGAAAGAGGTTATTGCCTCTTTTGCATCGAGAGGCGTCGGCGAGGATATTGTTGTGGAGCTTTATGACAAGAAGTTGAAGGGCTTTTATAAGAAGGAGGAGAAGAGTGCCTCGCAGGTGCTTGTGTTCACTGTCATTGCCTGCTTGGTGGCCTTGATTGGGCTTTTTGCCTCGGTGCTCTTCGAGGTGCGTTATATGGAGCGCGAGATTGCTCTGCGCAGGGTGAATGGTGCATACGTAGCCGATATTCTGCGTCTTGTGTGCGTTAGGTATTTGGGCGTTGTGGTGGTGGCTTATCTGCTTGCGGTTCCTGTTGCCACATATTTTGTGGTTGAGTGGTTGCAAGGGTTCGCCTATAAAACTCCGCTCTATTTGTGGGTCTATATGCTTGCTTTTGCTTCGATTGCTCTGCTGACGGTGGCTGTTGTTGTGTCGAGTGCGTGGCGCACCGCGAATTATAATCCTGTCGAGGTACTTAATAAGGACTAACGCACGGCTCAGCCTTTTCGGGAGGCTCGGAGTGTTATTGCAAAAGGTATAAATAAAGGTAATTGTGTTTTGTTTCCCGCGGCGTGGGGCCTTTGGGCTCTATGCGGCGGGGAATGTCATTATAAATGTAGTGATGCGTTTCTTGGGGTCGCTCTCGACGCTCAGCTCGCCACGGTGCAGAAGCATTATCTGTCGGCACAGGCTCAGACCAATGCCCGAGCCTTTCTCTTTTGTCGTGTAGAAGGGCAGAAATATATCTTTTATGCGCTCGGGGGCAATGCCGCAGCCGTTGTCGGTTACGGTGATAAAGGGTTGAAAGTCGCTGAGGCTGGCTTGTAGCACTATTTTGCCATCGTCGTACCCTTCGATGGCTTGTATGGCGTTGCGCAATAGGTTGCTCAGCAGTAGTTGCATCTGTACGGGGTCGGCGTTTATGCTGACGTTGGTGTGTAGTATCTCGATGCGGTTGCCGCCGGGCTCGCCGCGCAGCAGGCTCACCGTGTCGCTGAATAGCTGCGAGGTGCTTATGGACGAGAAGGTGGGCTCGGGCAGATGCGTCAGTGTGTGGTACGAGTCGAGAAAGGCTTTCAGATTGTGGCTCTGGGAGTTTATTATTTTAAGCCCCTCTCTTATTTCGTCCTGCGCAATGTCGGACGGTAGGTTGATGTAATGGTCGGTAAGGGATATTATGGGGGTTACGGTGTTGCGAATCTCGTGTGTCATTATGCGCAGTATGCGGTCGTAGTAGTCTTTTTTTGTCTCAATCTCTATTTTGTTGTTGTAGTAGAGTTTGATAATTTCGTTCATTTGGTTGTACATTGCACCAAGCCGGGGGTCGTTGCTTTTGGGGAAGCGTATCATCCTCTCGCCGCAGCGCAACGACAAAAGAAAGTATTGCACTTGTTCTATTGGGTAGCGCACTGTTTTTATGAGCCTCAGCAGTGTGTAGCACAGGAGGAGGGCGATTGTCGTGGTTAGTGCCGCCGGGCAGCTGCTCACTGCCGAGGCTGTTACTGCGGCCGTTAGTATCACGGTTGCCATTATGTGCAGAATGGGGGACGATGAGTGGCTTTTAAAGTCCATATTTTGCTATTTTGTTGTATAGGGTGCGACGCGATATTCCGAGTTTCTTGGCTGCTTGCGAGATGTTTTTACCTGCGGCCGAAAGGGCTTCCATTATCTGCTCTTTCTCTTTCTGTTCGAGGGTGTTTGCCTGCTGCGGCGAGTGCTTTTCTATTGCTGCGACGATTTTTTCTATAAGCTCGTTGTTGTCCCACGGCTTTGTGATAAAGTCGTCGGCGCCTTTTTTCATCGACTCTACTGCTAAATTTATATCGCCGAATGCGGTGATTAGTATCACTGCCGGGGCGTTGCCGTGCTCTTTTATTCGTTGCAGCCAGAAGAGGCCGTCGCTGCCGTCGAGGCGGCTGTTGTCGAAATTCATATCAAGCAGCACGGCGTCGATGCTTCCGCCTGCAAGGATGCCTTGTATCATCTTGGGGTCGGATATTGTGGCTACGCGCTCGAAATGTGCTCCAAGCACTACTTTCAGTGTTTGCAGCAGCGCTATATTGTCGTCTATGGCTATTATGTGGTAGTTGTATCGGCTCATTGTGCTTGTAAAAATGATTGAGGGCGACTTTTTGTTGTCAGTCGCCCTCAGTCTTTGGTGTTATTCGTTGTTGAATTTGCTTGTTACTATGCTTATTGCGATGGGGTCTTTGCCTCCACGCAGGCGTGCGCTTGTCATTCCGTGATTATGCGATACTGATATTGCGTTTCCAAAGTTGTTGTCGGTTGTTCGGGTTATCGGGATTAGTACAACTTTGTTCCAATCGGGATTTTTTGCTTCCCAATCGGGGTCGCTGTCGGTGCCTTGTCGGTATTCGTTGGCGCAGTAGTTTATGAGGCGCGAGATATTGTTGAAACGATACTCGTTGCCGGCTTGTGTGAATGTGGCGCAGTAGGATGTTATATCGTCGTAGAGCTTGTTCTTTATGAAGAAGTCGTACATATCTTTTTTGCGTACCATAAGCAGTGTGCCGGGGATTGTGTAGCCGAATTGTGCGCTGCTCTCTTGGTTGTAGCGTGTAAAGACTATTTTTGCCGAGTTTATTGTGTCGGTGCTCTCTATTATTTCGTTTATGGGCAGCTCGACCTCGGTAAATATTCCTGCGGGGGTCTTTAGATAGGTGCAGCTGTTGTCATCGACCAATTTTTGTACGTTGCTGTTGCTGAATTTGTTCACCTGAAGCACCTCTTTTGTCGATGAGAATGTGGCAATTCCCGTGGCAATTGAGTCTTTGGCACCGCTGCTGCTTTTGACATAGTATCCGAATGATACGTTCAGACGGGCCATTGTTATGTAGAGCACAGTGCCGTCGCCCTGTGTGCTTTTTACGTATAGGCCTTTAAAGACGTTGTTTATAAACTCTTCGGAATTTGAGAAATTTATCTTGCCGATGGAGTCGCCATTGGCGTCGGTCTCGTAGAATTTGCTAAGGAAGCGTTTGCCGATGCTGTTGGGCAGTGCGATGGTTACGTTGCGTGTGTAGTCGTCGCTTAGGCGTATGCTGTCGGGGACTGTGATGTCTGTTGCACAGTAGCTTTTGGTGGCTATGGGCGCTGTGCCCTCGTCGATGAAGAGTGAGGGGTCGATGTTTGTGTAGTAGGGCTCGCCCTCTTCGAGTGTGCGGTCGAGCTCATATACCTGACACTGCATAGTGTTAAGCGAGTCGCCAAAATAGCTGTTGAAGAAGAGCTTGAGCTCGACGCTTATGGTGGTGTCGCCAACAACGCCCTCAGAGGGGAAGCCGTAATTCTCGACGCAGTTGAATTGCGCTATAAAATCGGACGAGAATATTGTGCCTGTTTCGGGGTCGGTGTATCGTCCCAAATAGACGTTGCTTGTGTTGGCCAATATCGAGTCGTTGGCAAGGATTGAACGGCTCTTGGCATATACTGTGAGCGTGTCTATTTTAATCTTGTCATTCTCGGGTACAATGCTGCCGCCTATTCCGGCTGTTTCATCATCGCATCCTGCAAATGCAAATAGTGAAAAAATTGTCAATAGGTATAGTGTGAATTTTTTCATTATCGGGTGGGGTTACTTGTGTATGGTATCGTAGAGGTTGTTGCAGGCGGCATTAAACTCCTCGGGCGATTGCTTTTCGAGGATGGGCTTGCCAAGCGAGCGGGCATACTCGATGAGTGTCTCGGGGATATTGTCGCCGTTTATTGTTATTGCGTCGCTGTAACGTATGGCCAATTTTGCGAGCTCTTCGCAGGTGGTGGGCAGGGGCATATCACCGAGAAGCTCTGTTGTCATATCCTTGTGCAGAAGTTTACGGGCGAAGCTCTCGGGGAAGGGTGTCTCGAAGCCAAACTCGCTGTCGTAGAGCGAGAAGATTACTTTTGAGTCGCGGAACGAAGGCTCGTCGCGGTAAGAGCTCTTTACGTACAGGGGCACAAGGGCTGTAATCCAGCCGTGGCAGTGTACAACGTCGGGACACCAGCTCTGTTTCTTTACTGCCTCAAGAACACCGCGGGCAAAGAATATGGTGCGCTCGTCGTTGTCGGGGTACTCGACGCCTTTGTTGTCGCGCACCATCTGACGATTCTGGAAATAGTCGTCATTCTCGATAAAATATACCTGTATGCGGGCCGACTGAAGCGATGCGACCTTAATAATCAACGGGTGGTCGGTCTCGTCTATTATAAGATTCATTCCCGAGAGGCGCTGCACCTCGTGCAATTGGTTGCGACGGTCGTTTATTATGCCCCATTTAGGGGTGAATATACGAGCTTCGCGACCATTCTCTTGGATGGCTTGTGGCAGACTGCGACCTATATTTGCAATAGTCGATTCGGGTACAAAGGGTGTGATTTCTTGGGTAATAAATAATATTCTGTTTGCTTTCATCTTATTGTCTCGACGGATGTAGTTCCGTGGCGGGTGCAAAATTACTTAAAATTTGGTACATAAGCAAATAGTTTCCTCTTTTTAGCTTATTTTAAATGGTTTTTATGATTATTGGGGGCTTATTAACTATTGCAATTTGTCGAAAATATTTTTTTGCAATTATTTCGTTATCTGCTCAAATGTTTGTTACTTTGCACCCTAAAATGTGGGTTTTTACTCCCACTTTTAGTATAAAGCATTGAAAATGAAAGTAATTCGTACTATTGTCGAGCTGCGTGATGCGCTCGACGTTTATCGTAAGGATGGTAAAAAAATAGGCCTTGTGCCCACTATGGGTGCTCTGCACGCGGGACACGCGTCGCTTGTCGAGCGCTCGGTTGCGCAGAATGACATAACGGTTGTGAGCATATTCGTTAATCCCACTCAGTTTAACGACAAGAACGACCTTATGAATTATCCGCGCAATCTTGATGCCGATTGTGCGCTGCTCGAAGGGGTGGGGGCGCAGATTGCTTTTGCTCCCGAGGTTGCCGAGATGTACCCCGAGCCCGACACTCGCGTCTTTAGCTTCGCGCCGCTCGACGAGGTGATGGAGGGGCCTTTCCGCCCCGGCCATTTTAACGGCGTTGCGCAGATTGTGAGCAAGCTCTTCTATGCCGTAGAGCCTCACCGCGCCTATTTTGGCGAGAAGGATTTTCAGCAGTTGGCTATAATACGTGAGATGGTGCGTCAGTTGGGGCTGAGGCTCGAAATTGTCGGCTGTCCCATCGTGCGCGAGGCCGACGGCCTTGCAATGAGCAGTCGCAATATGCTGCTTACGCCCGAGGAGCGCACCCGCGCCCTTAAAATATCGCGCACGCTTTTTGCAAGCCTCGAATATGCCAAAGAGAATACCTTGCAGCAGACAAAGGCTTTTGTCGAGGAGGCCATAAATGCCACCGAGGGCTTTAAATTGGAGTATTATCAGATTGTCGATGGTCGCACCCTGCAACCCGTCGAACAGTGGGACGACAGCGATTATATCGTCGGCTGCATCGCCCTCTTCTGCGGAAAAATCCGTCTGATAGATAACATAAAATATAAGGAGGTGAAATAATTGTGCCTATGCTATTGCAGATGATGAAGTCGAAACTACATTGCGTTACTGTTACCGAGGCCAACCTTAACTATATGGGCAGTATCACAATTGACGAGGCGCTTATGGAGGCTGCCGGCCTCTTGGAGGGCGAGATGGTGCACGTTGTCAACAATAATAACGGCGAGCGCATTGTAACCTATATTATCCGTGGCGAGCGCAATTCGGGCGTAATATGCCTAAACGGTGCCGCAGCCCGAAAATTCCAGCCGGGCGACGTTGCCATTGTAATGGCATACGCAATGATGACACCCGAGGAGGCTGCTGCCTACAAGCCTCGAGTGGTTATTCCCGAGCGCGGAACAAACAGGCTCGTGTAAGAAATATTTGTAACGGACACAAAAAAATGTACGCCTGAAAAAAAGGCGTACATTTTTTTGTGTCTCTTTTGCATCAGCCTTTAATTAGCGGGGCATAACGGGTGTCTCCATAAAGGGATAAACAGTGAGGTTCTTAATCTTACTGTTGAAACGTCCTGCCTTGCTCAAGGGGAATACGAGTGTGCGCACGTAGTACATCTTGTCGTATTTGTCGCTTGCGCTGTTGTGGTGATACTGTGTCTGCTTGTCGAGCTCCTCGACGAGCTTACCGTTCACGTACAGACGGGTTACGCTCTGGTTACCGCTGATTGTTACCTTAGCCTTTTCGCCGGGGAAGAAACTGTAGTTGAACGTGTTCAGATAGCCGTCGCGTGCGAAGCCTAATTTGCCCTCAACGGGGTCGCTCAGATAGAATGTGGCGTTCTTCGAGCGGAAGAGCGCTGCGCCTTTTCTCTCGGCAGCGGCCTCAATATCGAACGATACGCTGTAGTCCCAACCAATCTCCTCGACGTCGGTCTTTTGTCCGGGCTTAACCTCGGCAAGCGCGAGGATGGGCTCTTGACCCTTGCTCACCTGACGGCCTGCGACGTTCACGCCGGGAGCCTCGCTTATTGCAACGCGTGCCTTGTCGAACTGCTCAAATGCCACCGTGGGCTTTGCGCCTGTCCACATCTTGACAGCCATTGTCTGCATTGCGGGGAATACGCGGTAGTGAATATCCTGATAGCTGATACCGTTGCCTGCGTGGTCGTTCCATACGGCGAACATTCCTCCCTTAATTTGGGGATGACGCTCCTCGAATTTCTGGTCGCCAATCTGTGCGGGTGTCCACGACTCGTACAGGAATTTGCAGTTGAGGTAGTCGTAGTAGTAGCCTGCGGCAGGTACAATGTACAGATAGCCGTCGGGGATGCTGATGAGGTCGTAGCCGAGGTCAATCATATCTTTGGGGTTGGCGTAGCCGTTGTACCAAGCACCAAGAAGCACATTCTCGACCTTTACGGGTGTCTCGCCTTTGGCGTGTGTCAGTGCGCCCCAAGCGCAGGCCTGCTTACCGTATTTCTCGACCAGACGGATGCAGTAGTCGGTAAAGTAGCGGAATTTCTCTACTACTGCCTTGTCGCGGTTCGAGTACTCGTCGGTACCAACGTGTACGCGCTTGCCGCGGAACACGGGCTCGTCGCCCTTGAGATACTCGTCGTAGAGTGAGTCGATGAATGAGTAGGTCTCGGGCTTGAAGAGGTCGAGGTGATCCATTCCATACTCCTTGCTGCCGAGCTCGGGACGGAATTTTGTGAATGCCAATGCGTGTGCGGGGGCGTCAATCTCGGGGATAATCTCGACGCACAGACCCTCGGCCAGCTTCTGAAGCTCGATAAACTCCTTCTTTGTGTAGTGGCCGTCGCGTGCCGTGAGGCCGGGGAAGTACTCGCTTTCGAGGCGGAACGCGCTCTGTGTCTTGTTCCAATCGTTGTTAAAGTACTGCTTGAATGAGTTGTCGTTAAGGTGAATCTGGAGTGTGTTCATCTTGTAGTACGACATAAATTTAACGTAGTCCTGAAGAAAGTGCAGGGGGATGAATTTACGTCCGCAGTCGAGCATAAAGCCGCGAAGGGGGTAGTCGGGCCAGTCGCGGATTGTACCGCAGGCAAGCTCGCGTGCCTCGCTCTGCTCGGCCATCTGAAGGATGGTGCGTGTGGCCCAGAAAAGTCCGGTTACCGTGGGCGCGGTAATCTGTACCTTGCTGCCAATTACAATCTGATAGCCCTCGTCGCCCAATTTTTTGTCTTTCTTGATGGCGAGTGAGATGTCGCCCTTCTTTGCGCTGCCCTCGGCTGTGGCAAGCTCCTTGCCGAACATCTCGTTGTAGTCGGATGCAAGCTGCTTGGCAATCTGTTCGAGCTGGGGGTTATTCTTGGGATAGACGATGCGTGTGGCATCACCAATGGCGAATGTGCCGTTACCGCCGCGCCACTCGCGCAACTCGGGAATCACGAAGGGTTTTTCGTTTTTGTCTGCTGCGGCAAATGCGGGCGATGCTATGAACAGGCCCATTGCTGCCAGCAGAAGGAAAAGTGTTTTTCTCATACTTTTGTTTGTTTTTAATATTGCTTAGAAAATAATGTTGTTGTTCATTGTTATTTTGTTACGGGGCGTATTGTGCTGCCGTTCCAACGGTTAAAGTGTGCACAGCCCTCCATACTATTCTCAAGATATAAACGTAAAACGGCGTTGTATGTGTATCTGTTGCGTGTGCTCGACCAAAATGAGGCTCTTATTCCTATTTCGGTAACTTCGGAATCTATGTATTCGCCTGCTGCGGGCAGAAAGATACTGTTGCCGTTTGGGCCTGTTACTTGCTGTCCTTTAACTCCGTTTAGTGTGTCTAATGTCCATTCGCACTTGTCTAAGAGTTCTTGTATTTCTTCTCTTGTGGGTATTCTCCAGCCGGCGCCCCACTTGATGTTTGCAACGTCATCTTCAAGGTCGAGGTCTGTTTTTTCGCTTTTGAATGTATGGGTCGCCTCGCTATATACCTCTTTTACCTCGGTCTCGCCCCAAGCATAGTAACCGCCGAATTCTTCGGGCTTTGATGCTCCAATATTATATGAGGCCCATTTTGTGCCGCTGGGCAGGCCAAGGTCGATGGCTTCGGCAGGGGTGAATGTGAGGTCCTTGTTGGGAATGAACGGCTCGGCTTCCTCGACGGCTTGTGCGTCGGCTGTCTCATTTGTTGTCTCTTGCTCGGTTGTGAGTACTTTTTTTGCAATGCTTTTCAGCCCTTTTTTCAGATTAAAACTTTGCGAGTATGAACCCACTGAGAATAAAAATAGCAATGATAAAATGACAATCTTTTTCATAATACTGAATTTTATGGGTTTGCAATAAATGTATATGGACGAACTTTTTTCTTTTGATTCGTTGTCGATGTGTTGTGCCCGATTGCTTATTTTACAGGGGAGTGAGCCGCTCGAAAGGGCTATAAACGACAATATTGCTTGCAATCTTTTTTTCAAGATTGTAGCAATATTGACGTTGTTATTGTGGCTTTATTCGAGCACTACAAGCACTGCGCCGTCGGCTACTGTGTCGCCTTTGGCTACGGCGATTGATGCAACTTTTCCGTCGCGGTCGGCGTTGATGTTGTTCTCCATTTTCATTGCCTCGAGAAGAACTACTGTCTGGCCTTTTGTTACCGTGTCGCCTACGTTTACTTTAACGTCGATGATTACTCCGGGCAGAGGGGTCTTAATGGGGTGCCCGTTTACGGGGGCTGCTGCTGCGGGCGCTGCCGGGGCTGCTGCCGCAGCGGCAGGCTTGACAACGGGCTTTACCACTGCCGCGGGTTTCTTAACCTCGGGCTTTTCCCACTCGACGGTGTATTCTGTTCCGTTTACTGTTACTTTTGCTGTTGTGTCGGCTACCTCGTTTATTGTTACTTGGTATTTATCGCCGTTGATGGTATATTTATACTCTTTCATAATGTTGGTGGCTTCTTAGTTACACAAATTGTTCCAATGTTTGTTGACGTAGCGGATGGTGAGAATGCCGCTCTCTTCGTCGTGGATATTATCGCCAAGATAGCTGCTCAGAGCCATTGCGATTGCTGCCATTGCAGCGTCGTTTTTCTCTTTCATAAGCGTGGTATTTTAGAGAGGTATGTTTCCGTGTTTCTTCTGTGGCAGGCCTTGACGCTTGCTTTCGAGCTGTGCAAGGGCGCGTATCACGCGGAAGCGGGTGTTGCGCGGCTCGATGACGTCGTCGATGTAACCATATTTTGCTGCCTGATAGGGGTTGGCAAATAGTTTGTTGTACTCGGCCTCTTTCTCGGCAATGAAGGCTTTGGGGTCGGCTGCCTCCTTGGCCTCTTTGGCATAGAGAACCTCGGCGGCACCGGCGGCGCCCATTACGGCAATCTCGGCGCTGGGCCAAGCGTAGTTGAGGTCGGCACGCAGCTGCTTGCAGGCCATTACAATGTGCGAACCGCCGTACGACTTACGCAGCGTAACGGTTACTTTGGGCACTGTTGCCTCGCCGTAGGCATAGAGCAATTTTGCTCCGTGCAGAATGACGGCGTTGTACTCTTGTGCGGTGCCGGGAAGGAAGCCGGGAACATCGACGAGGGTTACAAGGGGTATGTTGAATGCGTCGCAGAAGCGTACGAAGCGTGCGCCCTTGCGCGATGCGTTGCAGTCGAGAACGCCTGCGTAGCGGCAGGGCTGGTTGGCTACGACGCCCACCGATTTTCCGTTCATTCGTGCAAAGCCCACTATGATATTTTGGGCATAGTCGCGGTGAACCTCAAGAAACTCGCCATTATCGACAATCTCGCCAATTACGTCGTACATATTGTAGGCCTGATTGGGGTTGTCGGGGATGATGCTGTTCAGAAGGTCGCTCTTGCGGTCGATGGGGTCGGTGCAGGGAACCTCGGGCACTGTCTCGCGGTTGTTCTGTGGTATATAGCTGAATAGCTTGCGGATGAGCAGCAGCCCGTCCTCCTCGCTTTGTGCTGTGAAGTGTGTTACGCCCGACTTACTTGCGTGTACGCTGGCGCCACCAAGCTCCTCTTGTGTTACAACCTCGCCCAGCACGGTTTTTACTACTTTGGGGCCTGTGAGGAACATATATGATGTGCCCTCGGTCATTATGGTAAAGTCGGTGAGTGCGGGCGAATATACTGCGCCGCCTGCGCACGGGCCGAATATGCCCGATATTTGCGGAACAACGCCCGATGCAAGAATGTTACGCTCGAAAATCTCGGCGTATCCGGCAAGGGCGTTTATTCCCTCTTGAATGCGTGCGCCTCCGCTGTCGTTGATGCCTATGACGGGCGCGCCCACCTTCATTGCCATATCCATTACCTTGCATATTTTCTGCGCCATCGTCTCGGACAGCGAGCCGCCTGTTACGGTAAAGTCTTGTGCAAATATATATACGATACGTCCCTCTATTGTACCGCAGCCGGTTACGACGCCGTCGCCGAGGAATTGTTTCTTCTCTTGGCCGAAATTGGTGCAACGGTGGGTTACGAACATATCAAACTCCTCGAAACTACCTTTGTCGAGCAGCATTTCTATGCGCTCGCGAGCGGTGTATTTGCCGCGCTCGTGCTGTTTCTCAATGGCTTTTTCGCCGCCGCCCAAGCGGGCCTTGGTTCTCATTGCTACCAGCTCTTTGATTTTTTCAAATTGCTTGCTCATATTCTTATGTTTTTTGTTGATTGTTAGCAGGGGGGGGTGATTACTCTTCGCACAGCTCGGTGAGTACGCCTTGTGTGGCTTTGGGGTGCAGGAAAGCAATGTGCAGGCCTTCGGCTCCGCCTCGGGGGGCTTTGTCTATCGTGCGCACGCCTTTTTCGTCGCACTCGGCAAGGGCGTTTGCAACGCCGTCCTCTACTTTATAAGCAATGTGGTGGATGCCTGCTCCGCGTGTCTCAAGGAATTTTGCGATGGTGCTCTCGGGTGATGTGGGCTCAAGAAGCTCAATCTTTGTCTCGCCGACACGCAGGAATGCCGTGCGCACTTTCTGCTCCTCGACGGTCTCTATATTGTAACACTCAAGGCCAAGCACCTGCTCGTAGTAGGGTAGTGCCTCCTCGATGCTGGGCACTGCAATGCCCAAGTGTTCGATTCTTGAAATTTTCATAGTACTTAAATTAAATTAAGGTTAAATACTTTTTATTTTTTTCGCACTTAAGCGCAAAGATACATATTAAAATGGATATTCAATGCTTTTTCACAAAATTTTTAAAATGTGCAACCGGTGATACTAAAAAAGGGTGAAAAACAGCTCCGAGGGGCACTAATTTAAAGAGCCGTTACTGCTGCTGCCGTTATCCTCGTTTGAATAATTTTCTTAAAATCGCTATCTTTGCTCAAAAATAATTGATGCACTATGACTGAAAAATGGGCGATAATGTGTGGATAGGTGCGGGAGTGCAGGTTCTGCCGGGCGTTACCATCGGCTCTAATGTGGTGATAGGCGCCGGGGCAGTGGTGGTTAAGGATATTCCCGACAATGTTGTTGCAGTGGGCAATCCCTGCCGCGTGCTAAGGGCAATAACCGAGGCCGATAAGCAAAAGTCGTGGAACAGATAATGTCTCGGAGACGCTTTCTCTTTGGCACGCGACAATCGGACGTCTCTTTAAAAAGATGGTACAAAATGTAATTATTGAGTGTCGAAAAACACTAATAATGCGGAACAATGTGAAAACTGTTGCCGAGTAAAAAGTTTTTCGTTAACTTTGCACCGTTTTTAGCGGGAGCAGGCATTAGGATGCCTTTCCTGTTTTTAGTCTAACAGCTGTCTGTTAAGCCTTTACAATGGGTTACGTGGCGGCAAAAACTATAATCAAAAATGAAGAAAACACTTGTAGATCTTTTTGAGGAGTCGGTAAGGCTGTATGCCAATAACACTTTCCTCTTGGAGAAAACAGACAAAAAGAGGGGCTTCGAGCCCACCACCTATGCGCAGGTAAAGGAGCAGGTCTATCGTTTGGGTGCCGGCCTTCAGGCGCTGGGCGTGAAGAAGGGCGATAATATGGCGCTTCTGAGCGAGGGACGTAATTTGTGGGTTATCGGCGAGCTTGCAATGTTCTATGCGGGCGCGGTGAATGTGCCCCTCTCAATTAAGCTCGAAGAGAGCAACGACCTTACATTCCGTCTCATACACGGCGATGTAAAATATATAATGGTATCGGAGCAGCAGCTGAAGAAGGTGCGCAAGATTAAGGAGCAGATTCCTGCCGTCGAGAAGATTATCATTCTCAATGGTGAGCATCAGTGCGAGGAGCGCGAGATTCTCTTGGCCGATGTCCTTAAGATGGGCGACGATTTTCTCTCGTCGCACACCGAGGAGGAGTTTTTGAGCATAGCACGTTCTATTCAGAATGACGATATTGCCACAATCACATATACAAGCGGAACGACAGCCGAGCCTAAGGGCGTTGTGCTGACACACCGCAACTACACGGCCAATGTCGAGCAGGCCTTGACACTTGTTCACATCGACCAGACGTGGCGCACACTCATCATCCTGCCTCTCGACCACTGCTTTGCACACGTTGTGGGCTTCTACATTATGATGTCAAAGGGTGCAACGGCTGCCACTGTTCAGGTGGGCCGCACTCCGCTTGAGACGCTGAAGAATATACCCGGCAACATTAGAGAGGTGCGTCCGCACTTTATCCTGTCGGTTCCCTCGCTTGCAAAGACCTTTAAAAAGAATATCGAGGGTGCCATCCGCGCTAAGGGTGCAACAACCGAGAAACTCTTTAATATGGGTATGAAAGTGCGTCAGTGCTATTTTGGCGAGAGTAATCTCGACCCGAAGGGGTTGCGTGCGCTTCTCAAGCCCGTCGTGTGGTTGTTCGATAAGATTATCTTCGATAAGATTCGTGCCAATTTTGGTGGCGAGCTTCGTTTCTTTGTGGGCGGTGGCGCATTGCTCGACAAAGACCTTCAGAATTTCTACATCGGCGTTGGAATGCCTATGTTTCAGGGCTATGGCCTGAGCGAGGCTACTCCCGTTATCTCATCGAACGGCCCCGAGAAGTATCGCTTCGGTTCGAGCGGTAAATTGGTTAAGCCCATCGAACTGAAAATATGCGACGACAAGGGCAAAGAGCTTCCTCTTGGCGAGATGGGCGAGATTGTGGTTAAGGGCGAGAATGTGATGGCCGGATATTGGAAGAATCCAAAATCGACTGCCGAGACTGTGCGCGACGGCTATCTTTACACCGGCGACCTCGGTTATATGACTGCCGAGGGACTGCTCTACGTTAAGGGCCGCTTCAAGAGCCTTCTTATTTCGAGCGACGGCGAGAAATACAGCCCCGAGGGCATCGAGGAGGCATTTGTGAGCCTTTGCAGCACTGTTGACCAAGTTATCTTGTACAATAACCAATCGCCTTATACAATTGCACTCATCGTGCCCAATAAGGATAATATCAAGCGTGCGCTTGCCGCAAAGAACCTCGACCTTTCGACCGAGGAGGGACGCAAGGCTGCCATCGAGCTTGTTAAGGCTGATATGGATATGTTCAAGAAGGGTGGCGAGCACGAGGGTATGTTCCCCGAGCGTTGGTTGCCCAGCACATTCGCTGTGCTGCCCGAGGCTTTCACCGAGCAGAATGGTATGATGAACAGCACTATGAAGGTGGTGCGCGGTAAGGTCGAGAAATTCTACAAAGACCGCATCGACCATCTTTATACTCCCGAGGGTAAGATTATCCTCAACGAGAAGAATCTCGATTCGCTTAAGTAAATATGAGTAGCGGCGTCTGTTTGTGCGCCGCTGCGGATGGATAAACACTCCCGACCACTCGAAAAGTGGTCGGGAGACTTTTTATTGGCGGTGCCATTGGTGGGTGCGGATACTGCCGAGTTGTTGTTGGGCGGACTAATATTTTATGTGAGCCTCCCTTGTTTTTATACTTAAAATGTCGTGGCTCTGTGCCATTTGCTCTCTGTTGCGGGGGGGCGATTTTCTCCCCTTTTAATGGCTGATTCCTTCGCTTTTTGTCCGCGGGACGGTTGCGCCTTTTTTGGGGTGGACGGAAAACACAGACGCGGGCAAAAGTTTTTTTACTTTTGGCCGCGTCTGTGTTTTATGAAAGGCTCTTTTTTAATGTGTCGGAGTGTGGAAAATGTTGACTAATAGATGCCCTTTCGTGATTTTGGCTGTTTTTTAATTCCAGATGTTTTCCCAATCGTTTCGCTTCTCTTTTGTGTCGAGGCTGCCCGAGCCTCCGGGCTTTACGGGTACTTCGTCAACGGATGTTGCCATTAGTTGTGCGTCGAAGCTCAGTATCTCAATCTGCGGGGTGTTATATGCTTTTTTC
>JAFQVS010000096.1 GCA_017407905.1 Bacteroidaceae bacterium | reverse complement strand
TAGCGGTTAAACATACCTCGCACTTTTTCCTTAAAACAATCGAACCTACATTGAATTTCTTTTTTATGGTGCAATATTTAATAAAAATAACCTTTTGCACGTATTATATGCTGCTGTTCTTGAAAATTAGAAATAGATTATTGATTTTATCCACAGTAAATTTCTACTGAGCCATTGTAAGTTTTACGTTGAGCCATTAAACCGGCCGATACAATAAAAATGAGAGAAACGCTTAATCTACACTAAATTGTTGTAAATCAAATGTTTCTCTCTGTCGGGATGACTGGATTCGAACCAGCGACACCACGCCCCCCAGACGTGTACTCTAACCGGGCTGAGCTACATCCCGCCTCAGACTTTGTCTGTTTGCGATTGCAAAGGTACAGCTTTTTTGTGAACCTGCAAGTGTTTCGGGGAAATTTTTTCAAAATATTTTAAATTTCTTCTATTTTTCTTGGTTTTTGGGGGGGATTTTGTGCTACTATCTGCTTTTGGCTGCTTGTTTGTCGGCTTTTTTGGGGGTGGAGCGTGTGTGGTTTTTATCTTAACCGTACAATGTCGCCTACTTTTAGCGTTGCATAGCTTTTGAACTGCGGGTTCATATTTAGTAGTTTGTCGAGCTTTATGCCGTACATTTGTGCAATGGTGTAGAGGCTCTCGCCGTCGGCCGTTGTGTGAAACTCGTGAGGCTTTAGGGCTTTGTTGTGTTTCTTTTCGAGGTAAATTATGTCGCCGGCTTTCAGTTGGTAGCTCTTGTATAGGTCGTTGTATTTTATGAGTTTGCGGCGTGATACGCCTGTCTCTTTGGCAAGGGACTTGAATGTGTCGCCTGTGTTTGCTATTATGTAAAGCAGCTCGTTGGAGCGGTATACGGGGTGTGCATCCGAGCTTTGTACAAGGTTGCCGTGCAGAATGTCGGTGCTTTTTTGTGTCTTGTAGCTGTCGAATTTGTAGAGCTGGTAGCGCTCGATGAGGCTTATGAGCTTCGAGGGGTAGGCGGAGTCTTCGGCGTAGCCTGCTTTCTTGAGCCCTTTGGCCCAGCCTTCGTAGTCGCTCTTTTTGAGGCGGAAGAGGCTGGCGTAGCGCTCGCGACTGACAAGGAACTTCGAGTGGTCTTCGAAGGATTCACGGGGTGAGTCATAGGCGCGGAATTTACACATTCGGCCGTTGTCCATCGACGATACTTTACGGCCGCTCCAGCTGTTGTCGGCTTTTATTCCAAAGTGGTTGTTCGATTTTCTTGTGAGGGTGCTGTTGCCGGCACCCGATTCGAGCAGGCCTTGTGCAAGGGTGATGCTGGCGGGGATGTTGTAGCGCTCCATCTGCTCGACGGCAATGGGATAATATAGCTGTATATACTGCTCGTAGGCGTCGCCACCTTTTGTGGTGCTCCATTTGTCGCTGCCTGTGGCTGTCAGGGTTGTGGTTGTTGTGCACGAGGCAAGGCCGGTGGCAAGAAGCAGGAGTATAAAAAGTTTTCTCATTGGCATAAAAATCTTATAAAAGCACAAAATAAATGAATTTATTGCATTTGCGCAAGTATTTGAGTATCTTCGCGAGTAAAATATTGCCTCGCAGAGGATTTTTGAGGGCTTTGTGCCTGCTCTCTGCGCTGCAAAGAAATTTATGATGGTATGAGAGAGTTGATTATTAACACCTGTGTCAAGGTGTGTGGATTCGAGGAGTTTTCGGCGGATGACCGCAAGTTAATTAACGAGGCTCGCGAGGCGGCTACAAGGTGCTATGCGCCCTATTCGCGTTTCGGAGTGGGGGCTGCGGTGCGTCTGCAAGATGGCAGGGTGGTAACGGGTAATAATCAAGAGAATGCAGCCTATCCATCGGGTACTTGTGCCGAGCGTACGACGCTCTTTTGGGCCAATGCCCAGTATCCCGACGTGCCCGTTGATACGTTGGCCATTGCGGCGCGCAGCGAGAGTGGCGAGCTTGCAAGGCCAATCTCGCCTTGTGGTGCCTGTCGTCAGGTGATTTTGGAGGTCGAGAAGCGTTACAATCGTCCCATCAGGATAATTCTTTTTGGAACGGACGAGTGCTATCTTGTCGAGGATGGAATAAGGGCGTTGCTGCCTCTGTGCTTCGACGCCGATTTTTTGGAGTAGTTTTTTTGTGATGAGTGATAAGAGAGAGTATCGGATAATGTTTGTGTGCCACGGCAATATTTGTCGTTCGCCGATGGCCGAGTTTATAATGAAGGGGCTTGCTCGGGAGGCGGGCCTTGAGGATAGATTGTGCATTGCATCGTCGGCAACCAGCCGCGAGGAGATTGGCTGTGGGCTCTATCCTCCCGCAGCGCGTGTGCTTGCCTCGCACGGGGTAGAGGCACGCGGCCATCGTGCGCGTCAGTTTATGATTGACGATTATAACAGCTCGGATATTGTGGTTGTTATGGAGGATTATAACATCCGCAATCTGTTGCGCATAATAGGGTGCGACTGTGATACAAAAGTGTGGAAACTGCTCGATTTTGTCGAGCCGCAGCCTCTGCGATGGATGGGCGAGGATATTTCTGACCCGTGGTATCACGATAATTTTGAAAAGACATACAACGAGATTCTTACGGGCTGTAAGGCGCTTATAGAGTATCTGAAACTTAAATGATGGAGACTATAAACAGGCCCACCGATGACAGGGTGATAATGGGCATCGACCCGGGAACAAATATTATGGGTTATGCTTTTATTGGGGTGAACGGCAATCGTGCGCGTCTTATTGCAATGGGTGTCATCGACCTGCGCAAGTGCAAGGACAGCTACATAAAGTTGGGCGAGATTTTTACTCGTGTGCAGGGGCTGATAGCCTCGTTCCTGCCCGATGAGCTTGCAATCGAGGCTCCTTTTTTCGGGAAGAATGTGCAGAGTATGCTGAAATTGGGACGTGCGCAGGGGGTGGCCATCGCTGCTGCCATAAGCCGCGAGGTGCCCATTCACGAGTATGCCCCGCTGAAGATTAAGATGGCAATAACGGGAAACGGCTCGGCCTCGAAGGAGCAGGTGGCCGATATGTTGCGTCGTATGCTGAATATCTCGTCCGAGGAGATGCCGCACTTTATGGACGCTACCGATGCGCTTGGGGCTGCTTTTTGCCATTTTATTCAGCGGGGGAGTGTGGTGAGCGAGAAGAAATATTCCTCGTGGGCCGATTATGCCAAAAAGAATCTCGGTAAGGTGGTGTGATTATTACTGTTGGCGGCAATTGTATTGCTCTACGATAAGAAAGATAGACAGCCTACCGGTAGGCTGTCTATCTTAGTTTATCTCCCAAATAACTTTTCAGGGCCGAGATATACTCCTCGAACGCGTTTATGCCATTCTCTGTTATCGAGCAGGTGGTGCGCGGCATTTTCCCGTTGAACCCTTTTTGTACGTTTATGTATCCTGCCTTTTGCAGTTTGTCAATTTGCACGCTCAGATTGCCGGCTGTTGCCTTTGTCTGCTCTTTTATATAGACAAAATCGGCACTTTCAACACTTATCAGCAGCGAGATTATTGCAAGGCGTAGCTCGGAGTGTAGCAGGGGATTTAATTCTTTAAACATTTTTCTTTGTAATTAAGTACGTGCCCCGAAACGACGAGGAGTAGGAAAATGAGCACTGCAAAGATAATACATTCTGCCGAATAGCGCTCTCTTGAGCAAAATTCTTCGAGGGGAAAAAGTATGTATTCGGCGAATGGGAATAGTAGCGATGAGAGGATGGCTGCGTATCCTATTCCTCTGATTGTCTTATTCTTTACCACTGCTGCCGTCGTAACGGTGCCGATGCCCATTAGGATTATTATCACGGGAAAAAGTCCGCTTCCGAATTTCAGTATCAGCGGCAAAATAAGTGCTGTTACGCCAATGCCGCACCACACTGCATTCAGACAGCGGTCGATGTAGTTAGTTGCTCCTTTTTCTTGTTTGTTGAATAGCAGCATCAGCGCCCAACCCACTACGGGGATTATGAACCACCCCCAAAGGTAGATATAAAAATCGTGGGCAAAGATGGCTGCGGTTGCTTGCAACAGTGCAACGGCAACTGTCAGATAGCCCCATATTAAAAATGGCTTCCCGAGGTTTTTTGTGATTCGGGCGCGTGTCTCGTTAATCATCGAGGTGATAAGTGCTAAACTCTGTGCCTCGCTCATTTTTTTCTCTTCCATAATTGTGTTTTTTTTGAGGGTTAATAAATAATTATGTTGCAAATGTAAAGTAGTTTATAAAATAAACCAAATAAGTGAGACGCTTTTTTGTTGCTGTTAGTGTTTATTAACATTTGTCGGTGAGGAAAGGTGGGGTGTTTGCTATTCTCGCATTGTCTTTTGGAGGATTATTGACAATGCTTGCTTTTCGCACTCCGCGCGGTACAAGCTGCGCCTGTACTTTCGCGCGACTATTGCTGCAAGCGCTTTTTTTTGTTTTATTCATAGAGTTTGTATGTGGTGCGCAGCACTTGGAATTCGGTGCGGCGATTCAGCCTGTGGCACTCCTCGCGCTGCTCGTCGTCATCGAGGGCATTGATAAACTCCTCGGTCAGCGTGTCGCCCTCTTTTAAGAAGGGGTGTGTCTCGGTAAGTTTCTTATGTACTACTTTGGGACGAGTCTCGCCGTAGCCCACTGCCGTGAGGCGCTCCTCGTCGATGCCGTGCTCTATAAGGTAGTTGACAACCGACTCGGCACGACGCTGTGCCAGCTTCTGGTTGTATGTGTCGCTGCCGCGCGCGTCGCAGTGCGAGGCAAGCTCGATGGTTATGTTGGGGTTAAGTTCGAGCAGCTTGACAAGCTCGTCGAGCGAGGCGGCCGACGCGGGGGTGAGCTCGGCGCGGTCGTACTCGTAGAAGATGTTGTCTATAAGCACGGGACGAGTGATTGAGGGGAGCTCAAAGTCGCGCTGATACTCGCGGGTGCCCTCTACATTCTCGGTCTTTAGCTCCTGCATCGTGTTAAGATAGCCGTGGCAGGTGCCCAATAGCACATACTCGACGCCGGGTGTTACGCGCACGCGGTACGAGCCGTCTGTCATCACGCCGAAGCTGGTGTTTGTGCCGTCGTTGCCTATCATATATATCACGCCCTCGGGAAGCTCGTAGCCATCTTTTTCGTATATCCAGCCATAGAGGGTGTGCAGCGTCTCGGGCAGCAGGAACGAGTAGATGTGGTCCCAGCCGCGTGCGTCGCCGCGGTTCGAGCTGAAATATCCGCGGTAAAGGCCGGGGGCGAAGGTCATTCCAAAGTCGTCGCCGTTGGAGTTTATGGGCGAGCGCATATTCTCGATGGTTACTGTCGTGTCGCTTGTGAATGTGGCGCAGAAAATGTCGAGGCCGCCCATTCCCGGATGGCCGTCCGACGAGAAGAATAGCTCGCCCGCGGGGCCGAACGTGGGGAATTGTTCGTCGCCCTCGGTGTTAATGTCGCTGCCCAGATTCTCGATTATTCCCTCCATTGCGCGGCTGCTGCCAATGTAGTAGCGCCACAGGTCGAGGCCGCCCTCGCCGCCTGCCATATTCGAGGTAAAGTAGAGCCACTGCCCGTCGGGCGATACGGCCGGGTGGGCGTAGGACGAGAGTGTGTCGCTCGATATTTTTACCTGTTCGGGGGCTGTCCACGAGGCGTCGCTGCGGTCGCTCTTGTATATTGCGGCGTAACGGGGATATTGGTCGTCTATGGGACAGCGCGTAAAGTACATTGTCTTTCCGTCGGGGGTGAAGGCGCAGGCGCCGTCCTCGTACTCGCTGTTAATGTCGGCCTCAATTTTTTCGACTTTTTGCCATTTGCCCTTTTCGTCGCGCTTGGCCATAAAAAAGTCCGATGGCTTTTGGCCGGTTATTCCGCTGAGGTCGTCGCCACGGGCCTCTTTACGGGTGGAGCTTATGATGATGGTGGATGTGTCCTCGCCAACGTACATCGGGCAAAAGTCGCTGCGTTGTCCGTTGAGCTCTTTGGCCTGTTTGACGATGTATCGTGTGGGGTTCTTTTTCCACTCTTGCGACACGCGTGCAGCCTGAAGCCCCAATTGTGCCATACGGTCGTGGGGCGCGTGGCTCAGGTAAAGCTCGTAGTTTTTTATGGCGGCCTTGTAGTCGCCGCTCTCTACTTGTGCGTCGGCCAGATAACGATAGGCTATCGTGTCGGGGTATTTGTATCGGATGGCATTCTGATAGGCGCCTGCTGCCCGCTGCGGATTATTGCTCTTGCGGTAGCACTCGGCCATCTTCCACGCTACAAGGCCGCGCTTGCTGCGCTCTTTTGGGGCTATCTTGGAGTAGGCGCGTTTGTACTGCTTGGCCGCGTCGAAATATTCGTTTATGGCTACAAGCTGGTCGCCTTTGCGTATGGCTTTCTCGCTGCTGCAAGCAGTGGTTAGCAGCAGAGCGATTGTTATTATTATATATAAGGTGCTTTTTTTCATTTTATGGTGCTACCTTATAATAACTTAAAAAAATGCGGTTTATTATATTTTTGCCTCAGATTATTTTTTGTAAGAATATTTGCATCGGTGCACGAACATTCACTGCACCCTCAGCTGAGAAATATTCAAGCGAGCTTGATATTTTCTCGCTTGTTTGTAAAATATTAGTAGGCTGTATAATGCTGTGAAAAATCTAAAAATTTACACAATCTTCGACAGCCGCGATGGTTGTAATGCCATTATAGAAACAGCAAGCAACACTCTTGTTATTGCTTGCATAAACAGTGTAATCCCCGGCAGGTGTAACAAGCATAGGAGACAATGCTTTCAGGGAGTGTTTGGCCTTACGAGTATCACAATACCCGATGCTGTAACAAGCATTGGGCAGGAGGCTTTTTGCTCCTCTTTTTTGTAATAAAGAGGAGCTCCCCGGCGGGGTGAGGAGTTAAAATAACCGCAAACAACAGTATTCTTTGACACACAATCGAACTCCTCAGACGCTACGCGCCGGCTCCTCTTTGTCGAAAGAGGAGCGACAATAACACTCCTTGTAATTAAAACACACACAAAAAACCGCTCCTCTTTTTTGTAATAAAGAGTAGCTCCCCAACGGGGTGAGGAGTTAAAATAATCACAAACAAAAGTATTTATAAACACAATCGAAATCCTCAGACGCTACGCGCCGGCTTCTCCTTGTCGAAAGAGGAGCCGAAATAACGCTTTTTAAACACCCAAAAAAAGCGCTCCTCTTTTTTGTAATAAAGAGGAGCTCCCCAGCGGGGTGAGGAGTTAAAAACAACCACAAACAACAGTATTTATAAACACAATCGAATTCCTCAGACGCTACGCGCCGGCTCCTCTTTGTCGAAAGAGGAGCAATAATAACGCTTTTAACAATTAAAACACCCAAAAACCGCTCCTCTTTTTTGTAATAAAGAGGAGCGGAAAACAATAAAATCATTGATACTTGTTGCACACGCGTCGGAATACTTTATGCACCGCTGCTGAGACTGCTGTTGTCGCTAAGCACCTCGTTTACAACCTCTGCGAGCATTGCTTTGAGCTCGTCGATAAAGGTTTTTGCTTCGTACTTTCGTTTCTCGATGTCGCGCAGTTTCTTCTCCCACTGTCCCGTGAGCTCGGCGCTTTTCAGAAGCTCGTTGCGTATGAGGGATATTAGCTCGATGCCTGTTGGGGTGGCGATGAGGTTCTTGCGCTCGCGGCGTATGTAGTTGCGCTTGCACAGTTTCTCTATTATTTCGGCGCGGGTCGAGGGGCGGCCGATGCCATTCTCTTTCATTGCCTCGCGCAGCTCCTCGTCGTCGATGTTTTTCCCGGCCGACTCCATTGCGCGCAGCAGTGTCTCCTCGGTGTAGTTTTTGGGTGCTTGTGTCCATTTTTCTTGCACTCCGGGGGTGTGGGGGCCGCTCTCGCCTTTTGTAAATGGCGGTAGTATCTTTTCTTTGTCGCTTTTGTTCTCTTGCTCGTCGTTTGTCTCTTGCGCAAATACCACTTTCCAACCGGGCGAGGTTATTACCTTGCCTGTTGCCTTGAAATTTACTCCGGCACTCTGTCCCTGCACTGTTGTTGAGCGGAATTTGCACTCGGGATAAAAGACGGCTATAAAGTGGCGCACCACAAGGTCATAGACTTTCTTTTCAATGTCGGTGAGCCCTTGAGGATATACTCCTGTGGGGATTATTGCGTGGTGGTCGGTTACTTGTTTGTTGTCGAATACTTTTTTCGATTTTATCAGCGGCTTTCCGATGAGTGGGGCGGTGAGGGGTTGATAGTCGCGCAGCCCTTTTAGTATGCTTTCGCATTTTGGGTAAATGTCGTCGCTCAGATAGGTGGTATCGACGCGCGGGTAGGTGGTTGCTTTCTTCTCGTAGAGCGATTGTATTGTTTGCAGGGTGGTCTCGGCGGTGAGGGCGTATTTACGGTTGCAATCGGCCTGTAACGAGGTAAGGTCGTAGAGGCGCGGGGGATTCTCGACGCTGTTTTTGGCTGTTACGTCGGTAACGGTAAAGGGCTGGCCTGTAATCTTTTGCAGGGCCTCTTGCGCCTCGGCTTCGCTGTCGAAGCGGCCACTTGTGGCATTGAATGTAGTTTCGCGGTAGAGGGTCTTGAGCTCCCAATATTGCGTGGGGACGAAATTGGTTATTTCGTGGTAGCGCTTTACGATTAGGGCAAGGGTGGGGGTCTGTACGCGGCCTATGGAGAGTACCTGTCGGTCGCGCCCGTATTTAAGGGTGTATAGGCGCGTGGCGTTCATCCCCAGCAGCCAATCGCCTATGGCACGGCTGAGGCCTGCCTCGTAGAGCGGCTGATACTCGCTCTGGTCTTTGAGGTTGTTGAATCCCTCGCGTATGGCCTCGGGGGTGAGCGAGGAAATCCACAGACGCTTTACGGGGCATCGGGCGCCGGCCTTTTGCATTACCCAGCGCTGTATGAGCTCGCCCTCCTGGCCGGCATCGCCGCAGTTTACAATATATTCGGCATTTTGTATTAGCTGCTCGATTATTGCAAATTGTTTCTCGATGCCTCTGTTCGTAATCAGTTTTATGCCGAAGCGCGGGGGTATCATCGGCAGGCTGCCAAGGCTCCAGCGTTTCCATATCTCGGTATAGTCGTGGGGCTCTTTCAGTGTGCACAGATGGCCGATTGTCCACGTTACTCGGTAGCCGTTCCCCTCGATATATCCCTCTTTACGCGAACGAGCGCCAAGAACATCTGCGATGTCCTTGGCGACGCTCGGTTTCTCTGCTATGCAAACAATCATTCTGCTCGTTTACTCCTCTTCGTCTTTGTTTAACAATATGCTCATTAGTTCGCAGGCGGCTTTCGAGACGCTTGTTCCGGGGCCGAAAATGCCCATTACTCCTGCGCGATACAGGAAGTCGTAGTCTTGTGCGGGGATTACGCCACCGGCAAACACCAGAATGTCGCCGCGTCCCAGCTTGTCGAGCTCCTCGATGAGCTGTGGCACGAGGGTCTTGTGGCCGGCTGCAAGCGACGATACTCCAACGGCGTGAACGTCGTTCTCTACTGCCTGACGGGCAACCTCGGCGGGTGTCTGGAACAGCATTCCCATATCAACGTCGAATCCGCAGTCGGCGTATCCCGTGGCTACTACCTTTGCGCCGCGGTCGTGTCCGTCCTGTCCCATTTTGGCGATGAATACTCGGGGACGGCGTCCCTCTCTCTTGGCAAACTCTTCGGTGAGGCGACAGGCTTCTTTGAAATTCTCGTCGCCGAGGCTCTCTGATGAATACACTCCTGATATTGTTCTAATGATTGCTTTGTAACGTCCTGCTGCCTCTTCGCAAGCATCGGATATTTCGCCCAGCGTGGCGCGCAGGCCTGCTGCCTCGACGGCGCACTCCAATAGGTTGCCCTCGCCTGTGCGGGCGCAGTGGGTGATGCGCTCAAGGGCGGCTTTTACGGCTGCCTCGTCGCGGGCGGCACGGTTGCGTTCAAGGGCTTCGAGCTGCTCTTTGCGCACGGTGGTGTTATCGACCTCGAGAATGTCGATGGGCTCCTCTTTTTCGAGGCGGTAGGCGTTGGTGCCCACGATTATTTGACGGCCGCTGTCGATGCGTGCCTGTGTGCGTGCGGCGGCCTCTTCGATGCGCATCTTGGGGATTCCTGTCTCGATGGCTTTGGCCATTCCTCCAAGCTCCTCAATCTCTTGGATGAGCTTCCACGCCTTGTCGGCAATCTCTTGTGTGAGGCTTTCGACGTAGTACGAGCCGCCCCACGGGTCGATGACGCGGCAGATGTTGGTCTCTTCCTGTATGTAAATTTGTGTGTTGCGCGCGATGCGTGCCGAAAAGTCGGTGGGAAGGGCTATTGCCTCGTCGAGGGCGTTGGTGTGTAGCGACTGTGTGTGTCCCATTGCCGCCGCCATTGCCTCAATGACTGTGCGGCCGACGTTGTTGAAGGGGTCTTGCTCGGTGAGCGACCAGCCCGACGTCTGGCTGTGTGTGCGCAGTGCCATCGACTTTGGATTTTTGGGGCCGAAGCTCTTGATAATCTTGGCCCACAGCATACGGGCGGCGCGCATTTTGGCAATCTCCATAAAGGGGTTCATTCCGATGCCCCAAAAGAACGACAGACGCGGTGCAAAGGCGTCAATGTCGATGCCTGCGGCAACGCCCGCGCGCACATATTCGAGGCCGTCGGCAAGCGTGTAGGCAAGCTCAATGTCGGCCGAGGCGCCCGCCTCCTGCATATGGTAGCCCGAGATTGATATTGAGTTGAATTTGGGCATCTTCTGCGAGGTATAGGCGAAAATGTCGCTTATTATGCGCATCGAGAATTGCGGGGGGTAAATATAGGTGTTGCGCACCATAAACTCCTTTAGAATGTCGTTCTGTATGGTGCCGGCCATCTCTTCGAGCTTGGCGCCCTGTTCGAGCGCGGCGTTTATGTAGAATGCAAGCACGGGCAGCACGGCGCCGTTCATTGTCATCGACACTGACATTTTATTTAGTGGAATGCCGTCGAAGAGCTGCTCCATATTCTCCATACAACAGATTGATACTCCGGCCTTTCCGACGTCGCCCACTACACGCTCGTTGTCGGGGTTGTAGCCTCGGTGGGTGGGTAGGTCGAATGCCACCGAGAGGCCTTTCTGTCCCGATGCAAGGTTGCGGCGATAGAAGGCGTTCGACTCCTCGGCGGTGGAGAATCCTGCATACTGACGGATTGTCCACGGACGGAAGGTGTACATCATTGAGTAGGGGCCGCGTAGGAACGGGGGGATTCCTGCCGCGTAGTCGAGGTGCTCCATCTCTTTTAGGTCGTCGGCTGTATAAACGGGCTTTACGCTTATCTGCTCGGGTGTCTCCCAAGAGGCCGATGCGCAGGCTGCCGCTCTGTCCGAGGCTGCTCCTGCGAAAATATCTATATTGCTGAAATTCTTTCTCATAGCTCTGTCTTTTTTAGATTCCCAACTTTGCGTTTAGTGCCTTTAGCGTGTCGAGTACGTTTACTCGCACGTGTATGAAATTCTCGATGCCTGCTCTTTGAAGCTCCTCGGTGCAGGCGGGGGCGCCGGCTACAATGAAGAGGGCTTTATCCTTTAGCAGATTATATGCGGGAACGGCATAAAGGGCATATTCGTCGTCGCTTGAGCATATTACCACAATGTCGGCTTGTGCTTCGAGGGCGGCTGCTGCTCCCTCTTCGACGCTCTTGAATCCTAAATTGTCTATCACCTCGTAGCCGGCTGTTGCAAGGAAGTTGCACGAGAATTGTGCGCGTGCCTGACGCATCGCAAGGTTGCCTATTGTCAGCATAAAGGCTTTGGGGCGCTTACCGCTGCGCTCGGTGGCGAGGCGAAGCTCCTCGAATTCCGTGCCCAAGCGGGCGAGGTTGAGTGTACCCTCTTTGTGCTCCTCGGGCTTGCCGCAGCAGCAGAATTTTTGTAGGGGCTCGCGTCCCTCGGATGTCTCGCCGAAATTGGGATATTGGTTGGTGCCCAAGAGTATCTCGCGGCGCTTGGCGAGGGCTGTGCGGCGGTTGTTGCCACTCTCGCCGATGGCTTTCTGCACGCTGCCCTCTTTGATGGCTTTATGCAGGCCGCCTGCCTCTTCGACCCCGAGGAACAGTTTCCACGCCTCGGTTGCAATGGAGCGGGTGAGGCTCTCTATGTAATATGAGCCGCCGGCGGGGTCAACAACCTTGTCAAGATGGCTCTCGTGCTTTAGTATGAGCTGTTGGTTCTTGGCTATGCGCTGTGCAAACTCGGTGGGTGTCTCATAGACCGAGTCGTAGGGCAGCACGCCTATCGACTCGACGCCTGCGATGGCTGCGCTCATTGCCTCGGTCTGTGTGCGTAGCATATTTACGTAGGGGTCGAACAGGGTGAGGTTGAACATTGAGGTGGTTGCGTGGATTGTCATCTTGCAGGCGCATTTGCAGGTCGGTTGGTACTGCTCGACGATTTTCGCCCACAGGGTGCGTGCCGCGCGGAATTTTGCAATCTCCATAAAGAAATTGCTCGATATTCCGAAATTGAATTTTATGGCTTTTGCGGCGCGATCGGGGCTGATGCCTGCCTCGGTCATTGCGTGCATATACTCGTTGCCCCACGCCAGCGCGTAACCCAATTCTTGGGTGATGTAGGCTCCGGCGTTGCATAGGTCGGCGGCGTTGACGACCACGCATCTGAGGCCGGGAAACTCGTCTGTGGCCTCTAAAATGCTTTTTATATTTTCGATGTATCCGTCGAGGACTTTTCCGCGCACAAGCTCTTTGCCTATGGGGTCGTACTCGACGCTGCCTCTGATGAGGCTTGCATCGTAGCCTTTTGCTTTGTAGTATGCTGCGAGGAGCCGGGCAAACTCGACGGTGCGCTTGGCGCAGACGCGGAAATTAAGCTCGGTCTTTGTGGCGTCGATGCCATCGAGCAGCTGTTCGATGAAGGCTGCCGATACCATTCGACCCTTTACGCCGAATCCCAACGAGGTTACGCCCTGCTCAATTTGTTGGCGGGCGCTTAGATTGGCTGCGCAGACGTCGTCGGTCGAAAATTCTTGTCGGATGAGCCAATTGTTGTCGGCTCTGTTTCCGCGTGTATAGGGGTATTCTCCGGGCAGGCTCGCGGTTGCACCCTCAATATCTTCCTTGCGGTAGAAGGGCTTGACGTTGAATCCCTCGGATGTGCGCCATATCATTTTTTTGTCGTAGTCGGCTCCTTTGAGGTCGTCGATAATCTTGTTTTTCCACTCCTCGGATGAGACGGGTGCAAATTCGCCGAAGAGTTTTTCTCTGTCCTTACTCATACTTAATGTTTGTTAGGGTTTATGGCGCTAAGATAATGATAATTTTATAAGCAGTGGGTTTTTTCTTTAAAATAATTTAAGGGAGGTTTATAACTTTAAACTATGCGAGGGAATTTGTTTGAAAATAATATTCTATCTTCGCGCTATCTTAGAAACTATTGATGATTATGAGAAAGATTCTTTTGGCAGCGACGCTGCTTTTTGCCTCGCTGTCGCTTTGTGCACAGAGTGCCTACTACTCGTCAATCGAGGGTGTTAAGGGTGGCGAGTCGCTTAAAAATGCTCTTTATAAACTGATTGATAGAAAACAGACTGTCGATTATGGTTCGGGGGCGAGCCGTACGTGGGGCGCTTTTTACACCACCGATGCCATAATAGAGGGCAGCAGGCGCAGGGTGGCCGATATGTACTCGGACAATGCGCGTTATTTCGGGGCGAAGGGGGCCTCGGTCGATGGAATGAACATCGAGCACAGTGTGGCCAAAAGCTGGTGGGGCGGCACCGAGAATGACGCCTATCGCGACCTGCACCATCTGAACCCATCCGACCAAGAGGCCAACAACCGCAAGAGCAACTATCCTATGGCACGGCTCACAAAAGTTACGTGGACGAATGGCATAATGAATGTTGGCAAGGCTGATATTGCAGGCAGCAGTCAGAATGCTTTTGAGCCTGCCGACCAATATAAGGGCGATTTTGCGCGCACCTATCTGTATATGTTCACCTGCTACCAGAATTTAAAGTGGAAATATACGTGGATGGTTTATGAGAATAGCACCTATCCTACGATAAAGCCGTGGGCGGTTGACCTGCTGCTTAAATGGCATCACGACGACCCCGTGAGCGCAAAGGAAATTGAGCGTAATAACGCTGTGTATGCCATTCAGGGTAACCGCAACCCCTTTGTCGATTATCCGCGTCTGGCCGATTTTGTGTGGGGCGACTCGGTCGATTATACCTTCCACCTTTATGGCGCTGCCGAGAATGGTTCGGGTAATCAGGGGGGCAGCAGCACGGGTGGCTCCACAGGCGAGCAGCCGGGCGGAGAGACGGGTGGAAGCTCTCTGAGTGCCACAAAATTTACTCTCGTGGATAATGCCGCGGCGCTGTCGGCAGGCGATACGGTTATTATTGTCTGCGGGAATGTGGCTATGAGCAAGGAGCAGAGGGCCAATAATCGTGCAACGGCTGCCGTGGAGCTGTCGGGCAATGAGGTTGTGTCGATAGCTTCGGACGTGCAGAAGATTGTCATTGAGAAGGGGGCGGTTGCCTCTACCTATGCTCTGAGGGTCGATGGAGGCTATCTGTACGCTGCATCGAGCAGCAGTAACTATCTGCGTACGCAGGATAATATCGACGCTAATGCCAGCTGGCAGATTACAATAGCCGATGGCGGTGCGGCCGATATTCAGGCTAAGGGTGGCAACGCTCGTAATCTGTTGCGTTATAATCCCAGCGCAAAGATTTTCTCGTGCTATAAGTCGGGGCAGTCGAAAGTGAGCATCTATGCAAAAAAAGTATCTGCAAGCACAAAGGTCGATGCGGCAAAGGCTGCCGCCCGACGGGTGAATGTCTATAACAGCAACGGAAAATTATTGCGTCGTAACGTGCCCTTTGCGCGAGCTTTTTACGGGCTTCCGCGCGGGGTGTATGTGGTTGATAATGAAAAATATTACATAAAATAGGCGCAGCGCAATTCTTATGCCGTCCCAATTTATTATGCTGTATGCTCGCAGCAGATTCTCCGAGCATAAAAAGAGGCCCCCGAAGAGGCCTCTTTTTTTAGAAATTTAAACAACTTCTTATCTTAAGTTAAATTATTTGTTAAAATAATAAATCTTGTGTGCGCGGCGTGTTAAATTGTCTATCTTTGCAGAAAACTTTTTTACTCGAAAAAGTTTTCTAACAATCTAAACAATTTACAATCAAACAAATAACAAGTGAGAATGAAGCTGCATATACATCCCGATTATGAATTTATGCGTCCCGAGATTAAAAAAATAGCCTCGGGAGATTATGTTCCCGACAGGATATTTTGCAACAATCGCAACGTTGTGTCAAAGATTACGCTTGCGGGCAGAGCGTTTGTGGTGAAGAAATATAAGCGTCCCACTATTGCCAATTGTATTATTTACACATTTTTCCGCAAGAGTAAGGCTCGCAGGGCATACGAGTATGCGCTGAGGCTTCTGCGTTTGGGAATAGACACTCCTTTCCCCGTTGCTTATATCGAGGATAAGCGCTGCGGATTTTTCCACACGGGCTATCTTATTACCGAATATATGGATTATCCCACGCTGGCCGAGATGAAGGCCGAGAGTATGCCCGTTGACGAGCTTTACAAGCTGGGCAACGACCTTATCTCCTTTACTATTATGCTGCAAGAGAAGCGGGCGCTTCCGCTCGATTATAATCCGTCGAATATTTTTTACCGTTACGACGAGCAGACGGGGCATTTCTCATTTGCGCTCACTGATATTAACCGTATGCGCTTCGGTCGCATTCCGTGGAGCCGCGACGCTATGCGCAGTTTCGAGCAGTTTGGCATTACAACCGATAAACTATACCATTTTCTTCTTGGTTACGCCATTGAGCGGAATGTGGATATTGACCTTTGTATGTACGAGTTTCTAAGCTTTCGTCTGATGAAAAAATTCCGACGTTTTTTAAAGGGTAAGGTCAAGGAGGGGTTCGAGCGGCACAAGCACGCCGAGGCTTAAGGCCCCCGTGGGGTGGGCCTCAGGCAAGCTCAATTACCTCAAGGTCTTTGAATTTATTGCCGTCGATGGTAACCTTTACCAATGTGCGCACCCGCTGCCACCCCTGTCGGCCGGCAGCTCCGGGGTTTATGTGCAGGCAGCCGAGTGTCTTGTCGAACATCACTTTTAGAATGTGCGAGTGCCCCGAGACGAAGAGTTGCGGCGGACGCTCGTAGAGGGCCTTGCGCACCGATGCGTCGTAACGGCCCGGGTAGCCGCCAATATGCTTCATAAGCACCTCGCAATCTTCAATCTTGAAGCGCAGCGTCTCGCTGTATTTGTGGCGCAGCAGCCCTCCGTCTATATTGCCATAGACAGCGCGCACGGGACGGAATTTCTCTAATTGCTCAATGAGTACCTCACTGCCAATGTCGCCCGCGTGCCAAATTTCGTCGCAGTCGGCAAAGTGTGTAAGGTAGCGGTCGTCCCAAAATCCGTGCGTGTCCGAGAGGATGCCTATGCGTCTCATTCTTCTATGCGGCGCTTGACAAATTCGTAGATAAACTGCGCCGTCCCCTCGATGCCTAAGATTGAGGAGTTTATGCACAGATGATAGCCCGAGGCGTTGCCCCACTCGGTGGTTGCGTAGTAGTCGTGATAGGAGCGGCGTTTCTTGTCGCCACGTTCCATTTTCTCTTTGGCCTGCTCCTCGTCGAGGCCGTCTTTACGCATTATGCGCTCTATGCGGTCGTTGCTGTCGGCGGTGATGAAAATGCTTATGAGGCAGGGGTGGTCGCGCAGAACATACTCGGAGCAGCGCCCTATGGTGATGCACGACTCGCGCTGTGCGATGCTGCGCATCGTCTCGCTCTGAAGCTCGAAGAGGCGGTCGCTGTGCATACAACTATCCTGCCCGCCGAGGTATCCGGCAACGGCGTGGCGCAGCGCTACTATATTGCTGAGGAACGAGTCGGACTCTCGTTCGTCGGCCCCCTCGAATGCCGAGGCGTCGAGGCCGCTCTCTTGTGCCGCAACCTCTAACAGCTTTTTGTCATAAACTGATATTCCTAACATACGGCCCAGCTGCTCGGCAATCTCTTTGCCGCCGCTGCCCAATTGTCGTCCTATTGAAATAACATATTTTTTCATCGTACTACACTTTTTCGGGGGTTAGTTGATTCCTTCTTTTTGTGTGCGCCACTCGCGGAATTGTATGACAAGCATAATCACGGTGAGCAGGGCCGCTATAAAATCGGATATTGGCATACTGTACCACACGCCATTCTCGCCAAAAAAGAGCGGCAGGGCAAGCAGTAGGGGGATGAGCAGCAGTATCTGACGGGTGAGCGAGAGGAAAATGGATTTATTTACCTTGCCGATGCTCTGGAAAAAGTTTGTCGTCACAAGCTGGAATCCGATGATGGGCATAAATATAAACATTATGCGCATAGCCTTTGTCGAGCTGTCGATGAGTGCCTGCTCGGTGGTGAATGCCCGCGCAACGGTCGAGGGCATAAACTCGCCTATCAAAAATCCCAATGTGGTAACGACGGTGGCCCATATTATGGTCAGCTTCAGCGTCTCTTTTACGCGTCGGGGCTTGCGCGCTCCGTAGTTGTAGCCCACGATGGGTTGCATTCCCTGTGTGAGTCCGAGAACAACCATCACAAAAATAAATTGTATGCGGTTCGATATTCCGTAGGCGGCTATGGACATATCACCATCGTCGCTGTAACTCCTTAATCCTTTGTTTATTATTATCACCACAAGGCAGGCGGCGGCGTTTATGAAGAACGGCGACATTCCAATGGCAAGAATGCTCTTTACAATGTTACTGCGCAGACGATAGATGCCGCGTTGCAGATGCAGCAGCTCGTCGGGGTTGCTCAAGAGCTTAATCTGCCACAAAAGGGTGATGCATTGCGCCAGAATTGTGGCGAGCGCCGCGCCTCGTATGCCCCAGCCTAATACAAAAATAAAGATGGGGGCCAATATTGCATTGGCGCATACAGTGAGTATGGTGGCGTACATTGCCTGCTTGGGGTGGCCGGCGGCTCTTATGGCTGCGTTTATTCCAAAATAGAGGTGTGTGAATATGTTACCGTACAAAATAACCTCCATAAAAGCGCGTGCGTGGGGCAGCGTGCTCTCGCTTGCCCCGAAGAAAAAGAGGATGGGGTCGAGGAAGATGAGTGCCACGGCTGCGAACAATATTCCCACGATTATGTTTAGCGTAACAAGATTGCCGAGGATAATCTTGGCCGAGTCGTAGTCGCGCTGTCCCAATCGCACCGACAATTGTGTGGCGCCTCCGACACCAACCATAGCACCGAATGCCGCCGATAGGTTCATCAGCGGGAAGGTGGTTGCAAGGCCCGAGATTGCCAGCGCTCCGACCTCGGGAATGTGCCCGATGAAAATACTGTCGATTGTGTGGTAGATTGACGAGGCTGTCTGCGCAATAATGGCGGGGATTGCATATTGCATAAGCAGCTTGCCCACACTCTCGGTCCCAAGCTCGGTGGGGACTTTTCTCTCTATATTCTTGCTCATAGTTTTTCTTGTTATAATGCGTAGGCGATGCAAAAAAACTTTGTAACTTTGCATCGAACCGAATATTCTGTGCAAAGATAGTGAAAGGCGAGTGGAGAAAAAAACAAGTTTGCTTGTTTTTTTTCTCCCGAGCCGCCTCCTATCTTCGCCGCAAGGCAAAAAACAGAATAGTCGGGCACGCCGATTTTGATTATTTATTGTAAAAAACATTATATATATGCCGACGAGTGTGTTAGTGGGAATGAGCGGAGGAATAGACAGCACTGCCGTGTGTAGTATGCTCTTGGAGAAGGGGTACAGGGTCGTGGGGCTCACATTTGTTACTTGCGACGCTTCGTCAGCCTCGGCCGAGGCTGCCGCTGCTCTTGCCCGCAAATTGGGCATCGAGCACTATATTGATGATGTGCGCGAGGAGTTTCGCACAAAGGTCGTCGAGCCCTTTATCGAGGGCTATCTTGCGGGGCTCACGCCCAACCCCTGCGTCAACTGCAACAGGGTAATGAAATTCGACCTCCTGTGCCGTTGGGCCGATAAATTGGGCTGCGAGAAGATTGCCACAGGGCATTATGTGAAGCTGCACGAGCAGGCGGCCGAGGATGGCCTCCCGCGCTACTATATAATCACGGGCGACGATGATAAAAAAGACCAGAGCTATTTCCTGTGGCGTCTGACGCAGGAGCAGCTCTCGCGCTGCATATTCCCTCTTGGCGGGTGGCAAAAGAGCGACGTCTGCCGTTACCTCGGGGTAAATAATCTTGACGAAGCGGGCAAGGGCGGCGAGAGTATGGAGGTCTGTTTCGTCCCGGGCGATTATCGCGATTTTCTGCGCAGCAATATCCCGAACGTCGATGAGGTTATTCGCGAGGGCTCTTTTGTCGATTCCCGCGGGCGCGTTCTTGGCACGCATAGAGGCTATCCTTATTACACCATCGGACAGCGCAAGGGGTTGGGAATTGCGTTGGGCCACCCTGCCTACGTGCTCAAAATAAATGCTCAAAAAAACACGGTGATGCTGGGTGGGGTCGATGAGCTGACCACGCGTTATATGCTTATCGACGAGCCTGTGTGGGTCGATGGTGTGCCGCAGACGGGGCTGTCGGTGCGCGTACGTTACCGCAGCGCCCCCATAGCCTGCGATGCTCCGCAGAGTGTGGGCGACGGACGTTTCATTGTGCGTATGCACGGCGAGGCATCGGCAATAACGCCGGGGCAGTCGGCTGTTTTTTATGTGGGCAACACTCTTGTGGGAGGGGCTTATATAGCCTCGCAACGCGGTATTAACCAATGGATTAACGAGTAATGATAGAACCAATTACACTATATTCGCTGAATAAACTTGTGCGTGGCGCCATTGCCGAGGCAATGCCGTCGAGCTATTGGGTTACGGGCGAGCTGAGCGAGGTACGCGAGACAACCGCCGGGCACTGTTACATAGAGCTTATCGAGCGCGACGAGAAGGCGGCGACCATCGTGGCAAAGGCTCGCGGCACAATATGGGCACGCACCTACTCGCTGCTGCGCCCCTATTTCCTTGAGCAAACGGGGCAGCGCTTCGCCGCCGGATTAAAAGTCCTTCTAAAGGTAACGGTCGAGTTTCACGAGCTTTACGGCTACTCGCTTTACGTAAGCGACATTGAGCCGGCCTTTACGCTCGGGGATATGGCGCGTCGGCGTCAGATGATAATCAATCGACTGAGCGAGGAGGGGGTAATAGACCTTAACAAAGAGCTTCCGTTCCCGACGCTCCCGCAGCGTGTTGCGGTAATATCCTCCTCTTTTGCAGCCGGTTACGGCGATTTTTGCGACCAGCTGATGAATAACCCATACGGCTTTGTCTTTTACCCGCATCTTTTTGCGGCCCCTATGCAGGGCGATAAGGTCGAGAGTGGCATAATTGCGGCGCTCGACAGGATAGCGCGCAATGTTGACAGCTGGGACGTTGTCGTGATTATTCGCGGCGGTGGCGCAACAAGCGACCTTTCGTGCTTCGACACATATAATCTTGCAAATAATTGCGCGCAGTTTCCGCTGCCCATAATAACGGGCATCGGCCACCAGAGGGACGATACTGTGCTTGACGCCGTTGCACACACGCGCGTAAAAACACCCACTGCCGCAGCCGAGCTTCTCATTCACACCGTTGCGCGCGAGGCGGCGCTGTTGGATACATTGGGCAGCGGCATTGTCGAGGCGGTGCGCCAAAGAATATCCGAGCAGAATACTCGCTTGCAGGGCATTGTGCAGCGTCTGCCCATTGCCGCGGCGCTCTTTTTGCAGAAACAGCATCACCGTCTCGACCTGTGGCAACAGCAGGCCGAGGCAGCCTCGCCGCAAAGAATACTATCGCTGGGCTACAGCCTGACAACCTGCGACGGCAGGGTGGTGCGCAGCGTCGGCGACCTTAGAAGCGGCCAAAGAATTGTTACGCAGCTTGCCGATGGCAAAATAATAAGTACGGTAGATAATGATAATTGATTATGAATAAAAATGTTACATATAACGAGGCTGTCGGACGCCTCGAAGAGATTATGAACCACATTCAGGGTGGTGGCGTTGATATTGATAAATTGACCGAGGAACTTTCCGAGGCGCAGGAACTTATTGCCTTCTGCCGCAGCCGCCTATTTAAGGTAGATGAGGATGTAAAGAGAATTTTGGATTCTCTCTCCGATGCCCTCTGATGTCATTGCAGTAACCCTTTTTACAAAAAATGCGAGGCTCTTTAAGCACTTTTTCGTTCGGCCTGTTAGAAATTTAGAAGCTGTTTCTTATTTGTTTAAACAATTTTGTGTATCTTCGCACATTATTGTGGAAAATTTTCAATGATTAAACAGAAATAATATAAAAATGAAAGCTATTGATTGGTCAAATGTCGGGTTCGGATATATGAAGACCGACTACAATGTACGTTGCCGATACTCCAACGGACGTTGGGGCGAGATTGAGGTAAGCAGCGAAGAGACGCTGAATCTGCATATGGCTGCCACCTGTCTGCACTACGGGCAAGAGGCTTTTGAGGGCCTTAAGGCTTTCCGCGGCAAGGACGGCAAGGTGCGCATCTTCCGCCTCGAAGCCAATGCCGAGCGTCTGCAAAGCACCTGCGACGGCATTCTTATGCCAAGAGTGAGCACCGAGCTTTTTCGCGAGATGGTAACAAAGGTGGTAACGCTGAACAAGGATTATATACCACCCTACGAGAGTGGCGCATCGCTCTATATTCGGCCTCTGCTCATTGGTACAAGCGCACAGGTGGGCGTGCATCCTGCAAGCGAGTATCTGTTCCTTATTTTCGTTACCCCCGTGGGCCCCTATTTTAAGGGTGGATTCGCCACGAATCCTTACGTGATTATACGCGAGTACGACCGCTCGGCTCCGCTTGGAACGGGACGCTACAAAGTGGGTGGAAACTATGCCGCCAGCCTCAGAGCCAATCAGTTGGCCCACGATAAGGGCTACTCGTGCGAATTTTATCTCGATGCCAAAGAGAAAAAATATATCGACGAGTGCGGAGCGGCCAATTTCATTGGAATAAAGAATAATACATACGTTACGCCGCTATCAACATCCATCCTGCCCTCAATAACCAACCGCAGCCTGCAACAACTTGCCGCTGATATGGGGCTGACAATAGAGCAGCGCCCAATCCCCGAGGAGGAGCTCTCGACCTTTGAAGAGGCGGGCGCCTGCGGAACGGCGGCGGTAATATCGCCCATCGAGCGCATCGACGACCTTGAGCGTGGAACATCTTACGTCATTGCAAAGGATGGAAAGCCCGGCCCCATCTGCACCAAACTTTACGAAAAATTGCGTGCCATACAGTATGGCGACGAGCCCGATAAGTATGGCTGGGTAACCGTGCTCGATATTTAATAACAGATAAAAGGCTTCTTAAATGGCTAAAGGAAAATTGCAGAAATTTGCCGATATGCGCGAGTATCGCAACGTGGTCGAGCACCCCTATTCTGTTGCCGACAATGTGGAGTTTCCGCTTGCCGGCAATTGGAAAAAGGAGTTTTTCGGCAACGACAATCCCATAGTGCTCGAGCTTGGCTGCGGCAGGGGCGAATATACCGTTGCCCTTGCCCGTCGCTGTCCGCAGAAGAATTTTATCGGCGTTGATATTAAGGGTGCGCGAATGTGGAGCGGCGCCACCGAGGCTCTGCGCGAGGGGCTCGATAATGTGGGCTTTCTGCGTACGAATATCGAGATTATAGACAGACTTTTTGCCGCGGGCGAGGTGAGCGAAATATGGCTCACATTCCCCGACCCGCAGATGAAAAAGGCCACCAAGCGCCTCACCTCGTCGCTCTTTCTTGAACGCTACGGCCGAATTTTGGCCCCCGATGCGGTGGTGCACCTAAAGACCGACAGTAATTTTATGTTCACCTACACGAAATATATCACCGAGGTGAATAATCTGCCCGTTTACGAGTGTATCGAGGATGTACACGGCCGCGCGGACGAGAGCGACACACTGAAAATACGCACCTACTACGAGGCGCAGTGGATTGAGCGAGGATTGACAATAAAATATATCTCGTTCGGCCTCTCGAAGCGCACGGGATTCATAGAACCCGATGTTGAAATTGAGCTCGACGAGTATCGTAGCTACAACCGCAGCAAGCGCAGCTCGCTCGATAAACGTAAATAAACCAAAAAAAAATATGCTTAAACACATAGTAATGTGGCGCTTCGTAGATGGCGCCGAGGGAAAAAGCAGCACGCAGCACGCACAGTGGATGAAAGAGCACCTCGAAGCGCTCGTGGGCGTTGTCCCCGAGATACGCTCCATTGAAGTGGGCGTAAATTGCTACCCGAGCGACACGGCCTACGACGCCGTGCTAATATCCACATTCGACAATCTCGAAGCAATGAACCGCTACAAAGTGCACCCTGCACACGTCGCCGTTGCCGACTACTGCAAAAAAGTGAGCGAGAGCCGCGTCGATATTGACTACGAAATTTAAAAACCGTCAAACAAAAGAAGAATAATGGCATTATATCCAAAATTGATACTCGAAGCACTCGAAAAGGTGCGCTATCCGGGCAACGGAAAGAATCTCGTCGAGGCCGAAATGGTCGATGATAACATACGCATAGACGGCAACAAAGTGAGTTTCTCGCTTATCTTTGAAAAGCCTACCGACCCCTTTATACGCTCCGTGGTAAAGTCGGCCGAGGCAGCCATCCTCACCTACGTTGGTAAAGAGGTCGAGATTGTGGGGAACATCAGCGTGGTGAGCCGTCAGGCAGCGCGCCCCGAGGTTGGAAAATTCCTGCCACAGGTAAAAAACGTCATTGCAATATCATCGGGCAAGGGTGGCGTCGGAAAATCTACCGTCTCGGCCAATCTTGCCATTGCCCTTGCGCGTTTGGGCTATAAGGTGGGGCTCTTGGACGCCGATATTTTTGGCCCTTCGATTCCCAAAATGTTCAGCGTCGAGGACGAGCGACCCTACAGCGAGCGCATCGACGGCCGCGACCTTATCCTGCCCGTCGAAAAATACGGCGTGAAAATCCTCTCGATAGGCTTTTTCGTTGACCCCGAGCAGGCTATCTTATGGCGCGGAGGAATGGCGAGCAACGCCCTTAAACAGCTCATCGCCGACGCAGCGTGGGGCGACCTCGACTATTTCCTCATCGACCTTCCTCCCGGCACCAGCGACATTCATCTGACTATCGTTCAGAGCCTTGCGCTCACGGGAGCAGTGGTTGTAACCACCCCGCAAGAGGTAGCGCTGGCCGCAGCCATAAAGGGTGTGAATATGTTCATAAACGATAAGGTGGCCGTGCCCATTTTGGGAGTGGTCGAGAATATGGCGTGGTTCACTCCGGCCGAGCTCCCCGGGAACAAATACTATATATTCGGTCGCGAGGGCGGCCGACGTATGGCCGAGGCCTACGGTATTCCGCTCATCGGACAAATACCGCTCGTGCAGAGCATCTGCGAGAGTGGCGACGAGGGATTACCCATCGCAATGAAGGCCGACACGCCCGACGGACAGGCGTTCCTTGCCCTTGCAGGCTCGCTTGTCGAGCAGGTGAGGCTGCGCAACGAGCAACAGCCGCCCACAAAGATTGTTGCGACAAATTAAGCTACCGAATATGGATGAAAAACTGATGACACTCCTTGAGCAGCGCGTGCGCAAGGAGTGTCGTAACATAAAATTGACCGAGACCGCGTGGGGGCTCGACAACGACCCGACACCCCTTGTGCAGAGTAAAGTGCTGGGTGCACCATTCTTTCCCGCAGCCTATGCCGACGATTATCCTCGCGGCGACAGAGGCATCCCCTTTGTAATGCTCGCACAGATAAATTTCGCCGAGGTTCCTCCTATGGAGAATTTTCCCCGCAGCGGACTGTTGCAGCTTTACGTCAACCCTTTCGATTGGGCGAGTGGGGGTTACGAGGTTCTCTTTTTCGACGACGAGGAGCTGAAAGAGCCCTCGCTCGATGTTTATGACGAGATTCTGCGCGGGTGGCTCGAAGATGCCGACTATTATCTGCCTGCACAGCACGTTCATACAATGAGTTTCGAGCCCGCCTACTCATACGCGGGGCAGGACGACCGCTTCTACGAGCATCAACTAAGCCTTATTGCCCGCGACTTTTCGCCCGAGGCGGCCGAGCAGTATGCTGTGGCTCACAGCACACAATACGACAGCCGCATAGGCGGATACAGCGACTTTGCACAATACGACCCGCGCGGCGCCACCCCTTGCCTTCAGCTGTTGCAGCTCGACAGCACCGACGGCATAAATTTTTACGATTGCGGTATTCTGCACCTTTTTATAGACGAAGAGAGTGCCTCAATGGAGCGATGGGAAAATGCAATAATGTATGTTGATTGGTACTAAAAAGGGGGCGGTAAAAGAATAAGATTCAAGGCAGCAGACAAAAATATCTGCTGCCTTGAATCTTGTTTGTGCAGCTGTTAATGAATGTTAGAATAAATGCTTTTTGGCTCAGTAGAAATTTACTGTGGGTAAGAATCAATAATTTATTTCTAATTTTCAAGAACAGCAGCATATAATACGTACAAAAGGTAACTTTTAATTTATTGCACCATAAAAAAGAAATTCAATGTAGGTACGATTGTTTTAAGGAAAAAGTGCGAGGTATGTTTAACCGCTACTTAGACG
>JAFQVS010000012.1 GCA_017407905.1 Bacteroidaceae bacterium | reverse complement strand
GTTTACGATTGTTTTAAGGGTGCTGCGGAATTATAATCGACAATGCTTGCAGCAATTAGTCGCGCGAAAGTGCAGGCGCAGCTTGCAGCGCGCGGGATGCGAATGGCAAGCATTGTTAGCGCCCGGCGACGTAAACATACCTCGCACTTTTTCCTTAAAACAATCGAACCTACATTGAATTTCTTTTTTATGGTGCAATAAATTAAAAGTTACCTTTTGTGCGTATTATATGCAGCTGCTCTTGATAGTGAAAAATAGATTATTGATTCTTACCCACAGTAAATTTCTACTGAGACTAAAAAACAGTGGTATCCTGTAAAGGTATGCTCAGCGCAAAGTATCAGGCAAGAGTTCTTTTACTCCTCTTTATCGCCTTGCAGATAATAAAGGTCGCCACTGAGAATCTGCTTTACACGGGCAACAGCCTCCTCGCCACGCAAAGTAAATGAGATTGCGCGACCCTCGGGGTCGATAAGGACAATCGTGGGAATCATACTCACGTTCATAAGGCGTGCCGTGGGCGATTTTCCCATCATAAAATCACAAGAGTGAATCCACCCCTCGCAACCAACGCCCTCGTCGGCAATGACCTTGTGCCACGCCTCGGCATCCTTGTCGAACGAGTGGCTTATGAGCACAAAATTATCCTTATTGGCGCGTGTCTCTTCGTAAATCTGCTTAATATGTTTAAGTTCCTGCATACAAGAGTTGCACCAACCGGCCCAAAAGTCGATGAGCACAAATTTTCCGCGAAAATCGGACAGATGAATAATACTCCCGTCTTGCATCTGCAAGGGAATATCGGGAAGCTCGTTCCCCTCTCTGAGGTCGCCTGCAAGAGCCTCGTTCTTAAACGCGCGATAATAGGGGTGGCTGTGCAGGGCAGGGTCGATAGCGCCCACCATCTGCATTGCATAGATATTGCCAATGTGCTTTAGAAGCTCGTGATTCATCATAAGCGGGGCAAGGGGCGAGGCGTTGTGTCCCAACAGAAACTCCAATCGACGGTTGTTGCATTTGAGGATGGAACGGGCGTTGAATTGCGAACGGTACTCAAGGCCCTCATCACTGTTCACCCACTCCTCGCCTCGTGTAGCAGCAAGCGAGCGCACCTCGTCGAGTTGCTCTTGTACGCAGGCGTCGTATATTTTCTTATACTCGGCATACAGATTATTGGTGGCAGTACCCGATACCTCGCTGCCCTGAGGATAGGCAGCGCTTGCCGTGGTAATATTCACGTTGCCCTCCTCGACAAATAGAGGAATATTTCCATTGTCGAAGCCTGTGATAAGATAGAGCATCGTGGGCTCGTCCTTTGCGAGTTTATATTGGAAACTATATTTACCCTTTTTAACCTTTGTCGAGTCGATGTTCACAAGGCGATTATACTCGTCGAGGCGGGTAAGATAGACCTTTTTTATCTTCTGGCCGTCGTAGCGCAGTGTATCGCTGGCAATGCGACCCTTTATCACACATACACCCTGAGCCTGCACACACAGAGCCGCTGCAATAACAACTAATGCCGAAATTATTCTTTTCATCATCATTTTCTTTTATTTTGGTTGTTATAAGCTATCTTATTTCTCATCAATAATGCGCTTGATTCTCTTCACCATTGCCTCGCCACGGAGTTTGAAGGCAACAACCTTGCCATCGGGACCTATCAGCGCAGTGTAGGGTACCCCTTCGACACCGAATAGCTTGGCAGCCTCGCTGTTCCACCCTTTAAGGGTTGATATATGTACCCAATTTTTATGTTCGAGGGCATTTTTTGTGATGCAATTTTTCCAATCGGGCTCTTTGCTGTCCAGAGAGTAGCTCAGCACAATGAATTTGTCGCTATCTTGCGAATATTCGAGTGCCTCTTTTATAAAAGGAAACTCGCGGCGACAGGGGGCGCACCAACTTGCCCAAAAGTCGAGAAGCACATATTTCCCTTTGAATTGCGACAGAGTAAGCTCGTTGCCCTCGGGTGTAAAGCCCGAAATATCGGGTGCCATATTCCCCTCCTTCAGCTCGGCGGCACGCACTGCATTTACAAGCTCCTTGTACATATGATGCGCACGCAGCGTCGAGGGCACTGCCGCTAAGAACTGCTCCTCTATGGCACGCGGAGTGTACATTGGGAACAGTGAATATTTTATCACATACAGTACCACGGGCGAGTTTATATTGTTATAGACAAAATCGACAAGCGCTACCTTTGTATAAAGGTTATTGGCGTGGAACACCGTGGTACGTATCTTACTCGATGCCGCAAAATCCTGTTGCTGCTCGGGGGGAAGAGCATCCATTGCCTCTTGCATACGCACCTTAGACTGTGCTATCGAGGCGTTGTTGGCATCAATATAAGCCTGAAAGACGTCGTTGCAGGGAGTGCCTCCGATGCGGGCCGATGCGGGGAAGCGTGCATCGAACGGCTCGATTGTTATTGTGCCCTCTTCGAGGAACACCTGCAACGCTCCATTGTCGAAGCCCGTGATATTATAAACGTCGAGGCGCTCGGGAACCTCGCCCTCGAATGTAAAGCTGCCGTTTACTACCTCGGCCGTATCGACTGTTACCTGCTGTCCATCGAGCGTTGCAACAAGGAACAGCTGCTCGATTCTCTTTTTCTCGAATCGCAACGAGTCGTAACTCATCGTTCCTTGTACAGTGTACTTTTTGCCCTCGGCGTGCATAGGCAGCGTCATTGCCAGCGTCAACAGGCATAATAATAGATTTTTCATACTATCCTATTTTTCAAAATTCCAATCTCTCCTTTATAAACTCTCGCAGTTTCTCGCCGCGCAGTCCCGTGGCTATTATGCGGTTCTGCTCGTCGAGGACAAAGAGCGCGGGCACCGCCTTTACATTGTAGCGGCGCGCAATATCACAATTCCACCCTTTGAGGGTCGATACATTCACCCACACGAGGCCATCTTTCTCGATGGCAGCCTTCCACTTTTCGGCGCTGTTGTCCAATGAGACGCCTATAATCTGAAGGCCCGCGTCGTGAAACTCGTCGTACAGAGCTTTTAGGGCGGGGTTGTTCATACGGCAGGGGCCGCACCACGAGGCCCAAAAGTCTATGATTTTTATCTTCCCGGGCACTTTGCTCATTGTAATCTCGGTGCCGTCGGGTGCTGTGGCCGTAAAGTCGGGGGCGACGGCATTATCGGCCGTCTCTTCGAGCCTTTTTATGCGCTCGCGTATGAGGCGTGCGCAGTGTGTAGCCTTTGCACCATCGCCCATTGAGCTGTACATACGGCGAGCCTCTTGCAGCCCAATGTCCTTCATCATTATATTCGAGTAGATGGTGTAGGCTGTGATTATATTATCGTTTGCAGCAAGAAAATCGGCTGTGAGCCTCTGAAGATAGGCTTTATTATGTTGCAACGTGTCGTTCACACGGCTGGCGCTGCGGAATTTGCTTGCGGCGCGCAGCGAGTCGTAGCGCTGTTGCAGGGAGCCTATCAGGATGTTCAGCGAGTCGGACTTTTTTATGTGCGCCGTGTAGGCCTCGTTCAGTCGGCCACCCTTTATATAGGCGCTGCTGTCGTCTGTGAGACGAGCCTCGTAAGCCTCGCCCGGCTCGACAAAGAGCGTAAAGCCTCCCCGATAGCCGTCGAGCACAATTTGCACTACAAGCGGCTCGGTTATCTGTGCCGATAAATTAAAACGCGATTTTTTAAAATCGACCGAGGTCAACGTATCGACACGCTCCTCACCCTCGTTCAAGAGCAGATGCAAACGTCCTTTTTTAACGCCCTTAACCTCGCCCTTGATTCTTATCTCACCAGCCTCCTGCGCCGAGGCGAAAGTGCAGGCCATCAGGGCCAAAATAAAGAGTTTTCTCATACTTTTTTAATTTAAATAATCGGGAACCGAGTACATATATATCTGAGTAAACTGCACATCCTTTATTCGTCCGAAGGGCAGGCCGTTGTCGTCCTTGTCGTAGAAGAGTGCAGGCGTGTCGCCATCGACGTCCGAGGCCGTATTAAGAAGAATTTCGGCCACGGCACCCTGACCCTCTTTTTCGAGGCCTATACTGAGCCAACGTCCAAGATTATCCGAGAAGTTATTGCTATCTTCGACGCGGAATTTCAGCAACGACACCGTATAGCCATCGGGGGCGGTGTATAGCGGTGTGCTGTCGCCGTTCGATACGCTGTAACGATAGACTGTGGCGCCATCGGCATAGAACAGATAGTTGGTTGTGAACCACGAATTATATACTATCGTTGCTACGTTCCGGGGGTGGAAATTACGCATACGGCTACCCGTGATTGTAAAGGCAGGCTTTACCTCGTCGGTGCCCCTTGCCATTTTTTTACCCTCTTTCTCGGTGCCAACCTCCATTTTTGTCAGTTCGTAGCGCCAAAAGTCGCCGCTTGCCTCGTCGAGGAAGATAAAATAGGGCTTTGACTCGGCGTAATTCTCGCGGTACTGAATATAGGCATATACTGCGCGCATCCCCACGGGCGATTTTTCGAGCGTGCTAAAATCGACATTTGCGTCAAGGACGGGGTTACTGAGCGCCGACGGATAGTTTCCAAGCATATCAGACTCGCACAGTGCATACTGCTCGTTCTTCGATATGTACAGGAAGCGGCCTCCCTTTGCGTCCCACATAACGTATCGGGTGTCGGTTATTGTGGCCGCTGTAATTTGATAATCGGTCTGATGCAGAGCGTTCCCGCCGGCCTGCTCGATGGCGTATCCGGGCTTATAGAGCGCGGGGACGTAGTTTCCGATGCGCATCTGCCCATCTTTTGAGAGCACTATGCGATAGAGCGTATAATTCGAGGGGTCGCCCGTCTGAATGTTGCGTGCATATACGAATGAATTATCAACAGGCTTCATTATCACGCTGTTATAGAATTTTGCATTAAGGCCGAAGGGGTTGTAACCAAAAACCTCGGCATTGGACGAAAAGGTCTGCAATGTATTTACCTCTTTTATATCCCAGAAACCGCCCGTGTTGCTAATATCCTGATAGGTGGTGTAGGATAATCCCTCGGCATTGGCAAAGGGGTTTACGCCGGGATAAAGGTAGCCGTAAGCATCGGTGTGTATGTTTGTTACGTCGCCTATAATCTCTATGTTACCTAAAGAGCGCGAGCCTGCCTCGCCGTGCAGCACAAATAGACTGTTTTTGAATATAGGACGTGTCTTTATGCTGAAGTTGGTGTAGTGCGAAAGGGTTGTTTGCGTATCGTAAATTTGCAGATAGACGCTGTACTCCTTCTCGCGTCCCACGGGCAGAGCAACTTCAAGGTAGCCATTTGTCTCTACTGTGTCGCGACGCTCAATGCCGCTCTCGTCGGTGTGTCTTAAGTACCAATAAAAGTGCAGATTGCTATAGTCGGTGGCCAACGTCTGCTCGACCACTGCCTCTATGCGGCGCACTGTGTCGCTCGGTGTCATTGCCTGCTGCACCTCGATGAGTTTTCCGTATGCCGACTCTGAAGCCGAGGGGGTGAAGCTCACCGATTTTATCTCGTTCATTCGGTCGAGTTTGTAGCTGTAGTTACCCTTATCCTCGTAGCACCCTGCAAGGATAATCGTAAGGCATATTGCGCTTAATATCTTTTTCATAAGAGTATCTTTTCTGTGGGTTGATTATCAAATATCGAGTTGTGGGAATGTGAACGGGTACGTGCCCTCGGGGGCGGCGTCGTAGGCGGCTTTTATCACTCGATAGCACTCTTTTATGGCCTCCTCGCCACCGGCTGCACTGTCCCACGCTGCGTCGAACAGACCCCAATCTATGATTAGGGGGAAGAGTTGCCACAGCATAAATTGTCGGCCGTTAGCCTCTTGATGGGCAAGCCAAGCATCAATCATAAAGCGGTACTTATCGTCGCTGTATTCGCCGTAGTATTTTGTGGGCTTTTGTCCGGCTCCGATGCCCCAGCTTGTCCAACAGTCGGGCTGAACAACCTCGTACTCTATGCCTCGGAGCATCGGGTACCAACAATTCTTTTGGAATTGCGAGCTCGATAGCGCCCAACTGCTATAATACATATTATAATTGCGCATCATTGTGAGCACGGCCATACGGTTAAGGTCGGTGAGACGCTCCTCGCTACCCAGAAGCTCGACCTCGTTGGCGGTGTTTGCCTCGACGGCGGCGGCAAGCGATGCAAAGGTCGCCGCCGAATACTCGCCAAGATATTTATCGTGCTGCGTGCCCCAATAGTAGGGTTTTGCATAAGTGCAGTCGCTGTTGAAAGGAATATCAATGGTAACAGCCTCATCGGGATTCTGCTGCTGAAGGCGTCGAAGCTCCTCGACAGCCAACATATTATAGTTCATCAGTTTGGCCCAATCGAACATTGCACCGTCTGCGGCATAGTTATTATCCTGCAAAAGGTTGACAAAGAAAATATGCTTGTCGGGCGACCATTTGCCCAAATAGCTCACGGCCCAATCGCTATCGCCCCAGCCTGCGGGACGTGTGTAGCTCTCGCGTACGTACAGTGTAAACTCGGTGCGCCCCGCAATGCCCTCGCCAATGGTGCCCGGTTCGGTGGCGTCGAAATAGAGGCAGATGGCATACTCGGTGTCGCGTTCGGCGGGACGCAGCACCTCGATGCGAATGCTCTTCTGATACTCGCCACTCTTAAATTCAACGTCGGGCAGAACGACCTGCGCCTCGGGGTAACCCTCGACGGGGCGGCTCTTGAGCACTGCCTTGCGACTATCCTCGGTAATATGGCCAAGGAGTTTGGTTCTTATATCTACGGGCAGCGACGAGGGGTTGCCCAATACTCTGTCGGCAAAGTTTATGCCGGTGCTGAGCTCGGCCGCATTAGCGTAATCGAAATATATTCCGTTGTTCTGCTCGCTGAAGAGGTCGGGCTCTTGTTTGTCGCACGAGGGCAGCAGTGCCGCCGTAAGGAGCAGAATTACTGTTGTTATTTTATTCTTTTTCATACTTTCTCGCTTTTTTCTTTTTTACATAGATGCTGTATCCTCGCCCGAGGCATCGGTCTCTTCGCTCCAGCCATATTCGCGCTCGGCATCGGGCAGCGGGAATATAAAATTCTCGTTCGCAAGGCTAATCTCGGGGCAGTGCGCCAACGCTCCTGTAAGTCCGTGAGCCTTAAGAAAATAGAAGAATTGTCCCTCGGCATAAAATTCCTTGCGATACTCGCTGCGAAGAGCGTTGATGCGCTGTTCGGGGGTGTCGCACGTAACATTCTTAGAGGTTGATATTCCTCGGCGGTTGCGTACGATGTTAATGTAGTAGGCAGCCTCGTCGCCCTCGGAATTTTCGCACACTATATAGTACATCTCGGGCAGACGCAGCAGAGGAATAGCCTCCTCATCATTATCCTGATACTTGTTTGTAACTGCCATCTGATAGTCGCTGTTACGCGAGAATGCAGCCGAGCGGGCGCGCATATCCTCGCTCTCGCTGCCGCTAATTTCAAAGAGGACATTAAGGGTGTTATACGTTATGTGATATTTTGTCTGAATCTTATCACCCGCATCGAAATAAGAGGAGAGATTATCTTTCATCTGATACAGATTGACGGCGCACAAGGTCTCGGCAAAGAGTACGGGGTCGTCGTCGTTGCCGCTCATAAGTTCGAGGCCGCAATTGTCAATAACCTCAATGGCGGCTGCCTTGGCTTGCGCGCTGTTGCCTGCGTAGTTGTGTACACGGGCCAGCATTGCATTTATGGCGTGGTAATTGAAGCGGAAGCGACGCTGCACGCTGATGCGGTCGTCGAGTTTCATTCCACTCTCGAACGATAGATAGTAGCGGGCCGAGTCGAGGTCGGCTATTATGTTCGCAACAACTGTCTCGGCCGAGAGCAACGGCATCTTACTCTTATCGGCCTGCGTGCGGTAGGGAATACTCTTCGCCGAGCGAACCTCGGGGTTTGCAGCATAATCGGCGGGGCCCCACAGACGCAAAAGGTCGAAGTGAACGGCCGCTCTTATGGCAAGAGCCTCGCCGCGCAACATATTGCGCGTCTCGTCGCTGTATATCACCTCTTCGCCCTTTTTATCGAGCCATTTTAGCAGATTGTTTGCGTTGGCGATAATATTGTAAGCGTCGAGCCACGTGCGCTCGAAACGACCTTTTGTATTGTATCCGCCACTCGTTGTCTGTGTATAGTTATATATTGCACTCTTGTCGTTGGCTCCCTCGGGGATGACGTCGTACATCTGCGCCAGCTGCTCGACAAGGCCGTAACTGAGGTCGCGTCCATAGACACTCTCTCCTGTCATAAGCACATAAATTCCTGCCAACGAGCTCATAAATCCATTCTCGGTCTCGAAAAGGTCATCGGCCTTAACGTCGGTCTTTGGACTAATATCGAACCAATCGGCACAAGAGCCCAGCGTCAGCGAGGCTGTCAGCATCAACGATATTATATATAGTATTTTTTTCATAATCGGCTTATTCTTATTTAAATATTATTGACATTGAAAGTGTGTAGGAACGTGCAAACGGATAGTCGAGGCCGCGCTCCATTCGTATGGGCGAGAGGCGACAAATATCGTTTGTCGTAAAGTTCAGCGCAAGAGCATCCACCTTCATACGCTCAAGGAACAGATATTTATCGCTGCGCATACGGTAGCCCACATTTATTGTGGCAAATTTCAGCTCATTATCGTCCATAATGAAGCGTGTGCTTGCCGGAGTGTTTGCTCCATATTGGCTGAAGCGAACGTAACGCACAACGTCGCCGGGCTTCTCCCATCGGCCCAATCCCGCACGACGGTCGAGGTTATTGGCAATGTTGCTGTTCTCAATTTTATCGACCAATGTGCTGTTATAAACAATACCGCCCCACTTATAAGTGAATCCCAGCGTACACGATAGGTCTTTCCAATTGACCGAGGTTGATATTGTGCCGCTCACGTCGGGGTTAGTGTCGCCCACGGGTACTTTATCGGCAGCGTCCCACACAAAGGTCTTTTGTCCGTTGCGCTTGAGGAACACCTCTTGTCCTGTAACGGGGTCGATGCCCAGCGAGCGCACCGCATAAAGTGTGGTGGTCGATTGTCCCTCTTGATAGATGGGCAGCGGTGCCGAGGCCGATTTCAACTGCTCTTCGTTTATCTTACGCAGATAATCGGAGACTTTACGTATCTTATTCTTATTGTGGTTGGCGTTAATATTCCACGTCCAATAGAATTGGTTGCGAATATCCTGCACGGCAATCACATTGAGCGTAGCGTCGAATCCGCGATTCTGAAGCTCGCCCGCGTTCATTGTCATTGAGCCGAATCCTGTCGAGGGTGCAAGGTCGTAGTTCGTAAGTAGCTCCTTTGTAATATTATTATAGTAGTTGAAGCTGACGTTTATGCGGTTTTTCCAGAATCCGAGGTCGATGGCAAAGCTGGTGTTATGCGTCTGAGCCCAGCCGAGGTCGGGGTTATTCAGTCCGGAGAGCACGGCTCCCAGCACGGGGAACGACTCGTATGGCTTCATTGTTCCCGAGTAGGTATAAAACTCAATAGCCTCATAGGGGCTGAAATTCTGCTCGCCCGTAACGCCGTAGCTTGCGCGCAGCACAAGATTCGAGACGTAGCCCTGCAACCACTTTTCGTTGTGCGCATTCCAGCGTCCGCCCACCGACCAGAATGGTACAAGCGAGTGGTCGGAGTAGCGCGACGATGCCTCGCCGCTGATGTTAAAATCGACCGAGTAGCGGTCGGCATAGCTGTACGAGAGCTGTCCGATTAGTCCCATCGAGCGCGATTTTGCCTCGGTTCCGCTGGGCGAGGTATCCATCTTATTACCGAAGATAAAATCGTTCATATGCGGGTCGGGGTAGCCTGTTGCCGAGAGGTTCACATAGTCGTTGGCATCCTCGTTAACCGTCCAGTTTCCAAAGACACTGAGTAGGTGTTTGTCGAGCACAAGATTGTAGTTTATTCCTAAATTGCTCGACCAAGAGGTCATATCTCCCGTGCTTTTATGGTAGCTGCCCTTGCGGGTGAGGTCGGTCTCTGTTGCAAAGCTCGTGTGGTCGGCCGGAAGGAATTTATCGGTGTTTGCTTTACCCTTTGTATAGGATAGCTGTCCCGTAAGACGCAGATTCTTCAAGAGCATAAATTCCATATTCACGCTCGAAGCAATCGTGAGGCTGCTTGTCTCGTCCTTAATACCCACATTTGCGTCGTACAGTGGGTTAGTGATGAGATAGCCTTTGTAATTATCAATCACCTGAGCATATTTTCCATCGTCGCCCGTGGGACGATAATAGGGGTTCAGTCGGGTGTATGCACCGAAAGAGCCGTAGGGCGAATTTTCACCCGTTGCCTCGGACAGATTCACGTTGGCACGCATCGTGAAACGTCTCTTAAGATAGGTCATACTGAAATTCACTCCCTTTGTGCCACTCTCGGAGCCCTTCATCACTCCCGGCTGGAAAGCGGCGTTAACGTCGAGGCTGTATCGGAAGACATCGGTACCGCCCGCCACGCTCAGCGAGTGGCGGCTCTGCACAGCAGTGCGCAGTGGTTGCGAGAGCCAATAGGTATTTACGCCTCCCAATATGTTGCGCATATAGCGGTTATACTCGTTCATATCGTTGGCGTTATAGGGGGAGTACATTCCTGCCCTCCACTCGGTGTCGAGTTTCTCGCGGGCGTTCATCATATTATAATCGGTGAGGTCGGGTGCCTGCACGGTCATTGTTCCGTTGTACGATACCGAGAGGGCACCGTCGGGGGCCACTTTTGTCTCGACCACCACCACTCCGTTCGACGCCCGCGAGCCGTAGATTGCCGTTGCGGCAGCATCCTTTAGGATGGTTATATTATCGACGCGCTCGGGGTCGAGGTCGAGGATGCGGCTCATAGGCACTGTGAAGCCGTCGAGCACAAAGAGCGGAGTGTTTGGACGGCTCGATACATTGTCGAGCATTAAGTCCATACTGTTCATCGAGGCGGACGTTCCCAATGATTGGTCGCCACGAATCTGAAACTCGGGCTCGGCGTTGGGGTCGGAGCCGCGCGAGTTATTTTCGAGCACCTTGAAGCTGGGGTCGTAGAATTGCAATCCCTTGAGGATGTTCGTGGGGTTCATTTTCAGAAGCTCCGAGCCCTTTACCGTTACGTAGTTACCCGTGTAGCTGCTCTCTTTGCGCTTGCTGAGACCCGTTACAACCACCTCGCCCAGATTATCGTAGGCAGGCTTAAGGGTTATTGTCATTCCCGACTCGGGCTTTAGAATCTGTTTCGAGAGTGTCTCGTAGCCCATATAAGAGATGCGTATCGAGCCGCGGGCACGTATGCGCAGACTGAATTTTCCATCAACGTCGGTTATTGTACCACCCTCGCCCGTGGGGCCGCCGTCGGTGATTAGAATCTGTGCGGCGATAAGAGGCTCGCCCGTCTCGGCATCTACTATGCGACCATCTATGGGAAGCAGCTTGCCCGAGGTGGCGGGCAGAATCTCTAAAGGTTCAAAGATGATGACGCGCGGTTCCTCGAATCTTATTCTTACATTCTGATTGCCCACAAGCTCGCCTATTACCTTATCGAGCGGTTTTTCCTTTACGTTAAGCGATATTGGCTTGTCGATATTCACAAGGGTTATTCCCTGAAGCTGTAATTTTGCATCGGCAGCCTCGGCAACCTTTTCGAGCACCTGAGAGAGTGGCATATTGCTTATGCGCAGGGTTATTTTTGTCTCTTTCCACTCTTGTACGGCCTGTGCCTGAATGGTTGTTGTCCCCACTAAAAAGAGGAGTAACAATAGAGCTTTGCACAGAGGGCCTAATGTCGTGTCTGATATTTTCATATATTATTCGTTTTTTTCGGGTAGAACAGTACTATTTACTGCAATATAGCATCGAGTATCGTTATATAATCTTTGTTGATGTTGTACTTCTGCTTGTAGTCGGCGTATAGTGCATCGGCACGTTCAATCTCCTTGCCGTTCTTTATGAAATTACACAGTAGAGTGTAGAGCACTACGTCGCGATGAGCACCCTCGTAGAAGGCGGCAAGCTCGGCGTACATTGTCTCAAGGGTTGTGGGCATTTGGTATTCAGCGCTACCCTGCTTGGCCTTTTTCTCGTTCATATAGAAACAGTAGCGCATAAGCAGACCTGCATACTCGGGGTTACTAAGCGATACGGCATCTGTGCGCAGTGTATAGCCATCCATTATGCTCCAATAGTCGCCAATTTCTTGTTGCTCTATTGCCGTGGCGCGCACGCTTGCATACATTACGGGATACTCCATAAACGATACATAAGCCTCGGACTCAATGCCTGCCATAATGTAATTGGCAACATCTTCGCTCACCTGCGCCTCGCTTATAGCAGCCGATACTTTTTGCAGCAGTATGCGCGAGTCGTCGATGCGCGTCTTTGGCTTAATGTCGAGTGCAGCGCAGCCTAAAAGCTGGCTGCGGTAACGCATAGTACGCTTAATCTCATCAATCCTTTTGAGCAGATTGTTAGACTTTACGGCCTCGTCGCTACCACTGTATTGCACGCTCACTGCGCGACCATCGTAACGCACCTCGGCGTGTATGCTGTCGCCCTTCTGCAAAAGCACTTTTGTCTTTCCGTTTATGAGCATACACACTAAGTCATCGGCGGGGAAAGTAAACAGATGCTCCTCGCCGGGGTTGGTATAAAACTCCTCGGCAATGAGCGGCGATTGTACACAGTCGAAATAGACCTTTTCGCCTTTGTAACCATAGACACAAGCGCTGAGTGTGGCTCGCTCTTGTGCTTTCAGCTGTGCGCCAAACATTGTAACGGCACACACTGCAACAGCAATAATTTTTTTCATAGTCATTATACAGGTATTCTCTTTTGTTAGTTTATAAGCAAAATATTCACAAAAATATGATATATATTTTAATAAGCATAAAATATTATGAAAAAACTGTGCCGAGCAGCCCTCGTTTATAACTATTTTAAACATATTATAACTAAAAACAGAAAAAACGACAGCCGCAGCCGTCGTTTTTTCTGTCATTTTCTTCGGATGAGGGAAGCGTTGTTACAGCCCCAGCAGTGCGAGAGCCTCGTTCTCTTCGCGCTCCATAATCTCGCGCTCGCCCTCGCCCTTGTCGTTTATCCCGCACAGATGCAGAATGCCGTGGATTATCACTCGGTAGAGCTCCTGCTCGTAGGATACTCCCAGCTGAACGCTGTTGCTAAGCACCGTGTCGAGACTTATGAAAAGGTCGCCCGAGATTATCTCCTCTTCGGTGTAGTCGAATGTGATAATGTCGGTGTAATAGTCGTGTTGCAGATACTCGCGGTTAACCTCAAGAATCTTCTCGTCGTCGCAAAAGATGTATGCAATCTCGCCAACCTTCTTATTGTGTACGGCGGCCACCTTTTTTATCCACGCCGAGACGTCGCGGCGCTTTATTGCGGGCATTTTAACCCCTTCGGTCTGATAACTTATCATAGCTTCTAAAAATTTTGGTCGAATGTTATTTGTCCCTTTTCATCGGTAATTTTTACGTTTATCTTTTCGCCCTCAACCGATAGGTCGATGACACTTTTATGGTCGTTTATTACAAGCGGGAATTTATTCTCGGCCGTCCCTTTATCGACAAAAAAGTGTCGATGCGTGTGTCCCGAGAGCACAAGGTCAACCCCCGCCTTGTTGAAGAGCGGCACAAAGAGTGCATTGAGATGCTTTACCGCGTGCCCCTCGGGCGAGTTATCCTCGCCGGGGATTATGGGCGGAATGTGCATAAGCACTATTTTGTTGCGTGCCTTACGGAAACGCTTGCTCCTTATCTGCTCGCCGAGCCAGCGGGCCTGCTCGCGACGATAATCGTCGAAGCGGTTTATTCCCCCATAAACGGGGTGCGCATCGGGCTTATCCTCGCCCGTATCGAGCACAATTACTGCCGTCGAGCCATAGTAGTAGATGCCATAGAATTTTCCCTCGGGGCGCCCCACATACTCGCCGAACGTACGACCCAAATTACCGCGCGTCTCGTGGTTGCCGCGCACCGCCACAAAGGGCTTGTTGCGCGCAAAAAGCTCCACCGACACGTCGATAAAGCCTTTGTAGGGGACGTCGGCGGCCTCAATGTGGCTCACCATATCCCCAAGATAAAATACGGCGTCGGCACTATTGAGCGTGGAATATCCCAGCAGACGACGCACTTTCGAGGCATCATCGTGCCCGTCGTTTATGACAACGAACGAGCAGCGGTCAATACCCTCGGACGGTGTGCCGAAGCGCTCCCACTGCGAGGCTATGCTGTCGCCATAGACAATCTTATAGGGTCGAAACTCTTTCATCTCCTTTGCCACAAGGCGGTAGCTATATTCGCGCCCCGCCTCAAGCCCCGTGATTCTTATCGCGTTCCGCGTGCCATAAGCCTCGACAAGGCCGTCGCGCACGGTGTAGAAGCAGCGAGGCTCGCTCCAAGCGTCGCATTTTACCTCGACCCACGAGAAGGCGCGGCGCGACGTTGTAAAGTAGATTGTTACCCCCTCGCCACTCAGATTCTGAAGATAGGGGCCGTGGTCGAACCTAAAATCATCGGCAACGGCAAAGAGCACGTTGGCCATAAAAAACAGCGATAAAATGAGCCTTTTTAACGTAATTACTGCAATTTTTTTCTGTTATCCGAAGAATATATATCCGATGATAATTGCCGCCACAATCCCGGCAGCATCGGCAATAAGTCCGCAGGATACTGCGTGGCGTGTTTTTCTTATGCCCACGCTACCAAAATAGACTGCGATAATATAGAAAGTGGTGTCTGTCGCCCCCTGAAAAAGACAGGCCAAGCGTCCGGCAAAAGAGTCGGCACCGTAGGTTGTCATTGCGTCAATCATCATACCGCGGGCCCCGCTGCCGCTCAGAGGCTTCATAAGAGCCGTGGGAAGCGCCCCCACAAAATCGGAGTTTCCGCCCAGAGCCTCGACGCACCACGCAACGGCGCCTATTACAACGTCCATCCCTCCCGAGGCGCGGAACACCCCCACGGCCACAAGGATGGCCACAAGATAGGGGATAATCCTCACGGCAGTCGTAAAGCCCTCTTTTGCCCCCTCGATAAAGGCCTCATAGACATTTATTTTGCGCACAACACCCGAGACGATGAACAGCGTAATTACGGTGAACAGCAGCACATTGGCAAGGGTGGTCGAGAAGAGCTCGACCTGCACGCGCGAGAGCGAGGCGACGCCCCACGTCCCCGCAGCCAAAAAAAGCGTAACGCCCAAAAAGAAGAGCACCATCGTGCGGTTCAGCAAATTTATCCGCTGATAGATGGCAGTGGCAATAAGTCCCACCACCGTCGATACTGTCGTTGCCAATAGTATGGGGATAAATACATCGGTCGGCTGCGCTGCCCCCAGCTGTGTGCGATACAGGAGCACGCTCATTGGGATGAGCGTCAGGCCCGAGGTATTGAGCACAAGGAACATTATCATCGGGTTAGTGGCCTTCTCTTTATGCGGATTGAGCTCTTGCAGCTCCTGCATAGCCTTCAGGCCCATAGGGGTTGCAGCATTGTCGAGGCCCAACATATTTGCGGCAATGTTCATAAACATTGTGCCCGTTACGGGGTGTCCTTTGGGAATATCGGGGAATATTTTGTTGAATATGGGCGCGAGTGCTCGTGCAAGAGCATCGACAAGGCCTCCGCGCTCGCCAATCTTCATAAGGCCCATCCACAGCGAGAGCACGCCCGTGAGGCCCAGCGAAATTTCAAACGCGCTTTTCGAGGTGTCGAACGTCGAATTCATTATCGCGGGGAATACCTCTGTGTCGCCAAAAAAGAGCAGACGACACAGGGCTATCACAAACGCCGCAACAAAGAATGCCACCCATATATAGTTGAGCACCATAGCAGTAGGATTATTTCAGAAGTTCGTCAATCTGTTGCGCCACACGATAGGCAGGCTCGCCCCGCATAACAATATTGCCGTTGCTGTCGATGAGCAGCAGCATCGGGATTGAGGTTATTCCGTATGCTGCGGCAGCCTCGGCACTGCCGCCCGAGGGGTCGCACAGTTGTGTCCAATTGAGACCCAATGAGGCGATGCCCTCTTTCCACTCCTCGGCCGAGGAGTCGAGCGAGACACTCACCAGCGCCACCCCCCTACGAGCATAGTCAGCTGCCATCGTCTTTAGCACGGGTGCCTCTTGACGGCAGGGGATGCACCAGCTTGCCCAAAAGCCGAGCAGAGTGTATTTATTGCGCTTTACTATGTCGGACAGCAGTACGGGCCTGCCCTCGACGTCGGGAAGTTCAAAATTTATGTAGGGACAGCCCACCGCCGTTGCCAATGCCCTCATTTGGTTCTCGGCGTCAATCTTTATGCGGCTGTACATTGCCTCGAAGCGCTCGTCGCGCAGGCTTTGGGGCACCATCGACATTATCGAGTGCAACTCCTGCGTGGTGAAATACTCCTCGGATTGTGTCAGCAGAAAGGCGCCCAGCGCATTATCCACATTCTCGCCTATCGTCTTTTGCAGCATCGCCACGAACGAGGTTTTTGCCTCGGCCACCACCCTTTGCAGGCTGTCGCGCTGTGCCTCGGTGAGGGTGCTGTTGGCCACAAGATAGTTGCCCACAAGCTCCACTCCGCGTGCCATCTTTGCGCGCTCGCTGAAGAAGCGCTGCATATCATTGTTAAGCGGGGTACCCTTGCGGCGCAGGCCATTTTTTATTTGCACGTCGATATTGCCACTCTCAATTACCACGGGGCCGCCGTCGAGCGCCATAGACGAGAGCAGCATACGCACCACGGGAGTGTCGGCGAGGCCGGTAAACTCGAAGCGGCCGCTCCTTACCACGGCCGAGTCGATGGCTGTAAATTGCGCATCGAGGCGTGCAAGATAGACCTTTGTGCCATCCTCGGCGGCAGGATAAGAGCCGCTTATTTTGTATCCTCCGTCGGTGCAGGCAGAGGCCAGCAGCACCGCTGCACCTATAAAAATTTTTCTCAGTATCTTTATCATAGTGTTTCGTTTATGCTGTTGATATATTCGAGAATCTCGATGCGTCCCTGCGCCGTCTCGGACGAGGTTACAAAGACGGGGGGAAGCTCCTCCCACTCTTCGAGCAGACGCTCTTTATAGGCCTTTATATTCAGCCCCAATTGCGTCTTTTTCAGTTTATCGGCCTTTGTAAAGACTATGGCAAAGGGCACCCCATTCTCGCCCAGCCACTCAAAAAATTCAAGGTCTATTTTCTGCGGCTCGTGGCGGGCGTCGATGAGCACAAAGAGCAGCGTCATCTGCTCGCGGTCGAGCACGTAGGTGGTGATTATATGCTCAAGCTTCTCGGTCTGCGACTTACTGCGCTTGGCATAGCCGTATCCGGGAAGGTCGACAAGGTACCACTCGTCGTTCACCAAAAAATGGTTGATGAGCAGCGTCTTTCCGGGCATCGAGCCTGTCATTGCCAGCTTACTGTTCTTTGCGAGCATATTTATGAGGCTCGACTTTCCCACATTCGAGCGGCCGATAAAGGCATACTCGGGCTTTCCATCCTGCGGACATTTTTTTATGTCGGTGTTGCTTATCACAAAGCGCGCCGATTTTATCTCTATTTTTTTCATTCAGATGTTCGTTGGCCTTTTTATCAGAATGCGAATATACAGTTTCTTTCGCTAAAAAAGGTGAGAAAATCCAAAAAAAGCAATGGCGGCGTCAATAAAGAGCCCGAATCGTCCCTTTTGTACACATTTTTTTCCTATCTTCGCAAACTAAAAAAGCTCATCCCCGATGACACAGGAATATCCATCGACACTACTCGAAAAAGCAGTAAACGAATTTAGCAAGCTCCCCGGAATAGGGCGAAAGACCGCCACGCGCCTTGTGCTGCATCTGCTGCGCAAGAGCGAGGACGAGGTTGCCTCATTCTCCGAGGCCATAATACGCCTGAAGCGCGAGGCCCTCTATTGTCGCGAGTGCCACAGCATCTCGGACAGCGAAATTTGCCCCATCTGCGCCAACCCCTCGCGCGACCACTCGATAATATGCGTGGTCGAGAACATACAGGATGTGATGGCCGTCGAGAACACAATGCAATTCCGCGGGGTGTACCACGTGCTGGGCGGCGTAATATCGCCTATGGACGGAGTATCGCCGGGCGACCTTAACATAGAGAGCCTCATCGGGCGCGTAGCCTCGGGCGAGGTAAAAGAGATTATCCTTGCTCTGAGCTCGACGATGGAGGGCGACACCACAAACTTTTACCTCTACCGCAAGCTGCAACAATACGGCGTGAAGCTATCGGTCATTGCACGCGGAATATCGGTGGGCGACGAGCTTGAATATGCCGACGAAATAACCCTCGGACGCTCCATTGTGAACCGCACCCCCTTTACAGGAAAAACATTCTAAAAACATACTACTATGAACGAGAATTTAGAAATTGCCGAGAAAAAAAGAAAATCACTGCTCCCCTTTTATTGGCTGATGCTTCTGATGTCATTAAGCCTCATCATTATGTGCCTTACGGGATTGTTATCACTCGGCAGCATAGAGGATGCAACAATATTGTACCAATACGAACTAATGGCAGTTGCCTCATTGGCCGTTGTGCCATTTGGAATATGGTTCTATAATTGGCAGATAAAAAAAGCCGATAAAAAGGACATTACAATGTGGTGCACCCGCTACTATTCTTTGGCATTGATACGCAGCGCCTCTTGCGCACTCCCCATAATAACAGGTGCTTTCTTATATTTTGTTTCGGGCAAAGATACGTCGCTCTATTACGCCGCATTCGGTGTTTTATCCTATCTTTACGTCTATCCAAGCAAGCGCGAGCTCGTGAAACTGCTCGACGGCGAAACAGATAAATAATCCCCGACACACACCCCCAACCGCACACAAATGAAACTATCAATTGTCATCGTCAGCTACAATGTAAAATATTTCCTCGAGCAGTGTCTAAGCTCGGTGGAGCGGGCCGTCGATGGCATTGAGAGCGAGATTATCGTGGTTGATAACGCATCGAGCGACGGCTCGGGCGAGTATATCCCCCGACGCTTCCCCCGCGTACGCTGGATAGCCTGCAAAGAGAATGGCGGATTCTCGCACGGCAACAACGTAGGCTTCTCGCACGCCTCGGGCCGCTATCTGCTGATGCTCAACCCCGACACAATAGTTACCCGCGAGGCCATACACCGCTCTGTCGAGTTTATGGACACCCACCCCGAGGCGGGTGCCGTGGGCGTCAAGATGATAAACAAGGACGGCACATTTGCAATGGAGTCGCGCCGAGGAATCGTAACCCCGTGGGTCAGCCTGTGTAAAGCCACCGGACTGTGCCGCCGCTACCCCAAGAGCCGCCTCTTCGGGCACTACTATATGAGCTACCTCGACAAGGAACAGATTAACCCCATCGAAATGGTCTCGGGCGCCTGTATGTTCCTGCGCAAAGAGATTCTCGACAAGATAGGATTCCTCGACGAGGACTTTTTTATGTATTGGGAGGACAGCGACCTCTCGTACCGCATCCTGCGCAGCGGACACAAGAATTACTATCTGCCCCACCCCATATTCCACTACAAGGGCGAGAGCTCCATAAAGAGCAAGCTGCGCTACCGATATTGGCTCTACTCGTCGTTGCAGATATTCTTCCGCAAGCACTTTCCGCTGTATCACATACTCTCGTATATACCACTAAAAATGGTTGTCGCCCTCTTGAAACTGCGCATACACTACGCCAACCCCCTCATCCACGGAAAAGATTGGGAAAAGTGGGAAGAGGCCCCCAAACGCTTCATCGTGCTTGGCAGCGCCGAGGCTCAGGAGCAGATAAAAAGCATCCTCAAGGCCAATAAACAGACCCGGGAGCACCTATATATAACAGCCGACGAGACGACACAGCCACAAGGCCATCTATCGGTTGACAACAGCCTCGGAGACTACAACTACGTGCTCTACGACTGCGACAGCTACTCCTACGACCGTATGATAGCCTTGCTACAACAGACCCCCGGCAACACACTGCGCTTGGCAACATACTCCACAAAAAGCCGCGTAATAATCACCGACGAGGGCACCGTTTACACCGCATAAAATCCCCACCCCGCAATGACAAACAGCTGGCTGAAAAACGACAGAATAACCCTTCGGAGCCCCGAGCCCGAAGACCTCGAGCTACTCTACCGTATGGAGAACGACAGCACACTGTGGAGCATCGGCTGCACCACCCTGCCCTACTCGCGCTACACCCTGCGCCGATACCTCGAAGAATCGACGCAAGACCTCTACGCCGAGCGTCAGGCACGCTTCATCATCACCCTCGGCGACGGTTCAAGAGCCGGGATGATAGACCTTGCCGACTTTTCGCCCCTGCACGCCCGCGCCGAGGTGTGCATAGGCCTCCTGAGCAAATATCGCCACAAAGGGGTGGCAAGCGAGGCGTTAGAGCTCCTTGCAGCCTACGCACTCCACTTTCTTAATCTACACCAGCTATACGCCTACGTTCCCGCCGACAATGCCGAGAGCCTCGCCCTCTTCCGACGGGCCGGATTCAATGAGACAGCCACACTAAAAGAGTGGCTCAAGCAAGATGGCAGCCATCGGGACGTAAAACTTTTTCAGCTGATAAAAGAATAAAAAACACACCGTAGGAAGAGGGCGCGCGGCAACAAATATTCATTGCTGCCCGATAAAAATCACAGGGAAAGTTATAATTATGTGGCAGCAACGAGTGCCTATTCCCTAAGGCAAGCCCCCCCTCGTGCCGAGAATCATTGCTATTTTCATTTAATGCAGATGTCCAATAATAACGGGCCAATTATCTTCGAGCCATTCAGCAATAAAGAATATGCTATTGCCATTAGAACCTGTCCCTTATAAGCTATATATCCGTTAAAATTAACCAATTCTCATATACACTTGTCTCGTAATTCTTCGCACTCTTCATTTGTAGGCATACGCCATTTGCTGCCCAAAATCACAGTTGCAGCATCGTCCGATGCTGCAACTGTTGTCAAGTTATATGGAGAACGATAGTAAATTATATCTACATCTACTGAAATTCCACCATCAGTATATTCCCCATAAATATAATATCCGTATTTCGGTTTAGTACAATACTTTGTCAAATCCTCTCCTGCTGATAGTGTCCATTTGTAGTTACCTCGGTTGTATTCATTTTTAGTGCGTGTCTCAACCTAAGCAAATCTGTCTCGCCATCTGTAATATTACTTGCTCCGACATTGTAGGTTGCCCATTTTACAGAGAGGCCAAGATCTACATAATCGTGATTTTGCACATTTCCTGAAACAAACTATTTCCCCCTTTCTTAGTTATCTTTATAGAAGGTTATTGCTTTGCCTTTATCTGTCATAACAACAAAAAAGTCATTCTCAAAGGAAACAATTGTAAATATAGATGTACCATCTGTATCCGACAGTGTCAATATAGGATGTTTATAGGTGTAACGTCCTTTTACACTTTCATAAACTCCTGCTTTAGCTGTATAGGTACCATCCGCATTAAAGGTATATACCCAATGTATGTCATCAGTCCAAATGACATCAGTAATCCACGTACCCACTAAACGCTTTGATGAACCCAAGCCATCTTCATCATCATTGTTACAAGCCGTAAAATTTACACACATCAATATGGCAAATAGTGCCATTCCAATAAATCTAAATGTTCTCATACTATTTTTTCTTTTTGCTCTCACAATTCCCCGATAAGAGCAATTAAATATAAAATAAGGTGTGGGAACTTATCGCTTTATCCTATTCTCTGGCTCTCGCATTGCCAATGGTACAGACAAAGCAATAGCCCACACCAAAGGTTATGTAAAGAGCCAATAACGGCTGTACATACCAATGATGTGGTGCTATTGCGACAATCCTCGTACCATTTCAAATTTGCGAGATTTGAGAATAGAAGATTATTTCAATAACACCTTTTACTAATATGTCATATTCATATGGGTTCTTATTAGCACAAGAACAATGCAAATATAATAAATATTTGGTTACCTGGACAAAAAGAGCCGAGAATAATAGCGAGAATTTGGGCTCAGTAGAAATTTACTGCGGATAAAATAAATAAGCTATTATCTCGACCACACCTTTTTGCTACTGAGCCCAAAAATGCAGCACAACGAAAATAAACGCAAACAAAAAAAGCCGAAAATAATACCGTGGAAATTGTATGCAAATTGTCTCTCCTTTTCGTGCCGAGAATCACAGCTAAAAGAAATTACAAGAAAAACTAAAAAGCCACAGCAGCGCCCGCCACAGTAACCGAAGGAATACAAAAGACGCCACAAGCAGAGCACCGCGCGATACTATCATTCACTAAAAAAGCGAGTTATTTTATCCCCCCGATGCCTCGCGCCCAACAAACACCCCCTCGTGCTGCAACAATTCACGCTTACGCTCAAGCGCCTCCCCCTCGCGCCGGCCCATATAACCACCCGTCGAACCATCAGCAGCCACCACACGATGGCACGGCACCTCAGGCGCAAAAGGATTACGTCGGAGCGCCTGCCCCACCGCCTGCGCACTGCCACAGCCGATGCGCCGCGCCAGCTCGCCATACGTAACCGTCTCACCCGCCGGCACATTCAACAGCTCAAGATACACCCTGCGCTGAAAAGACGTAATCTCCGCCGACAGCTCCACTCTCCTGCGTATATCCATAATATTTACGAAATTACTTTTTCTGTTTCTTGTATTCTTCTTTTGTTAAAATACCTTCTCTTGCCTCTTCGAAACTATTAGCATCTTTGTAAAATATCCAATGTAATACAGGTTTTTTTGAAAAATAAACAGACGAATAAGCTTGTTGAAAAACCCATCCCCTTTCTACCATATAATTAGCAGCATCTACCATACTGTTAAATTCTATCTCTTTTCCGTTATCATCTACAAACTTTAATTTACTGGTTAAACCTCCCCATACATTAAAAGATGCTCTATCTCCAAAGTCGAAGATGATTTTCAAACCCGCCGATAAATCCTTTTCAACACCTTTAACCTCACAGTAAAATCTACGAATCTTCTCATTATCGACCTGCGATTGAGCGAACGATATTGTAAAGCAAAATGCAAACAAACACAAAATTAGATACTTATTCATATAATTTCATTTTTAGTAACCCACAAAATTTATTTAAAGAAAAAACTTCTTACTTTTAAAAAGTAAGTGTTTCGTAAAACAAGCTGTTCAAAAATAGCCAATTATTCACTAAAGCACAAATATATCGTCTAAAATTGCAAAAACAGATACTCCCAAGTAAAATTTTACTCGATAAGGGGAATAGCAATTATCAAACAAGTTTATATAGGATATTGAGCGCATTATGGACTTTGTAGAGCATAAGCATATTGCGCTAAATGATTGAAAAGACAAAGTTTCGATGACCTATATTTTGCAGATTAATGACTCGTTTGAAGTTCAATACTCCCATCTGAATTGTATTTCACTTTTATGTTTTTATCTTTATATAATGCATACAAAGAAATCAATGCTACGACTGATATTATTGCCAAAATAACAACGCTTGATTCTGAAATAAAGTTACATACAGGTGAGAATATCTTAAAGCTTTTAGCACTAATTTTATCACGTACAGTTACAATTACACCTCTCTTTTTTAACTCCTCCATTGTTTCTACAACCTTAAAAGTATTGTTATCGGTAATCAATATTGGAAATCAATTTTTCTTTAGTAGTTCTTTCAGTTGTTCGTGGTTTTCGGCTTTATACATATTTTACAAAGCGAGTGCAGTATATATTCGCACGTTAGTGCAAATATATAAAAGAATGTACCAATATAACCTTAAATTTGGTCGTATTGATACATTCTTTTTGTATGATTTTAATTTTAAAGATTATATAGAATTAAAAGGAATCATCTTTATTCTTTTCTTTGAGATAGAACTCATATAGTTTTTTTCCAATTTTATCTTTCTTAAAACTTCTCTCATGTGTTATTGGTATGGTAGATAGACGAACTTTAGCAACTCCTGCTTTCAGTGATTTTAGTTGTGAAGGGGTTACAATAAATTGTGCAGTAGAACTAATTTCCGCTACAGGTATCACAATATTTCCAGACATAATGCCAACTGATTGTGTGTCATTATCAATAAGCATTCCCTCTAATTTAACAACTTCTTCATCAAAGGTTCTTATCATCATTGTTGATTCTTTTAAAAACTTTAATCTGTCAGATTTTACGGTCGCAATGATATAGTAGATTGTATCTTGTTTTGATATACTATATCTCATTCTACATCCTTCAGCTGCTAATGGTTTATAGGTATAGCCAACTGTTTGAGCTTTTGAAGTTAATGCCATAAACGAAATAAGAAAAGCAAATAGGTATTTCATAATTAGCTATTATTTTGATTTATAATCTTGGTTAGTTCCTCTTTACTATTAAATTGATATATCTTTCCTCTTATCTTAATAAACCCCTCTACAGCCTCATCGCCCATAGGTTCAAAAGAGAATAAAAAAGAAAAAACGACAAACGATTTTCACCGTTTGTCGCCCAATTTTAACAATGTGTCGGAATGAGGCGACTCGAACGCCCGACCCCTACGTCCCGAACGTAGTGCGCTACCAACTGCGCTACATTCCGCCATCAAAATCAGTGCAAATATAACTAAAGCAGCAACAAAACAAAAGAGAAACCCACTTTTTAATGTAATTTTTCTGCTTTTTCTCTATTTACAAGTGCAAAGATAGTGCAAAAAACCAAAT
>JAFQVS010000095.1 GCA_017407905.1 Bacteroidaceae bacterium | reverse complement strand
TTTTAAGGAAAAAGTGCGAGGTATGTTTAACCGCTACTTAGACGCTTGTTTACAAGCGACTAAGTGAGGGCGGTCCGCAGCACCCTTAAAACAATCGTAAACCGAAATGACAAGCAAGCCTCCGACCGAGTGAGCGCATTTATTGCCTCACGAGCAAAGGAGGGCTTGCGACAATTTCTTTAGGTGCAGTTTTTTTTGCTTACTTTTTTTTGAAAAAAGTAAGTTATAAAATATAACGCGAAAGAGAGAATAGCCGCACAAGTATTCCGTGAAGGTGATAAATAGAGTAATCTCGACCACACCTTTTTTTCTACTGAGCCCTTTTATATGGTCGTGTTTTTCAAAAACACAAAAGAGCCGACATAAAATAATCCCCGAAGAATTAACACATTTTAACCCCAAAAGACCTTAGTCGGTGCGCACGGGCTTTTCGCGCAACGAAAGAATATGCTCGATGGCCACAATAAAACTCTTGTTCAGATTGCGGTAAAGAGCAGCCGCATCGGGCCTGACAGCATCCAGCCACCGCGCAAACAGCGCATTCGACAAAAAAGCCTTACACTGCGCAACCAAATTATCAAAGGCCGAGCTTTTCCAATTGACCGGCATTTCGAGATTAAAAAACACTCTGTCGCCCGCGTCATTCAACACACAATAGGGCGAGAGAAGCCCCGTAAGCTCGGCCACCGTATCGCGCCACATTGGAAGCATACGTTCCTCATCGTCGCTCGTCGAGGTAAGAATCTCGGGAGCCTGCAATTTGACGCCAAAATCAGCCGATAATCGGTGCAACGCATCGAGCACCTCACTTTTTTCAATTTCAACATTCATAATATAACATTTTTTAAGATAAACGATTATTCCACGCCGTGCCAACATCAAATTCAAGCGCCACGAGGCGGCTCTCGGCCTTGACCCTGCCCACAATTGCGACCGCAAAATAACGATACGACTGCGTCGGGAAATAGGGGAAAACAATATCCACCGAAGCATTGCGACGCTCGCTGCCGGCAACTATTTTAAAATTCTCGCCGTCGTTGCTACAAAGCAGATAACAAGCAAGGCCGTTGAAGGGGTGCGACGCATCGTCCTGCGGCACAACCACGGCGTGAAGCATCATCTGCTGTATGCGCTTATGCAATTTTGTACCCCACAAGAGAGGACGCGTAACCAGCAGAATATTATTATCGCCACTGTCGCTATCCTGAATATAGACATTCGAGCCCCCTTCGACACTCTTCATCGCAATCATCTGCGGGTAGCTGTTCGACACAAAATTGAAACTATACATATATTTATAGCAAGCACCCGTAGCCAAAGAAATTATATAACTATAAGGATAATTGCTGTTTGTTACGATAATCTCGCGGCTCGCATAAACATACCCCACCGCTGCGTCCCGACAATACTCCTTAAAAGTCTCATTGCCAATGGCATTGTCGGCTGCAACGATTGCCGCGATGCGCCATATAAGACTATCCTTGTTCATCGTCTGCATTGTATATTTATCACTCTCAAGCGGCGCCGACAGAGGCGCAACCCTTCCGCCCTCGATGAGCAACAGCCCCTTCTCGGTCAGAAACACCACTCCCGAGTCGATACCTTTCACCGAACGAGCATTCACACACACCTCGCGCGAGAGAGGATAACAGGTAGTATAGGCCAGCGAGGCCGAGCCGTCGCAAGCCATTGCCCAAATTCCGTCGGCACAGAAAACATACAAAGGATGCTGTCCGAATTGTCCTTGCGACAGAGCAAAAGTATTACTGCATATTGCCACAATATTTTTGTACGAGGGAGTATAAGTCTGTGCCAAAGGGAACGTAAAGGGATTATCCACCGCCGACACTCTGAGAACATTTCCACGCAGCTCGACCGTGTTTTTCTCCTCGGTAGTATCCTCTTCGAGCAACTGTTCCCACGAAGCATTTACGGGGATACTAACAATATCCTTTACCTCATTTGCGAAACAATTCTCCTCGATGACAACGGTTATTGTATCGCCCGGCAAAGGCTCGCCATAGAAGCTGAACGTACCATAGTATCCCCCTGCATCAACCTCAGAAGCTATTATAAAAGGACGTTCGTTATACATCCACATTCCATTGCTATAAACAAGAGTATAGCTGCCCGGATTGTACGAAAAAAAAGCCTTTACATTACTATCGGAAATAACATAAAATGCCACCTGATTTTTGAATTGTCCCGTGCACTTAACCTTTATGCCATCCTCGTTAGTATTCAGATAGTAGGCCAAATTAAGCGTTTTGTGGCGCGTGAGCGGAAAGCTCTTTCGGTATATTCTGCGACCCGAATGCAATACAAAGGTAATTTTTGTTGCACGCGTATCGGGATACATAAGAAAGGGAGTAATATAATATTCGCCACCCAAAAGTCCCACGTATAATTTCTCATAATCGCGTCGCACGATAGAGACTCCGTCGGTGGTGTTAAGCTCGAAATAGACACTTCCCGATAGTGCCAATCTATTCATCCCGACCGGCACAAAGCAATCATTGTCGTATCCCTTGAAGAAGGTCTCGCGCAAGCCAGCCAAATGCAAACGCCCGTTAAACACGTATGTATAATCGGCCGTGCGAGAGACAAGCGACATACTCTCCTCGCCAATCTCCTGCGACAGCGCCAGCGACGAAGGCGAGACATTGGCAAGAGAATCGACCAGCACTCCCGAGAGGTTATATTCGGCCACTTTATAGAAAAGCGCACACGAGGCAATCTCGTCAAAAATCTCGCTTCTGCTCTTTATCTGATAAACGTCGGGCGAGGCAATATCACCGTCGCTGTTCTTTTTATCCGCCTCTAATTTGTGCCCCGCAATAGAGCCCGATGTAAATACGTCAACAGAAACAATAACATTCTCCCAATCAGAAAAATCGAAACGCGAAAAATTGAATTTAGGCGCAAAGCCCTTTACCTTCACCGTATAATAGGTTGATGAAGCATCGGCATCATCGGGGATTGAGATAAAATTTGACTTATTGTGCACAGAATTATCAATCATAGTGTTATCGACAATATAGTATATTGGCGAGAAGAAAGCGTAACTGCCGTCGAACAGACGAAAAGCAAAGCGGAACAGCGCCCTGTCGATGTAACACCCTTTTGCGTTGAGCCGCGAGACACACTCGTCGAAATAACCCTTCGAGGCATTCTCCCAATAGAGATTTTCATCCTCGTCGCTCTCTGTTTTTCCCGTGCGATATTTACACTCGGTGCTGACACTCTGCACGTGAGAATAGAGGTTAAAAGAGAGCGTAGGCATTTTGGGACGCTCGCCCAACATTTTATAAATTCCCGAGTCGTATAAAGCATAAAGCGTTGCCGTCGATGTGAAAAAGCACACTAAATTACCCATAAACTCTATGCGGTTAACGTCGGAGTACAAAGGTAGCCGTTCCTTATATGGAAACTCATTACTGCCCAGAGGCTTAAAATCATTGTCGTACAGATAAACGGCACCACCCTCTTTTGCGATGCACATATACACGCCGGCTGCCTCGTGGCGGTACAGCGCCTTATATTCCCGCGGCAACGAGGCCAATTCCCGCGGCGGTGCGATGGGCACGGCGACACCATTCTCAATCCTCAGATTCACCATTTCGGCACACTCGCCGTCCTTTGCATATAAATTATCGGTATTGCGTACAATACCTTTGAATGTCAAATTCTTCTGCATAAATTTATCATTTTGTAAATAATCCGATAAGGCGGCGCAGCAACGATAGTACTCCGCTTCGCCACAGAAACAATAAAAGGAGTGCAAAGAGAGCAACAGCGCTCCACGCGGGTGCTTTATTGCCATCATTGGAGGCCGCCACCGTCCGAGTAGTAACTATTGTGTCGCGCAGCCACAGAGTATCGGTGCACAGACGGTCGCGATAGAGCGTGCGGGTGCGGACGATAAAAACCGTATCGGCCTTTTCGCGCACCAGCACACTATCGCGAACGAATATACTGTCGCGCAGATAGCCTCTCACATACTGCGTGCGGATGTTCTCTGTGGGCACGCACTCGCGCCCGCCACGACACGAGAGAAATGCCGCAAGCGGGAAAAGCAGTAACAACAGAACAAGAAATATTTTATACATTTTCATACAGCAATAATGAGAAGTTTTTTTTGAGAGCCACAGTCTATTTTGTTTTTTACAATTCGAGATATTTCACAAGAGTAAATTCGCTTCGCGAGCGCAGCTTCACAAACTGTCCCGGCATTACCCCTTCGAGAGTAACCTCGCTCTTACGTTCGTCGAATCCGAAATAATCCTGTAAAAGATACTCCTCCTCGCCGTCTATGCTCACCATAATCTCCACGGGAAAAGGCCCTGCCTTATGCACGCGCAATCTTATATCGCCGCCGGCACATTTAAGCGGCTCGGTCTCCCAAAAATTCCCGTTGTGCAAGAAATTCAGTCTCGATACAGCCATAATCTATTTTTTTTCATTTGTTTGTACGTTATTGCAATAGGCGGCAGCAATTGCCATAAGCGAGTTTGCACAGTCGCGCCGCTCGAACACATTATAGAGCATTGCAGCACACTGATAGGCCACCGCCTTGTGTAGCGCCTCGTCGTTGCCCGCAAGCCCCTCGTCGGGATTGTAGCGTGCCTCGTATAGCAGTGTGAGCAGCCTCGGCTCTTTGTCGGGCGGCAGCGAGTAGTAGCAGGCGACCCTATGTCCGCACTCGTTAAAGGCATCTACGCACACAGGCCTGCACACCCCCGCCCGAGTATATTTGTCGAGCTGCGCAGCCGCCACCGCCGAGCCCGACGGAAAGAGCGTCGCACAGGGACGCTGCCACCCCTCCATTTGCAACGCGACAATATCCACAAAGTCCTCGGGCAGAAGTATCCGGCCCGTGCCGTCGCCATTATCTTTTATCGTGGCTGCCTCGACGCCACTCTTAACATTTACGCCGCCCCACCCTTTGTTCTTCTGTATCCACAGCACCGCATCGGGCAGAAGAGCCAGAATATGCTCGTCAATGGAACGAGTATCGTCAGCAAGAAGCCCCACGGCGCTGTCGTCGTGCATCTCATTTATAATCTGACGCACCTTAAGCCTCAGTTCCTCGGCGCTTGTCATAGCCAATTGGGAAAAGAGATTCCTAACTCACGGGCCTTTTCGCGCACCGCGTGCTTATTCTGCAACTGCGACAGCGGGCAGCGATAAGGCTCGGCCATAAGCACGGCGCGCGCCTGTTGCGTGTTACTCACATCGGGAAAAAGATTCTCGTCCGAGGCTGCCTCGCACTGCTCTTTACCCTCATCGACAATATTGCCACCCGAGTCGAGCACCACGACAGCCCCCTGCTTTATCACCCCGTTGCGAAAATCGGCACTATTCTCAATAGCCTTCTGATAAAGAGGATTATCGGTTACATATTGTGCAGGCGTTATTCCGGCCGAGTTTACCGAGCCGCCCGAAAATTCCACGCGCACCAGCGCCTTTCCCACACGGAAGAAACAGTTTCTCTCGACCTGTCCGCGAATCTCGTATGTAATTCGTTTTTTCATAGTCATTTTAGTTTTTTAAACTCTCTCCGACTGCAAAAAGGCAGTCGGAGAGAAAGAGGTTAATATTGGGTTAATTATTAAGATTATCAATCGAGCGGAGCCATTATCTCGCCGGTATATTCTACCCACGTAGTGCCCGTGTATGTAACCACTGTACCCGAGGGGAACCACAAGGTATCCACCCCGCCCACATTATGCTTGACGTCGGCGGTAAGCACAACAACGTCGTTTGTGTTGGGCGCCTCGGGCAAGGTTGCCGAGCTTGTTACGCGCGATGCGCCGGGAATATCACTCTTGGCAGCGGCGCCGTTCACCCAAATGTGGCTGTAACCTTTCAGGCAAAGGCAGTCGATGGTCATTACCACCTCGCGCTTGGCCTCCTCGCCCTCGACACGCTCGACAGCCGAATTTTCGTTCTTCATATAGTAGCGCACAAGGCCATTCTCGTCGATAAGGCCACCGCAATTCGAGTAGCCCAAAGCATCGAGTGTGGGGTCGTGAACAAGGGCAATATCACCAAATACAGTGTGTATGCTTGTGCAGGCAACGCCCCAGACGCTGTCGTCCTTAACGGTGATATTTTTGTGCAGTGTCAGGTCAATCTTCTGAATGTCGTTCAGCAGCTGCTTGCCCAAGAACCACACAGCCTTGCGCGAACAATTAAAGCCTGTGAATTTTACCATCGAGAGGTTGATAAGGTCGGCAAAAGTGATTGTCGAGGATAGGTCGTATTGACGCTTAAACTGCCAGCGCAACCCTTTGCTGAAATAGTCCCACTGATAACCCATCGAGGGGTCCATCGCCTGTACCTTGAATTTTCCGGGCTGTCCCACCCACGCTGTGCGGCAACTTTCGAGGCGGAACTGTCGCAGAATAGCCTCGGCAATCTGTGCCTCGCTGAATTTAATTTTCTTCTTCTGCGCCTTGAAATAGTCGCTCACGATGCTGTTGCACAGCTGTTTTTGCAGATAGACGCGCTCGGGCACGGGTACCACGGTCGAGGGCGAGATAAATTTTTGCGTCTCGTATGCGGCCGACGATAGCAAAATTATCTCGGTGCCCGCGGGGATTGTGGGAACAACGCAATACTCATCGGTGGCGCTCACTTTGGGGCCGTTCACCGCCATTGCAATAGGCGCTTCGGTTGTGTCGTTCTTGCCTACAAAGAAGAGCATAAGATCGACACCCGGCAGCTCAATCTGTCCTGTGGGGTCGTAGCCGTTTACCCCTTTGCAGATGGCGGTATAATACTCTTGGAATATTTTTCTCTCGCCGGTCGTTGAGAAAGGAATCTCGGCACGAGTGGCTTTTATGCCCGTGTAGGTGGCATTTGTGTAGGCCTTCGAGCGCTTCTCGTCAATCATATAATGGTCAACCTCGAAGGAGTTTACAACCACCTTACGTTTAATGCGGCGTTTGATTGTGTCAATAACACTCTCGTCGCTGGCAATTGCGATAATCTTCTCGTCGGTCTCGGCCTCGATAAGGTCGCTAATCTCCGAGGCCGAAGAGACGGTGGTTGCGGTGCCGTGAGCGTGGTCGGGAAGCCCCGCTATTCCGCGCGAGGCGATGCTGCCACCGGTTGTTCCCACGGCAACTGCGGCCATCATAGAGCAGCCGGCATCATCGCCACCGAAAAAGTAAAGAGCAAGGCTCACGAGTGAAAGAAAAACAAGCAGAGGGTTTTTCTTCAGAAAAGAAATTGTGTTTCTCATAGTAATAAATTTAAAATAGGTTAATAAAAAAAGTTAACTGAAAATGTCTCGAAAAAAAAGCTACTGAATCAGGCCTCAAGAGCGGTGTCTATGAGCGTATTTGTACGTCGGGGTTTTTCCACCACTTCGGGAGCGACGCTTCGCATCCCTGTGGGCATACTGTCGCTAAAATCGCCCTTCATACGTCGGATGCTTGTGTTGCGACCCTTTACATCACCCGCGGCAAAGGCATCCTCGACGTCCTGCTCGTAGTTGATGGCATTGTCGAGTGCTCCGCACACCGCCGCCGTGTAGCTGCCCGATAGGATGGGCACAATCAGACGGTCCCACACAGCCCCCAGAAAATCGGACGGGTCGTATCCGCGCTGCGTGCAAAAATCCTGAATCACCGGCATACTCTGCGCAAGATTATCCTCGTAGGCCTTGCGGTCCTCGGCCAGACGGTAAAGCTCCTCGCGACGCTCCTCATCGGCCATAAGCATCTCTTCGTACTCGGGCGTACCCTCGTCATAATTCATAAAACTGCGCCCAAAGTAACGCGCCATTGCCGAGTGCGCATTGCGCTTGCCCTCGACCATATCGGCAAGCATCTGCGCCATACGCGGGTCGCGTCCGAGCGCCTCGGCGAGCCTCTCATTCTGCTCGCGGTTGTCGAGCAGATAATTTACAAGCAACTCCTGCGAGTGCTTATCGACGATACTAAAATCGGCACCAAAGAGATGCTTCAGCACCTCGTCAAGCTGTTGTAACTCTTGTCCCGCGTCGGCTGTGGACTGCGGCAACATCTGCTGCTGCGACTGCCCCATCTGAGCACCCGCAATCATCTGTGTGTTGTTTGTCATTTCTTCGTTCATAATAATTTTGTTTAAACATTTCGTTGGCAAAGAAAATACAAGAATGGCGCGACAAGGTTGCTATTTTATCATATTCTGAGCCCGCCGCAAGCATTTTTTTTGCCTCGCGGGGGCGTTCCTTAAATAATAAGAGAGAGAGGATTATTCCTCGGCGGTCGCCGACGCGAGAAAAGAAATAAAATGTACTTTTCACATTTTTTTATACATTTTCGCAACCACTTTAGCCATTTTTGACTATATTTTTGTAACTGCATTCTATAAACAACTAAAAACAATCAAGATTTATGAAAACACCTAAGACAAAATCGGTTCGCGAGATGCGTAAGGAAGCAGTTGTAAAGACTTTTTTCGAGACAGTGAAAAAACTGAAAGAGAAAAACAAGAAAGTAACCCAGCAAGAGATTTTCGACAATGCCTGCAACAGCACGGCACCCCGCTTTTTTGTAACATTCGAGATTGCCCGACGCCTCGTCTCGACAATGGTCAACAAGCGCCGTCTGCCAATAAAGAACAAGAACAAAATTGAAATGTACAAAGAGCTCTACCGACGCTATATGAAAAGATGCAAGGGAAAAACAGGCAACTACACGGTACTCGAAAGCATACTCGAAGAGCCCGCACCCTCATTCTACCTCGACGCAGGCTCGTTCCGAGGCATTGTCTATCGCACACTCGGCGAGCGAGAATTACAAGCCATATAACCCCCATAAACGACACCACTATGAAACAAAAAATAATACTGAAACTAAGAAACAGCAAAGTGCTGCAACGCATCGCCACCCACACATATTACACAGGCGAGGCGCGCAAAGCAGCCGGAGCACCCCCGATGGCCGCCGCCCACATTCAGGCCTCACACGACGACAATCGCCAGCTGGGCGACCATCTTGCGGTAGCCTGCAACGAAATTGCACAACTGCTATCTACATACATTGCAATATGCCGCACGCAAGAGAGCGACGAGGCCGCCGCTCAAGGCCACGAGAGGGTAACGCTCTTCATCCTTGAACCACCTGCCAACTACCCCAAAGAGTGCGCACGGGATATTGAACAGACAATTGAAAATTATGCCGTTGCGCGCACGCTGCAACAATGGCTCGTGCAGAACAAGCCTGACGAGAGCCTCCCCGCGGCCAACGAAGCGCAACAGCATCTGACCACCCTGCGACAGATGGCGGCACTGCGACGACGCCCTCAAAGAAGAGAGGCCCCGGGACGAAAAATAATCGACTTTTAATCTGCAAACAATCCAAAAGAGTATGGAAAATACCATAATATTAGAGCGCGAAACAATTGAACAACAGGTGCATCTGCGCAACTACTATATGGGCGAAGCAGCCAAACGCACCAACATAAACGCCGACACCGTAGAGAGTAGCCCCGACGAAAAAGAGCTATTCGAGCAGTTCCTTGCAACAGCCCTCAACGAGCTTGTATCGTCCATTGCACTGCGATTCTCGTCGGCCTCGTACAGCATCGAGCCGCAATATGTAAGCATCACATTCACCGCACACAACGGCTCGCGACAGCCCCTGCTGCCCCAGCTGCGACAAGCCATCAGCGACTATCTTGTGAACGAGATTACCCTACAATGGTTACTGCTGCGTAGTCCGCAAATGGCAAACAGTTATATATCGCTGCGCACCACCCTCTACAATAACGTGCAGCAGCATTTTGCAAAATTCAGCAATCTTAAGAAGGTGCGACGACGCGCCACCGACCTTGCAGGAATATGAAAAAAGAGAAACAACAAATAATTGAAGAGAACCGTCGACGCATAGCCGCAATACGTGCCCCCTACAACCCCATAAGTGGCGAGGGAAGCACAAGCATCGAGAGAGCCCTTGTCGAGATTGAGGATTTTCCACTGAAAAAAATCTATCTGCCGTCGGCAATGATAGACGACGCGCAAGTATCGAGCCTCGTCGCCGAGGGCGCCAAAGGGTACCTTAAAAAGCTGGGACGAGGCTGCGAGGAGCGCGATATTCTTGCTCTATGGGTGGAATTTTGCCGCAAACGCCTTGCCCACGATTTTGAGTATTGGGCGCGCAGCACCGCCACAATATCCGACAAGGGCAAGGGACGCGACATTCCCTTCACCCTCAACCGTCCGCAGCGTCAATATCTAAAGGCAATGGAGAGCCTGCGCATTGCCCAAAAGCCCATAGACATTATACTGTGTAAGGCACGACAATGGGGCGGCAGCACACTCACGCAGCTATATATGCTGTGGATACAGCTTGTGCACCGCCGCAATTGGAACAGCGTCATCTGCGGCGACATCGAGAAGCAATCCTCAATCGTTGCGGGAATGTTGTCCAAAGTAATCGGCCGCTACCCGCGATGGGCCACCGAGGGGCGCACACTCACCACCACCCCTTTTCAGGGCACACGCAACACACGCGTCATAAGCATCGGCAACAGCCGCTACTCGCTGGGCTCGTCGCAGAAGCCCGACTCGCTGCGCAGCGAAGATATTAGTATGGCTCACCTCACCGAGGTAGGATTGTGGAAAGCAACGGCCGGACGCAAGCCCGAAGACCTTGTGCAATCCATCTTCGGCTCGATAGCCAGCGGCCCCTACACGGTAAAAGTGATGGAATCGACCGCCAAAGGCGTAGGCAACTTTTTCCACCGCACGTGGATAGACGCCACCGAGGGGCGCAATAATTTCACCCCCGTCTTTATCCCGTGGCACAGCATCGACCTTTACAGCAAGAATATGCCCGAGGCCGATTATCCCGCCTTTGTCGATAGTATGGACAGCTACGAAGAGGGGCTCTTCGAGCTTGGAGCAACCCTCGAAGCCATCAATTGGTATCGCGACAAACGGCGCGAAATTCCCGACGAGTGGCGCCTCTTCTCCGAGTTTCCTTCCACCGCCAACGAAGCCTTCCAGAGCACAGGCCACCGCGTATTCCGCATCGACTACGTGCAGAATATCCGCAGCAGTTGCGTCGCCCCACCCTTCACCGGCGACATCGACAACGGGCTATTCACACCGGCCGCTCCCGGCGCACAAAAAAGCAGCAGCAATCTGAGCGTGTGGCTTATGCCCGAGGCCGACCCACCGATGCGCGACCGCTACATTGTCTCCGTCGATGTTGGCGGCGTCAGCGACAAGGCCGACTACTCGTGTATCGTGGTAGCCGACCGCGCAGCGATGCTCAGCGGCGGTGTCCCCGAGATTGCCGCCTGCTGGCACGGACACATCGAGCACGACAAACTCGCGTGGAAAGCCGTCGAAATTGCCCGCGCCTACAACAATGCCCTACTCATAATCGAGGCCAACACCCTTGAGACCGAAGGCACCGAGGGCGACAATTTCGAGTATATATTGAACGAGATTTCGGGGCACTACACCAACCTCTACAGCCGTACCTCGCAGCAAGAGATACGACAGGGACGTCCGCGTCGCTGGGGCTTCCACACCAACCCCTCGACCAAGCCAATGGTGATAAATTTCCTCATCAAGGCACTGCGCGACAGCCTGTATATCGAGCGGTGCCTACCCACCACATTCGAGCTCGACCTATATGAGTTTAAAGAGAACGGCCGCGAAATGGGCGCCGTCGAGGGCAATCACGACGACCGTGTGATGGCAACAGCCATACTCGTGTGGGCCTGTTACAACCATCCGCTACCCCACGTAATAAACAACGACAAACAGCCGCGACGCAAGAACCGCATCATCAGCGAGGCAAGCATCTAAAGCCTGCCTCGCTTTATTTCGCAGCAAACAAATAAATTCAAAAAATTCCGAGAAAAAGGAGCAAAAAGCCACAAAAGCACAAAAATCAACAAAAAGCCGACATTTTTATTGTTTTATTCAAATTTTTGTTTCATTTTTGCAGTCTAAACAAAAGAACAACGAACAATTTGAAATACAAACTTTAACAAAAAGTAAAATGGCACAGATTAAATTCTATAAACAAGAAGAACAGGTTCCATTAGAGATGCACAAAGTGCGCGTAGTACAAAAGCTCTATCTGCCCACGGTCGAGGAGCGAGTAAAAAAAATAAACGAAGCAGGCAACAACACCTTCTTGCTGCAAAATAAGGACGTATATATGGATATGCTCACCGACTCGGGCGTAAACGCAATGTCCGACAATCAGGTGGCAGCAATGTTTCAGGCCGACGACTCGTATGCCGGCTCCGAGACCTGCAACCGCCTTATGCGCGTGATGAAAGAGGTCTTTGGAACAGAGTTTTTCTTGCCTGCTCATCAGGGACGCGCCTGCGAGAATATCCTCGCCGAGACATTCGTTAAGCCCGGCGACGTTGTACCGATGAATTACCATTTTACAACCACAAAGTCGCACATTACCCGCAGAGGCGGCTCGGTTGTCGAGGTTCTCGGCAAGAAAGGCTTCGAGCCACAGAACGACGAGCCCTTCAAAGGTAATTTCGACCTTGAGCTTTTAGAGAATACGATAAAAGAGGTGGGCCCCGAGCACGTACCATTTGTGCGCATCGAGGCCGGCACGAACCTCATTGGCGGTCAGCCTCTGTCTATGGAGAATATGTTGCAGGTAGCCGCAATATGCAAGAAATATGGAGTAATGAGCGTGCTCGACGCATCGCTTCTGCAAGATAACCTCTACTTTATAAAGACCCGCGAAGAGGCCTGCAAAAACAAGAGCATAAAAGAGATTCTGCGCACAATATGCGACGCAATGGACTTAATATATTTTTCGAGCCGCAAATTAGGCTTCTCGCGCGGTGGTGCAATTGTATCGAACCACGAGAATCTAATCATCAGGATGAAAGAGTTTATCCCCCTGTACGAGGGCTTCCTCACATACGGTGGAATGGAGGTGCGCTCAATGGAGGCGATGGCAGTCGGACTTTTGGAGACATTGGACGAGGATATTATCAGTCAAGGCCCCATATTTATCGAGCATCTCGTAAAGGAGCTTCACGAGTATGGCATCCCGATGATTCTGCCTGCCGGAGGATTGGGCGCTCACATCAACGCAATGGAATTTCTCAAAGGAATACCGCAGAACCAATACCCCGCAGGCGCGCTCGCCGTGGCGTTGTACATTGCCGGCGGCGTGCGAGGAATGGAGCGAGGAACACTCTCGGAGCAGCGTAACCCCGACGGCACAGAACAGCTTGCCGAAATGGAGCTTGTGCGCCTCGCCTGCCCGCGTCGCGTCTTTACCCTCTCGCAGATAAAATATTGCGCCGACCGCGTAAAATGGCTCTACGATAATCGCCATCTTATTGGCGGCTTAAAATGGGTCGAGGAGCCTAATGTGCTGCGTTTCTTCTTTGGCCGCTTGGTGCCGATAGGCGATTGGCAGGAGAAGCTGGCAGCAAAATTCCGCGAGGATTTTGGCGATAGTTTATAAGAGTATTTAATTAGGATGCGCCCCCAAAAAAGGCGCATCCTAATTAAATATTATGGCGGTCGGCCACGCTGAATAAGATTTAAAAAAAACAGTTTCCCCTTTCTTATAGTACAGAAAAAAAATGATAGGTACAATAGTAAATACAGCAACCATAATAGCAGGCAGCATCATAGGGCACTACGCCAAAAGAGGCATAAAAGAGAGATACCAAAAGGTGCTTTTCACTGCAATGGGACTATCGGCGCTTGCATTGGGATTCAACGCTGTGAGCAACCATCTGCCCAAGAGCGAGTATCCCGTGCTCTTTATCGTGAGCCTTGCCATCGGCGGGCTTATGGGTACCGTCATTGACATTGACGGACGCTTCAACCGCTTGGTCGGGCGATTCTCGTCGTCGAATCTTGCTCAGGGTCTATCGACCGGAATACTTCTCTACTGCATCGGGGCGCTATCAATCGTGGGCCCTGTAATGAGTGCCCTCTACGGCGACAACACCTATCTGCTGACAAACGCCACGCTCGACCTTGTTACATCGGCGGTGCTTGCCACCACATACGGCATTGGTATGATTCTTGCCGCGCCCGTTCTTTTCTTGTGGCAGGGAAGTATCTATATGCTCACCATAATGGCCGGGGATATTATCCCCGACGCGCTTGTTACAGAAATTTCAATTACGGGTGGTGTTCTTATAGCAGCCTCGGGGTTGGGCATACTAAGGATAAAAGATTGCAAGACTATGAACCTTCTGCCGTCGCTTCTTGTGCCCGTGCTCTTTTTTCTGCTGAAATATCTTTGGGGAATTATCTAAAAAAAGAGTACTTTTGCCCAATAAACAAAGGCTAAAAATATGTTGCTGATAAACGACCGACTGCACGATATTGACCTTGCCGATGCAATGCCCCGCCTCTCCGAAGAGCGGCGCCGCAAGCTACTGCAATTAAGAAACGAGAATGAGCGCCGGGCCTCGGCCGCCGGCTATCTGCTTTTGTGCCGCTGTCTGCAACAGAAATATGGTATCTGTGAGCTTCCCATTATGGAGTATGGGCAATATGGCAAGCCTCGAATCGTGGAACACGAGAATGTGCATTTTAATATCTCGCACTGTCGATGTGCCGTAATATGCGCAGTATCCGACAGTCCCATAGGCGTTGACATTGAGACAACCGACAGATACTCCCCACGCTTGGCCGAATATACAATGAACAGCGACGAGCTGCGACAGATTCATAGTTCCGAGAATCCCGCCATTGAATTTACCCGTTTGTGGACAATGAAAGAGGCCTTTCTGAAAATGACGGGCCGTGGAATAACAAAAAACATAAAAAATGTGCTTGTAGGCTGCACGGCACACATCGAGACTACCCTCTCGGACGACGGACGATACGTCTATAGCGTCGCGCGCCCCTAAAGTTCAATCTCAAGGCCGTCGTACCCCAAAAAGACATTATCGGGCAGGCACTTTTCTATTTTTGCGTGCAGGCCAATATGGTGCATAAGATGCGTAAAATAGGTTCTCTTGGGACGCAGATAATCGACAATGCGCAGTGCCTCAAGCACCGTCTGGTGGCTGCCGTGAGGCTTCGAGTAGCGCAGAGCATTCATCACCAGAAGCTCCACCCCACGCAATTTTTCAAGCTCGACAGGGGCTATGCGGCTCGCATCGGTAATATAGGCCAAACGACCGATGCGATAGCCTAAGATTGGCAGCCTCCCGTGAAACACCCCGACGGGCACAATCTCGACGCCCGCCGCTATAAAAGGAGTATCTTTTTTAATTGTAATAAGCTCAAGGTTCGGCACGCCGGGATATTTTACCTCGGCAAAGCAATAGGGGAAGAAATTGCGCACCTGCGTCTGCGTACTCTCGTCGGCATAGACGGGAATATCGCCCCTGCGGCAAAAGGGTCTGAGGTCGTCGAGCCCCGCAATATGGTCGTAATGATGATGCGTGAGCAGCACCGCGTCGATGCGTCCGAAAGGCTCGTGCAGCATCTGCCCCCTAAAATCGGGGCCGCAATCAATGAGAATGCGCCTGTCATCGACCGTCAGCAGTGCCGACGAGCGCAATCTGCTGTCGCGTGCGTCGCCCGACGTGCACACCTCGCACGCACAGCCCAGCTCGGGCACGCCCGTCGAGGTTCCCGTTCCAAGTAATTTTATCTTCATCCTATAATATTTACCTCGCGCACAAGCTCGACGCCGAACATCTGCTCGACCGACCTGCACACCTCAAGAGAAAAATCATAAACCTCGCGCCCCGAAGCGCCGCCGTAGTTTACCACCACCAACGGCTGATGCTTATAGACGCCCACACGCCCCACGCGACGCTCCTTCCAGCCGCAACGGTCGATGAGCCACGCTGCCGATAGTTTCACACGGCCGTCGGCCACGGGATACTGCGGCATCTGAGGATAAAGCTCGGCAAGAGCGCGGGCCTTCCGGGCCGAGACGACAGGGTTCATAAAGAAGCTACCCGCCGAGCCCAGCTCCTTTGTATCGGGCAGCTTAGAGGCGCGAATCTCCTTTACTGCACGACGAATATTCCCAACCGACGGCCCACCCATACGCGTAACAACGTCGCTCAGATTGCCATAGGAGAGAGAAAATTGCGGCTTTTTACGCAGGCGGAACGTAACGAACGTGATAATATATTTTCCTTTAAGCTCCTTTTTAAAGAGGCTGCTGCGATAAGAGTAGCAACACTCCTGCTTCGAGAAACAACGCTTCGAGGCATCGTCAAGAGCAAGCGCCTCGACACGCTCGATTAAGTCGCCGGCCTCGACACCGTATGCACCCACATTCTGCACAGCGCTTGCACCAACCTCACCCGGGATAACCGACAGATTCTCAAGCCCCTGCCATCCGCGCTCGACAGTGTAGGCCACAAGGTCGTCCCAATTGACACCGCTGCCCACGCGCAGCAGCAGAGCTTCATCGTCCTCTTCGACGACCTCGAATCCCATAATACGCGAGTGAAGCACCGTACCCTCAAAATCATCCACGAAGAGCAGATTACTCCCCCCCCCAATGACCAATATGGGGGCATCCACCCCGTCGGCGAGGATGCTCACCGCCTCCTGCTCACTCTCAAACTCGATAAACTGCGCAGCCTTTACATTCATCCCGAAAGTATTGTGCTCCAGCAAAGAATATTGCGTAAATTTCCTAATCATAATAGTAAAATAATAATCGCCCTCAAAAAGGCAAAAAAAACAGCGCACCGCCCCACGCGAGGGATATTGCACACGGCGGCACTATCGTGCAAATTTACGGCAAAAAGACAATGTTAGCAAATAGAACCTCTTTTATTTCTCGGCAAAAAAAAACGCACCGATAAAAAAAATCATCCGCACACAATAGGTCGAACCAAAGAAAGCCATTATATTAGCAAACAAAAATAGGATGAAAGCAGCCACACTTTTTTTAACACTCTTTTTGAGCATCGTCGGCCTCGGTGCGCAAGAAAATTGGATGAGCCGCCTGCCCGACAGCCTCGCCGCATCGCGAGTATCGGTCCCTGGAGCACACGACGCCGCAACCGGCGAGGGCATAAGAGGGATTATAAAAATGGGCGTTACACAAGAAAAGAGCATCGCCCGACAGTGGAGTTGCGGCATACGCGCATTCGATTTTCGCCCCGCCGTATGCGACGGCAAGCTACATATATGCCACGGCCCGCTAAAGACAAAAATAACACTATCGGCGGCCATAGACACCCTGCTCGACTGCCTTAGTCGCAACCCGCGGGAATATGCCATAGTGCTTCTGCGTCAGGAGCGTGGCAACGACAACCCCGACGAGTGCCGAGAGTGGAGCAAGATGGTGGGAGAATACATAAACACTTTGGGCGAGCGAGCAGCCACCTTCAGCCCCGCAATAACCGTCGGCGAGCTGCGCGGCAAGATACTTTTCCTTAGTCGCAACCACTATGAAAATTGCCCAAAGGGCGCACGCATAAGCCATTGGAGCCACTCACCACAGGGTACCCGTGAAGCGCAAATAACCCCCTACTCCCGCAGCGGCATCGCAACACCCGCCACACTCCTTGTGCAGGACTTTTATGCCCCTGTAGGCGGGAATCTTCGCAATAAAAAAGCCGAGACGATAATACAATTCATCGACGCTGCACGCGCAGCAGCATCCGGTATATGGTGCATTAACCATCTGAGCGGATACAGCCGTACTCTTTTGGGCATTAAAGGATTGGCCACAAACAAAGGCTACCGCCTAAATGCAGCCCACTGCAATCTTACGGCCTACAATTATCTGACCACAAAAGCCCACGACGCAACCGCACCACAAAATTACGACGGCACAAAAGCCCACGATGCAACCACCCGACAAAATTACGACTGCACAAAAGCCCACGATGCAACCACCCGACTAAATTACGACGGCACAAAAGCCCACGACGCAACCGCACCACAAAATGACGACTGCACAAAAGAGCGCAAAAACACCGCACCGCCGCTCGACAGGAAAAAACGCGCCCACCCCGCGTCCTCTTGCGGGATAATAATGATAGACTATGCAGGCTGCGAAAAAATAGGCCGCCTGCCGCTATACGGGCAAAGCATCATCCGCGCCATAATAGAGCAAAATTTCCGCCGCGAATAGTTATATGTGCAGGAGCGACGCATCGTTATTTTCTGCCCCACTCCTGCGCACAGCATTCTAAACAACAAAAAACGCCTCTCAATCATCTAATTTAATACTGATTGCATCGGCAACCTTTGTATTGAGCGGAGGCACACTCGACGGAATATCAAAATCACTCTTTTTCAACGGGCGCGGCGCACGGTATCTGCCGGCGCTGCCCAGCAGTTCCTCGGTATCCACATAAAAAATACCCGACTGCTTCGATGATTTTACAATGACAAAGCCATCGTATTTCATCTCATTTTCATATATGCGTCTGAGAAACTCGTCCCTATCCTCGACACGCATACAATTGACACCCTCATTTTTAATTACCTCCTCGAAACTGTCAAGCAGTCTGTTCATTACCTTTTCACTAATCATAGTAAATTATTATTTATTGTTACACATATTAGAGACAAGAACAATGCCAATTCTCACAAAAAAACAACAAGAAATTACAAATTATTCAAAATCTCCATAAAAATATACCATAATAAAAGGCCACAATTATGCCCGCTACTAACGAACAATAACCCAGCAAGAATGATACTACAATAAAAAAAGCATCATTTTAACAGAGACTAATAACATATTCACACCGAGAAAAACTATCAAAAGGGCGAATATTTACATAATTTAACGCTTATTTCACAAAAATGCCGTTTGTGCCGATAGATAAGAAACAAAAAAAAATCGCCTCAAAGTCTTTAAACTTTTGAGACGATTATAAAATCACCCCTTTCGGGCAAAAGTGCAGAAGCATCACAGCAGCGCATCGAGAATCATCCACACGGCAATCATATGGCACACGTCGCCAAGCAGCACAAAAAAGTGGAACACCGAGTGAATATATTTAACCTTATGGAAGCTATAAAGCACCGCACCCGTAATATAGCTCACCCCCTCGGCAATAACCCAAAAGAACACCCATCCATCGACACGCTCATAAAATTGCTTTATAGCCACGAGAATCACAAGGCCCATAAGCACAAAACAGGCCGTCTCGACATAATTATGTTTTTTCAGCGCGAAAAGACTTATAAAAGTACCCACAATGGCACAGAGCCAGCAGAAAAAGAAAATTCCCCAACCCCAATATCCCGCATCTTGCAGCACTATAAGGGTTATGGGCGAGTAGCTTCCTGCAATGTGCCAATAGATTGCAGCGTGGTCGAGCTTGCGCAGATTGAGCCTGCGCGCACTATCGACAGGGGCCGAGTGATAAAGAGTCGAGAATAGGTAGGAGCTGACAACGCCGAACATATAGAGCCACAAACTAAGCTGCACAACAGCGTCGCCACACTCGTAGCCGCGCACAAGAAAAAACTCACACACGACAAGGCCCATAATTATTCCCGCGCCGTGCGAGAGGGCATTTATCCACTCTTCTTCTTTTGTATATACCTTACTCATAAACTAAAATTTATTTTTAACTCACGGCCATAAAGATAAGTAAAAAACCTATATAACAAGACAAACAGATGTAAAAAAACAACCGGAATGAGACAAAAAAAAATACATTTTCTGTATCTCTCGTCGCCCAAAGAAGAACGCCGCCTCTCTGTGTGCAGCAACTGCTGCGCCTGTCCCTACAAAAAAAAACAGTCTCCGAGGCTTCGGAGGCTGTTTTTTAAATTATCTATAAGATTTTTGGCTGCGCCCAACTGCTTGGCGGTTAAACGAATAAATTCGTTTTTCCTCCTTCTTGCAAGGCATAAGATATAAATATCTTCTGCTCTTGCTTCGTGCGTCGGTTCGGCAGTGATTTATTAAGCGAGCTTAACAGCCTCTCCTCTCACTTAACCAGCACTTTGGCTGCGCCCAAGTGCTTGGCGCTCGGCAATGATTGATTAAGCGAGCTTATCAATCATTGCACTCACTTAATCAGCACTTTTTTACCATTTACGATGTAAACACCCTTCTGCATAGTGCTTACCTTGCGGCCGAAAAGGTCGTAAACCACAGTGTCGGCATCAACGGTAACATCCGAGATTCCTGTGGTATCCGAGTATTTAAGAGTAATCTCGCAATCCTCGTTGCCCATCACATAAACCTCGCCGAGGTCGCAAGTGTAGCCCTCATATACAGGCAGCTCGACAACAGCGCCTGCCTTGCAGAGCTTTGTAACCACCTCAAGATTATCGCCAACGTAGATGTTCATTGTCAGCACGTGCATCGAGCTGAAATTATGTACGTACCACACCGACCAAGCGCCCGTGCCCGTTGCAAATTTGGGCAGCACGCCATTGGCCTGCGAGTTAAGATAGGTGCCGCTTGTTACGAAGCGCACAACGTAAGGATTATCGGTAATATCGACAGCCCACGATGTATCGGCGGTGTTCACGTCGCCACCACCCGTCTCGACCATAGGGCTGAAGGCCTCAAATTCGGCAGCTGTTGCCTTGTTGCCAAGCGCCACATTGCCGTCGGGCTGCTGCACATAACCCTCGCCGTCGGTATCCTCGGGGTAAGCCTTGTGGAGATAGAATTTACCCTCGCTACCCTCGACAGGCTCCCACACATACACGTTCGAGACAACGGGTTCTTTGCTCTCGACCTCGACAGCGGCACCGTTGAACCAATAGCCGTTGGTCTCGGAGATTGATTGCAGGCCGATGCGTGTGGGCAGTGTCATTGCGCGCAGTGCGGCACCCGTGAGAGTGTCGGCCTCGGCAACGGTGGTCATTGCAAAATGTATCTGAAGCGTCGAGCCTGCGTCGGCGCCGCCGTTCCAGAAGGCGAGCTTGCTGTCGCGGTTATTTACCTTATTGGCCTCGTGCCCCACCTGATACATATAGGCGTTCGATACGTCCGTCGAGCCGAGGTCGTCCGAGTCGGCAAATTTCCAAAGGTCGGTGTAACCATCGGGCAACTGACCCACAGGCTGCATTGTGGGATGCGATGCGCTTCCCGTTGTACCCATCATTTTCACCGGCGCAGCAAGCACTTTCGAGCCGCCCGCCTGCATATTATAGATGCGGTAGCCACTATCCTCGTTACCCGTGAAGCACCACAGCTGCGCAGGGTTTTCAAGGTCGAGGACTGTGTTATCGAGTGCAATATAATTTGCGTCGCCATTATCGGCAAGCACATACCCCTGCTGGCCTATTTGGATTGTGTACCAAGTGGTTCCATCAGCGAAATTTCCATTATTTACGACAGTTGTCTCGTAGCGTGTCTCGGGCTGCTCGGGGACGTATGTACCCTCCTCGATGAAGAGGCCCTCAATCTCGACGTCGCCACTCATATACTCGGCGGGGATTGTAAACTCGTCGTTCACAAAAAGCTCGCGTCCGAAGCGCACCTTCTGCCACTGAGGATTATCGTGTACAATGCTGTCGCCACCCAAATTGTAACCATATTTTACGACAATACCCGCATACTCGAAGCCCTGCTCGGGGTTCATCTTAATGGTAAAGGGCTTTCCAAACTCGGCCTGATATTTTACGAGCTTAGTGCCATCGGCTGCAAGAACCTCGCCGTTGCGGTTGGCGTCGTTCACATTGCAATAGTCGCCGTGGACATTCAGCATAATGTCGATAATACCACCGCCGTTGCTGATTATCGAGTTTCCTTGGTCGATATTTCCTGCCGGGTCGATACAGTTCCAATCAACCTTGAAGCGCATACGATAATATCCGTTTGCAAGGTCGGCAGGAACGGTAAATGCGGGAGGCGGCAACACATTGTTGTTACTTACAGCGGCGCCGGTACTGTTCTTGCCATTGTAGTACGAATAAGCCATAATCTCGCTGCCCTCGGGAATGGTGTTATCTTCGTTCATCTCATAGACGAATTTACCATCGTTGTTGCGGTCGAGATAAACATAACCGTGCATCCACGAACCCGAATAGTTGAGCTTGGGAGTAACCTCCTCGCCCGCACGCGCGCGCAACTGCTTGGCGCTAAGGTCAACGTACACAGTGTTAGGCGTCGAGGGAGAGGTGAAATTCTGCGCTCCGTCGCCCGATACAATTCCGACACCGTTCAGATGACGGTCGCTGCGAGTATAAAGCTGTCCTTTGTCGAATGCCACGGGATAGTATCCATAGACAAATTTCGACTGAGGATTATCATTTACCTCAATGTTATCAATGTAGCAAACAGCATCCTCGGTGTAATTGTGAGGCGACTCGCAATCGGGCACCACCACCAAGCTGTATATATCAATGCCGCCGTTACCCTTTATGGGCAGCACAACATCCTGCCATTTATTGGCACCTACATTCGTTGTTGACATTGCCCAGAATTGCTCGGCCTCGGGCGACTGTCCCTGACGCTCGGTGCGCTTGCCGAGGCCGACAACCATCACACGTCCGCCATAAGGGCGATAGACCATCACGTGAACATATTTTGTGGTGGGAGTGAGCTCGAAAGTCTCGTTAAGGTCGATGCGCACACCAAAAGTATTACTGCCGAAGCGCGAACGCTGAACAGCAAGAATCTTTTTCGAGTCGTTGGGAGCAACCTCCAACTGCTCGTCAACATAATTGAGGTGATTCTCAATAACAGCATAGTTACCACTCAATTTACCCGTGCGGAAGGGCGACGCTTCCCAAGTATCATAGACACCTAAAGCCTTATAATCCTGCTCCTCGAAAGTAATATTTGTCTGCGCCATTATCGTCGCAGGCAGGAGCATTGCCGCCAATGAAAATATATTTTTTAATTTCATAATTTTCTTCTTTTGTATATGTTTATATTACAAATTCTTAGTTTCCTTATCGTCCTCTCACCTTTTATATTAAAGTATAATACAAAGGCAAGAATCTACATTCCGAGAGAATCAATAAACAGAAACTTTACTTATTAGCGGACAAGCCTTGCTATCCTCGATTACAATGCGTACACCCTTAGCCTTAAAGCCTGTGCCGAAGCTGTTGTTTGTGCTTCCGTTCAGAGGGATGATACGTTTGTAGCCGACGGTTGTTGTCTCCACGTTCGATGCGCGACGTGTCCATTTTTGTCCATCCTCGCTTGTCTCGATGTGGAATTTCTTTACACGCTGTCCCTTTGCAATATACTCCATAAGCTCGACGTAGCGTACAGTCTGCTCCTCGTCCCAACTAAGAGTAATTGTAGCCTCGTTGATGCCATCATTGGCAGCCCAATAAGTATCCTTGTTGCCGTCGGTCATATTCTCGGCCTTATAGTCGCGAGCCGCACCCGCTGTACGAGTATCCGAAACCTGAATCTTTGCACTCTTTGCAAAATCGTTGCTGAGGCGTGCTTTGATGAGGTCGCCCATACCAACGAGCGATTTTACCGAGGCATCGGGCAGAACACCGGCCTTGTTGGGGGGGATATTCAGAATAAGAGTGGCATTGCGACCCACTGTTTCAAGGTACATCTGGAACAGACGCTCGCTGCTCAGAGGCGACTCGCCATCGTGGTAGAACCAGCCTTTGTTGGTAGCCTTTGCATCGCTTTCGCCCGGCAACCAGAACCAGCCATTCTCGCTACCGTACATTCCGTTACCCTCGGGAGCATAGTCGCGATTCTCGGGCGACCAATTGGTCTGTCCGGCCCAACCGGCCTCGTTACCAATCCAACGGGCCTCGCCGCCCACGCCCCACATTACACAATCGGGGCACACCTTGTGAATACTGTCGCGCAAATTGGGAACATCGTAATATGTTGCTCTATCTACGTTCACTGTTGTGTTGCGTCCGCCATAATATCCGCTACCGCCGTTGGCACCGTCGAACCACATCTCAAATTGGTCGGTACCATACTGCGCAAGCTCGGCACACTGACGCAAAAATACATCCTTAACATATTTATCGGTACCATAGTGTACGCTGTTTCTGTCCCACGGCGAGACGTAGAAACCATATTTCATATCAAGGTCGCGTGCAGCCTCGGCAAAATCGCGGGGGATATTTGTCTCGCGTCCGAACTCATTGCCCGAGTTTGTAACATTGTGGTCGGTAGTCTCGGTGGGCCACAAGCAGAAGCCATCGTGATGCTTTACAACCGCAATTCCACCGCGCATACCCGCCTGCTTGGCCACTTCGAGCCACTGACGAGGGTTGGGCGCCGCCGTCGGAGCAAAGCGTGCACGATCCTCGTCGCCGTTACCCCATTCAAGGCCCGTGTAAGTATTCATTCCATAGTGGAAGAAGGCATAAAACTCTGTCTCCTGCCATTTTAACTGACGAGGATGAGGCACGGGATGCACCTCGACAGGCTCGTTGTCGGGATTGGACAGAGCCTCGTTTTTAATCTCAAGCTGCGCCAGCGCAAACGATGGAACCATCGAGGCGAGCAGAGCCAAAGTCGAAATTTTGTAACATTTTTTCATAAGATGTTTAAATTAAGGTTTTTATTGTTAGAATTTAAAACATACTCAATAAGCTCAAAAGCGCGCAATGCTACACCCGCTATCCGAGTGTCAGCAACAATTGCCGCATATTCGCGCTCAGAAAGCAAAAATACAAAAAAAATCTTAATATACAAGCAGTATCAACAGCATATAAGATTTTTTATAATTTTTGAAAATTTAATATAAACTTTTTAACATCTTAAGAGGTTGATAATCGCAACAATCGACCGTGCAAGAAAATCGCCACTAAAAATCTCTATACATATTATAATTACAACACCCAAAATTATTTTTTGTAAATTGTGCTTTTTTTACACAGCTTCTTGCTAAATTTGCACGTAATAAAATTACACGTGTCGATATAGTAAAGCATACTATCGCAAATAATCATAAACATAAAAAACAGACATTTATGAAGAGAATTTTACTTTCATTATTCAGCCTCATTGCCCTTATGGTCAATGCACAGACAGGCAATTTGTTATCAAACTCGAGTTTCGAGGAGTGGAGCGACAATCTACCCACAAATTGGGCCACCCTCAGTAAAGTATCAAACGCCACAATCGAGCAGTCGAGCGACGCACGCAGCGGCAGCAGCTCGGTGGTTGTAAAAGGCGCATCGGGCAACAAACGCTTCGCATCGAACAGCTACACACTCGAAGCAGGCACCTACACCATCAGCGCCTATTTCAAGACCAACGGAACCGAAGCAGGACACTTCCGCCTCGGCTACGTGAAACTTCAGGACGGCGTTGTTGTTGACACAGGCAAAGACTACATCTACGACGACACCCCCGCGCAGGCAGCCACCGGCGAGTGGAAAGAGGAGACTTTTACATTCACCCTCGATGCAACAACCGAGCTTGCCGTGAACATTATGAACAACAAGAACGGCAAAGGCCAATCGTTCCTTGTAGATGACGTAACACTCATCGAGGGCGAAGGCGGCGAGGGCGAGCAGCCCGAGGAGCCCGCCACTATCAGCACCATCGCCGAGGTTCTTGCGGCAGGCCCGGGCGAGGCAGCCGTTAAAGGCACAATCATTGCGACCTACTCGCGCGGATTCCTTGTAAGCGACGCAACAGGCACAATACTCGTCTATCTGGGCAGCGACAAAGGCAACAAAGAGGGCGACGTTGTAACGGTGAGCGGAACAACAAGCACCTACGGCGGACTATTGCAATTCGCAGCAGGCTCGACAGTGGAGACCGTCGGAACG
>JAFQVS010000094.1 GCA_017407905.1 Bacteroidaceae bacterium | reverse complement strand
GTTATTTGAAAAGCATGAGGAATATAGTGTAACAAAACAAGTTAGCAATTTCTTATCCATTGCCCATTCTCATGCAAGTTCTTCTTAATGGTTTGATACTCAAAGAATCTTAATCAAACTACATCAAATATACAAAAAAACTAATATCACAAGCGAGAATAAACAGACCTTCAGCAGATATATTTTGTAATAACAACAATTCTTTGTAAATTCGCAGAAACAAAATAAACCAAAAACAACAAAAAAAATGAGTACAACAATATATCTTGTGCGCCACGGCGAGACCGAAGAGAACGCACGCGGAGTATTTCAAGGACAGACACCCGGCACCCTCTCGCAGCTGGGCAAAGAACAAGCAGCAGCCGCACGTCCCGCCGTTGCCGCGCTACAATTCGACGCTGTACTATGCAGCGACCTTAAACGCTGCTTAGACACAGCAAACATAATACTCGAAGGCATCGAGTGCGAGATAATAAAAGAGCCCCTGCTGCGCGAGCGCGACCTCGGCAACCTCTCGGGCACCCCCATAAAAGGCGCCACACTCAACGAGACAGTCGAGACCGAAGAGGCAATGAAGATACGCGTACACAAATTCATCGAAAAAGTACAGCGCGAATATCCCGGCAAAAGAATCCTCGCCTTCAGCCACGGATTCCTCACCCGCATAATGGAAGCCGAGATAAAAGGCGTAACCCACCGCGACGTAACACTGATGGGCAACTGCGAAATTAGAGAATTTACCGTGTAAACAGATGAAAAAAACAGAACTCTACCAAAGAGCCATAGAATATTTCGAGGAGGCAATGCCCGTAGCCGAGACCGAGCTCAACTACACAACCCCGTTCGAGCTTTTGGTGGCAGTGATACTCTCGGCCCAATGCACCGACAAGCGCGTGAATATGGTAACCCCCGACCTATTCGCCCGTTACCCCGACGCCCACGAACTTTCCCAAGCCCACCCCGACGAGGTCTTCAACTACATAAAAAGCATCTCGTACCCCAACAACAAAGCCAAGCACCTTGTAGGAATGGCCCAAAAGCTATGCAGCGACTTTCAAGGCGAGGTACCCGAGACACTCGACGAGCTTGTAACCCTTCCCGGCGTCGGCCGCAAGACGGCCAACGTCATACAGTCGGTCGTATGGGGCAAAAGCGCAATGGCTGTTGACACACACGTCTTTCGCGTGAGCCACCGCATAGGCCTTGTTCCCAAACGCTGCACCACCCCATACAGCGTCGAAAAAGAGCTAATGAAATACATTCCCCACGACATTGTGCCCAAAGCCCACCATTGGCTCATACTGCACGGACGATACGTCTGCAAGGCACGCACCCCCGAGTGCAATCGTTGCGGCCTCGCCCCACTGTGCAAAGAGCATCAGAAACAAGCAAAAAACCCCGCCAAAGAATAAAGCAACAAAAAAGCATCCGACAAATAAAAAAAAACATTAACCTATTTTTTCATCTTTTTTTAAAAATAAACCCCCAATTCTGCAATTATTTATTTTAAAATAGTATTTTTGTAGCTGTGTAGGTTGCCACAGGCAGCCTCGGACAACATTGCATACAGACAACAAATTATTTACTAACTCAATAAATTAACAATTATGACAATTGACAATTTTAAATTTGCAGGCCAGAAAGCCATCGTTCGCGTTGACTTCAACGTACCTTTGAACGAAGAGGGTAAAATAACCGACGACACACGTATCCGCGGTGCCCTTCCCACACTCAAAAAGGTTCTTGCCGATGGTGGTGCACTTATCATTATGTCTCATATGGGCAAGCCCAAGGGCAAGGTAAATGCAAAATACTCTCTCAGCCAGATTGTTGACGCAGTATCCGAGAAATTGGGTGCTCCCGTACAGTTTGCTCCCGACTGCGCCAAGGCTGCCGAGGCCGCAGCAGCCCTAAAGGCAGGCGAGGTTCTTATGCTCGAGAATCTCCGTTTCTATCCCGAGGAGGAGGGTAAGCCCGTTGGCATCGACAAAGAAGACCCCGCATACAACGATGCAAAGAAGGCAATGAAAGAGTCGCAGAAAGAGTTTGCAAAGACCCTCGCCTCATACGCCGACTGCTACATCAACGACGCATTTGGTACCGCACACCGTCGCCACGCATCAACCGCCGTCATTGCCGACTATTTCGACGACGACCACAAGATGCTGGGCTACCTTATGGAGAAAGAGGTACAAGCCGTTGACAACATTCTCAAAGACATCAAGCGTCCCTTCACCGCAATTATGGGTGGTTCAAAAGTATCAACAAAGATTGGTATCATCGAGAACCTTATGGACAAGGTTGACAACCTCATCCTTTGCGGTGGTATGACCTACACATTCGCTAAGGCACAGGGTGGCAGCATCGGTAACTCAATCGTCGAGGACGATAAATTGCAGCTGGCACTCGACATCATCGAGCAGGCTAAAGCAAAGGGCGTAAACCTTGTTCTTGCCACCGATTGCGTTGCAGCCGATGACTTCTCGAACGACGCCAACACACAGGTGTGCCCCGCAGGCGCAATTCCCGAAGGTTGGGAAGGTCTTGACGCAGGTCCCGAGGCCCAGAAAGCATTTGCAGCAGCCATCGAGAGCGCAAAGACAATCCTTTGGAACGGCCCCGCAGGCGTATTCGAATTTGACAACTTTACAGCAGGCTCACGTGCCATTGCCGAGGCCATCGGTAAGGCAACAGCCAACGGCGCCTTCTCGCTCATCGGCGGTGGCGACTCAGTAGCTTGCATCAACAAATTCGGTATGGCCGAGCAAGTTTCTTACATCTCGACAGGTGGTGGTGCCCTTCTCGAAGCCATCGAGGGCAAGGTGCTTCCCGGTGTTGCAGCCGTTAAGGGCGAATAATTTTCGCACATAAATAAAATCAACAATCGCGGGGGCGACCAAAAGTCGCTCCCGCTTGTTTAAAATAAAAGCCCTCGACAAGCAGAAAAAAGAATAAGCAAGAAAAAACGTGAGACAACATTCAGCTATGAGCAACAATCAACTACACGCAACAATAGAGGCACACATATACGATGGACGCCTCAAACAAGCCATCAACGAGCTATCGGCAGCCATAAACAGCAACACCGATTGGGAGTTATACACCCGCCTGAGCGAGACAGCAACGGCATATAACTATATGCTCGAATATATGCGCCGAGGAATGCCCGACCCCAACCGCGAGGCACTCCACCGCGAGCTCAGCGGACGCTGTCTTACGATAAACGACGAGCTTCAGCTGCTGCAACAAGCCACACAAGGAGCACTCACAATATTTGCTCAGAAGCGCCGCCTCTATCGTGGCGACCTCCCCTCCGAGAGCCTTCGTCTGCGCCTTGCCGAGAACAGCGCCAACCTTGCATCAGCACGCACCGCCCCCCTGCCCCAACGCCACCAAATAGAGCAAGAGCTTCACGAGCAGCACGAAACGATACTAAAAGAGGCCTTCTATCGTCTGCTCACAAACACAAGCCCCAACAAACAGACACACGAAGAGATACAGTCGCTACTCACCGACAAAGAAATTCCCACCAACGACCGCGCCACACTCATCGGTGCAATAACCCTCGGCCTGCTACAATGCTTCGAGCCCGGAAAGGCACTGCTCCTGTGCCGCCTATCTACCGACGACGAGACAATAATCGCCGTCCGCGCCCTTATAGGAGTAATAATAATCCTCACCACACACAGCAAGCGCCTCAAATACCACCCCGAAATACTCTCGGCACTCGACACACTGCGCGACACCCCCACCGTAATGCGTCGCATCGCAACAATACAGATACAACTACTGCGCTGCCGCGAGACACAAAAAATAGACCGCAAGATGCGCGAAGAGATAATCCCCGCAATGATGAAAAATCCGCATCTTAGAAACGAGAAATTGGGAATGGACATTATAAAAGAGATAGACGAGGACGAGCACAACCCCGAGTGGAAAGCGTGGATTGAGAAAGACGACATAAAAGAGAAACTCGACGAAATGGCAAAATGGCAAATAGAGGGTGCCGACGTCTATATGAGCACATTCTCGCAGCTCAAACGCTACCCGTTCTTTAACGAAATGAGCAATTGGCTGCGCCCGTTCGACACAAACGTCCCCGAAATATCGCAGCTGATGCCCGACGGAAGCAGCACACGCAAGACCCTTCTTAGCGCAATATGCTCGTCGCGATTCTTCTGCAACAGCGACAAATATTCATTCTGCCTCACATTCTCACAAGTGCCGCAGCAACAGCGCGATATGCTGATGCAACAACTGCCCGAAAGCCCCGAAGAGGGTCCCGAGACCATCGCCAAAGCCCCCAAAGAACAAGAGAGCGAAACAACGGGCAACCAATACATTCAAGACCTCTACCGCTTCTTCCGACTATCGCACCACGGCAAAGAATACACCGACCCCTTCAGCGAGCAGCTCAACCTACTAAGCGACGCCACCCTCGCCCCACTCATCGACAGCAGCGAGTCGATACTGCACATATTCCACTACCTTGTCGAGAAAGGATACTACGGCGAAGCAATCAGCGCCGGCGAAATATTGGAAAAGCGCGGCTCGCAGAGCGGATGCGACGCACAATTCTACCAAAAATTAGGCTACTGCCAACAAAAATCGTGCAACCATCAAGCAGCAATAGAACAATACACAAAGGCCGACATTCTACAGCCCGACAGCCTTTGGACAATGCGCCACATTGCACAATGCTACCGTCTGCAAGGCAATTACGAGAATGCCCTGCACTACTACATTGCAGCCGAAGAGGTAGCCCCCGACAACCTCACCCTGCTATTGCAGACAGGCGAGTGTCTGGCAGTGCTCAAGCGCTACGACGAAGCCTTTGCCCGCTTCTTCAAAGTAGAATACCTCGATGCCAACTCCCACCGCTCGTGGCGAGCAATCGCGTGGTGCTCGTTCCTCACCGGCAAAGAGCAACAAGCCCGCAACTACTACGAAAAACTTCTCACAAGCAACAGCGCCCGCCTCGAAGACTACATAAACGCAGCCCACGTCGAGTGGATTGCAGGCAACCGCCCACAAGCCATAGAGCTATACAATAAAGCCTCGGAGCTGTGCAACGACAAAAAAAGATTAGAACAGCTGATAAAGCAAGATGCAGAGGTACTCATCCAGCGCGGAGCATCCCCCTTCGAGCTCACACTACTGCTCGACCTTATACAATAAAAAAATGAGCGTATTTTTTACGCTCATTTTTTTATCCCTATTTAGCAATAAAGCCCCATACTTTTTTCAACCCTTTGCAAGGCAAAAGAACAGAGCCGAAAAAGCAAAATTTCAATCCTCAGACCTCTCCCTGCCACCAAGATACTTTTCAACAATATAATCGTCAAGTTCGTCCTCGGCCAAAGCATCGTCCCCATTCGCCGAAAGGCCGGCAACAGCACCATTCTCGCCACCGGGCAACGCCCCCTCGGCAGCAACAGCGCCAAATTCAGCATTATCATCCTCAAGATGCACCTCGATTCTTGACACCGCATACCTGCGCAAAAGATTACAAAAATAGATAAACGCAATCATCAACAAAATGCTCACGATAGGCACCACCGGCATTGCAAAAAGAATAGCATCAAAAACAGTGTGTGCAACGATGGGCGCCACAAGCACCATACACATATTAAACAACGACGATTTCTTCGAGAAGTGCACAAGCGAATAGTAATACCCCATAAGCACACCAAAGAAGAAATGCCCCGGCACCGAGAAGATGGCACGAGTAATTCCCACACTCACCCAAGACTCGTAATTCTGGAACAGATACATAATATTCTCCAACGCCGCAAAGCCCAACGACACACAGCACGCATAAACAATGCCATCCATCCTCTCATCGAAGAAACGATTCCTACGCACAAAAATCCAAAAGAAGAAAAATTTAGCACACTCCTCGGGCAATGCAGCACCAAAGAGCGACAGACGAACAGCATCGAGCACCGACTGCACCTCCTCGTTACAAAATCCCATAAACATAAGCAGTTGAGCCCCACAAATAGCCAAAACAGCCGATGGAATACCAAGCACAAAAGCAATAACAAGCTGTTCAACAGGTTCGGGGCGCACACTATCCTTCTTATTTACATAATAAAGAAGCCACACAACCGGCGCCAACGCAGCAATTATAATCAAAATAAAATCCATAGTAATATAATATTTTTAACAAAATTTATTTTTTGCAAATATAACAACAAGCGAGCGGAAAATATGAAGTTTACTTCTATATTTTACACAGCGAGCGAAGTCAATATTCGCGCGTTAGCGCAAATTAACAACAAGCGAGCGAGAAACGCAAAATTTATTTTAGCCTTTTTTACAGCGAGCGAAGGATATATTCACGCCAGAGGCGTAAATTCCCCAAACAAGCGAACACATAACACACCGCATCCAACAAACAAAGCCGCAAATTTCCATATCTCGCCAAAATACACTATCTTCGCAACCACATTAAAGAACAACAAATTATAAACACAAATAAGCAATGAAACGATTCTTTTCACTAATTCTCGCCGCGCTTATAGCACTCCCCCTGCTTGCCGACGGCTCCCTGACCCTTCCCGGCGCAATGAGCGCCTTCTGGGCCCAACGATACTCGGCCATAAAACCAATGGCCGACGGTGAACACTTTGCCCGTTTAGGCGGCAACAACACCCTCATTCTAAAATGCTCGTTCAAGAGCGGCGAAGTAGTTGACACCATCTTCGACGCATCCACAGCCCGCGGGTTCGGCAACAAACACATCGACGGCTACCAATTCTCGCCCGACGAGAGCCGCCTGCTCATCCAGACAAACACAAAGAGCATCTACCGTCGTTCCTTCACCGCCGACCACTACATCTACTCGCGCAAGAACAACAAAGTAGCCCCCCTATCCGAGAACGGCTCACAGCAAGTACCCAAATTCTCGCCCGACGGCACAATGATAGCATTCGTGCGCGCAAACAACATCTTCATCGTTAAACTACTATTCGAGAACAGCGAGTCGCAGATAACCACCGACGGCGAATTTGGCAAGATAATCAACGGAATCCCCGATTGGGTCTATGAGGAAGAATTTTCGACCAACTGCTCCTACGATTGGAGTGCCGACAGCAAAGTCATCGCCTACATACGCTACGACGAGAGCGAGGTAATGAACTACGATATGCCAATGTACATCCCCTCGACAAACAAAGTCGAGTACGACCCCTACGTAGCCCCCTACAGCTACAAATACCCCGTTGCCGGAGCACCCAACTCAAAAGTATCGGTTCACACATTCGACGTAAAGAGCCGCGTAACCCGTCAACTGAAATTAGAGATTGACCCCGAGAGTTACATCCCCCGCATACGCTTCACAAATGACCCCCAGACACTCGCAGTGATAACACTGAACCGCCATCAGAACACAATGGATGTATTTGCCGCCAACCCCCTCTCGGGACTATGCAAACGCATCCTGCGCGAACAGAGCGACACCTACCTTAACGAATCCACCTACGCAGGCATCGAATTTTTCGACAAACACATCATCCTACAAAGCGAGCGCAGCGGATACAACCACCTCTACCTCTACACAATAGGCGGCGACTACGTACGCCCCATCACCGAGGGCAACTACGAGGTTACCGGCTTCATCGGCTGGGACCAAAAGAAAAACGAATTCTACTACAACAGCAACGAAGGAAGTCCCCTGCGCAGCAACGCCTACAAGATTGACAAAAAAGGCCGCAAGACACGCCTCACCAAAGGCGACGGCACCAACAGCACCATCTTCAGCGCAGGAATGAAATACTTCATCAACACATTCGACAACCTCACCACCCCGCCCGTCGTAACCACAAACGACAACAAAGGCAACACAATAAAGACACTCATCGACAACAACGAGCTAAAATCCAAACTATCACAGATGCAGCTCCCCTCGAAAGAGCTCTTTACCTTTACGACAAGCGACGGCGTAGAAATTAACGGCTGGATGGTCAAGCCCCACAATTTCGACGCAAACAAAAAATACCCCGTCATAATGTACCAATACAGCGGCCCCTACTCGCAAGAGGTAAAAGACACGTGGTACATAGGAATGTACGCCGGCGCCGGCTTCGAGACCTATATGAGCGAACAAGGCTTCATAATGGTATGCGTCGATGGACGCGGCACCGGTGGACGCGGCACCGAGTTTGGAAAATGCACCTACATGAAGCTGGGCTACTACGAGCCCCGCGACCAAGTAGAAGCAGCAAAATACTTAGGCACACTCCCCTACGTCGATAAAAACAACATCGGAATATGGGGCTGGAGCTTCGGCGGATACAACACCATAATGTCAATGAGCCAGAGCGACGCAGTATTCAAAGCCGGAGTAGCCATTGCCGCCCCCACCGATTGGCGCTTCTACGACACAGTATATACCGAGCGCTTTATGCGCACCCCCAAAGAGAACAAAGAGGGCTACGACCTCGGCTCGGCAGTAGTACACGCCAAAGAGCTCAACGGCAAGCTGCTCGTCATCCACGGCACAGCCGACGACAATGTACACTTCCGCAATATGCTGCGCTACGTACACCAGCTCAATCAGGCAGGCAAACACGTCGAAATGGCACTCTACCCCGACAGCAACCACAGCATCTACTTCGGCAGCTACACACGCCTGCACGTATTCGAGCGTCTGAGCCGCTACTTTATCGAGAATCTGAAATAATTCTCAAAAGTTAAAAAAAATATAATTACGAGACTGATTGCAATAAAAAAAAGCACAGTCTCGTAATTTATAAGAAGCTGTTTGAATTTTATTTCGGAATTATTTAAGAGTTGTTTTAGAGTAGGTTTTCTTTGTTACATCGCAGGGAATAGCGGGCTATTACCAAAAGAAAACAAAGAAAAGATGCCTAAAACAGACTTAAAGGAGCCGAAACAAGGACGCCAATTTAGAAAACTTCTCCAATAAAATTCAAACACATTCTAATAATCGCCCCCCAAGAAACCAATTTTTAAACCAACAATATGGGAATAATGTTAATACTCATCCTCGTGTGCTTCTTGTGCGGAAACACCTACATATTCATCCGCGCACTACAAACAATAAGCGCCGCACCGATGGCAATAAAAATATCATTCGGCATAATCTTTTGGCTGCTGGCGCTGCAACTATTCATAGTAATGGCACTGCGCCACAGCAACCTCCCCGAGTTTCTGCCCAAAATAATGTTCAGCATCGGCACATTGTGGATGGTATTTGTACTCTATATGACATTGGCACTGCTTGCCATCGACGCAGTAAGACTGCTCATAAACATCCCACACAGCTTCCTATGGGCCTTAGGCATCACAGCAGCCATACTCACAGGCGGATACATAAACAACCTACACCCACGAGTAGAGACAATAGAACTTAAACTCGACAAAAAATTAGAGCATCCAATGACAATCGTTGCCGTGAGCGACCTTCACTTAGGCTACGGCACAGGAAAAGCCAAGCTGAAGAAATTCGTGCAGATGATAAACGCCCAAAATCCCGACCTAATAATAATTGGAGGCGACCTTATAGACAACAGCCTCATTCCGCTATACAACGAGAGGATGCACGAGGAGCTGTGCCAACTAAAAGCCCCGATGGGCATCTATATGGCCCCCGGTAACCACGAATACATAAGCAATATCGACGAGAGCCGCCGCTTCCTCGAGCTCACCCCCATAAAGATGCTTGCCGACACAGTAGTAACCTTCCCCAACGGCTTCCAGCTTATTCTGCGCGACGACCGGTACGCCGGAAGAAGATTCATACAACTAAAAGAGCTCCTCGAAAAAACGGACAGAGAGCGACCTATAATGGTTGTTAAACACCAACCAAGAAGCCTAAAAGGGATGGACGCTCAAAAAGCCGATATAGTCTTTTGCGGACACACACACCACGGACAAATATGGCCCGGAAACATAGCAACCGACATAATTTTTGAACAGAGCCACGGCTACCGCAAATGGAGCCATTCGCACATATTTGTGTCAAGCGGCCTGTCGCTGTGGGGCCCCCCAATCAGAATAGGAACCAAAGGAGATATGGCAGTATTTAAAATCAGCGGTCAACAGAATGATGGAGAATAAACTCCATCATTTTTTTATGCCCACAACGTTGTTAATATAATTTTCTACGACGGGGGTTGTCTATTATTACCTCCACGCCCGTCCGGGTTCTGACTGAATGGAATAATCGCGATGTTATTACCAAACTCGCCAATACACTTTTTTAATAAAGAAAAAAATATGTACTGTTGATAAACAAAATCCCACGCATCGCTGTTTATGTAATTTTATATTTACATAAACACAAACGATGAATGACACAACTTTTCTTATTGAATTACAAAATGTTAGCAACAAACTGAACAGCTATGCAATGTATCTGACGCAGGGGAGGACTGAGGATGCTCGCGAGCTTTTTCAGGCGACGGTGGTAAGGGCATATATCAAGCGAAAATATTTTACACCCGGCACGCGATTCGACCTTTGGGCCGAGCGGATTATGCGAAATATTTTTCTTAACGAACGTCTCGCGGCACAGCGAAGAGCAAGAATGGAAAATGCCGATTATAATTATTACCGCACCGATGACGCAGCCGACGCATTGCTGGAATTTCGCGACATTGCTCGCATTATCGCAAAGCTCCCACCCGAATTTTCCACCCCGCTGATAATGTATGCTCAGGGGCATAAATATTGCGAGATTGCGCTCACCCTCGGCCTGCCACTGAGCACCGTCAAGAACCGCATCCGCGCCGCACGCCTGCTACTAAAAAAGGCTTTTAAGGAGTAGCGGCGGCACCATTTTAAATAAAAATTGCCCAACCGAGGAATAAAAAATCCCCCTGCCCGTTAATCGCCACAAAAGCAGTCTGCACACTTTATGCCCCTCTGCTACCCTATTTCTCGGCCATCCTTTTGGCCGCGGAGATGCGATTCTTCACGGTCGAGCGCGTAAGGCCCAACATTTTGGCAATCTCGCAACTGCTGCGCCCCGAGGCCGCAAGCTGCACGACGTGCCTAATCTCCTCGGGCAACCGCTCTGTGTGTTTCGGGAGGGATTTAACAGAAATATTGCCATCGTGCGGCAGCATATCATCTTGATGCAGCTCCCTCATCAACACACCCATCCAATGAGTAAAATTAGCAATTGCGTACCCGCAATTGCGATGCACGTAAGCCCGCACCACCGTCTGTTGATAAAGCTCGGCAGCCAGCGCCTCGTTGCCTGTGAGCACCATTGCGTACTTTTTCAACACTCTCTCGCCCTTTTTAAATTTCTTTAGAAACTCCTCGTCGTTCATAGTTGTTAATATTTTTGACAACATATTAACAGGCAAGCAGAAGAATTGACTAAGCAAGAGATAGAATTTAATATATTTTAACAATAATCAGAATATTGCACAAAGAAACATATCAACTCCGCATAAAATCTTTTCTGCATATGAATTTTGAGCTCTTACATCGAGGAAAGAATTTAATATGTAACTACATATTATTAGTCATATAATTCAATAGTAATATATTTGTGGTTATAAACCTATAATTAGAATTATTACCCAAATTATTACAATAGCCCAATCCCCCAAACCACCTTTCGATAGCATAGTCAATGGCCAAAAGAAATCCCATTCACTGATAAAACACATAAATAACGTGAGTTCGATATAAGAATTTTGATTTTTATCAAAATTAACTCGTTGAAAATTAGGAGAATAGCGATAATTGTTGTAACTTTAGGTGTCCAATCAAAAGATTTACAACTCATTACCGCTATGTTCTCCGAGG
>JAFQVS010000093.1 GCA_017407905.1 Bacteroidaceae bacterium | reverse complement strand
CCTCGGAGAACATAGCGGTAATGAGTTGTAAATCTTTTGATTGGACACCTAAAGTTACAACAATTATCGCTATTCTCCTAATTTTCAACGAGTTAATTTTGATAAAAATCAAAATTCTTATATCGAACTCACGTTATTTATTTTGTTTGTCTCGGTAGGGCCTTTTATCGTGCGTAATTTACGGCGCGTGTCTCGCGTATTACGGTGATTTTTACCTGTCCGGGATAGGTCATTTCGTCCTGAATCTTCTTTGCAATCTCGCCCGAGAGCTGCTCGGTCTGTTTGTCGTCAATCTTGTCGGCACCGACAATTACGCGAAGCTCGCGTCCTGCCTGTATTGCGTAGGTCTTTGTTACGCCGGGATAGGACATTGCAAGCTGCTCAAGGTCGTGCAGGCGCTTGATGTAGGCCTCGACAATTTCGCGGCGTGCGCCGGGGCGTGCACCCGATATTGCGTCGCACACCTGAACGATGGGGGCTATGAGGCTGGTCATTTCTATCTCGTCGTGGTGGGCGCCTATGGCGTTGCAGATGTCGGGCTTCTCTTTGTATTTCTCGGCAATTTTCATACCATACTCGGCGTGCGGAAGCTCGGTCTCTTCGTCGGGCACTTTGCCAATATCGTGCAGAAGTCCTGCCCGTTTGGCTTTTTTGGGGTTCAGCCCCAGCTCGGCGGCCATTATGGCGCACAGATTGGCTGTCTCGCGTGCGTGCTGCAAGAGGTTCTGGCCGTATGACGAGCGGTATTTCATTTTTCCGATTATGCGGATGAGCTCGGGGTGCATTCCGTGTATTCCGAGGTCGATTGTGGTGCGTTTACCTGTCTCGATAATCTCCTCCTCAATCTGTTTCTTGACTTTTGCCACTACCTCTTCGATGCGTGCGGGGTGTATGCGGCCGTCGGCTACAAGCTGGTGCAGTGCAAGGCGGGCAATCTCGCGGCGTACGGGGTCGAAGGCGCTCAGGACAATGGCCTCGGGGGTGTCGTCAACGACAATTTCTACTCCTGTGGCTGCCTCAAGGGCGCGTATGTTGCGGCCCTCGCGGCCTATTATGCGGCCTTTCATCTCGTCATTGTCGATGTGGAACACTGTTACCGAGTTTTCTATTGCAGTCTCGGTGGCTACGCGCTGTATTGTCTGTATGACGATTTTCTTTGCTTCGCGGTTGGCGGTGAGCTTGGCGTCGTCGATTATGTAGTTGATGTATGAGTCGGCTTGTGCTTTTGCCTCTTCTTTGAGCGACTCTACAAGGCGTTCGCGTGCTTCGTCGGCCGAGAGGCCGCTGATGGTTTCGAGCTTTTCGCGCTCTTGCAGATGTAGTTTGTCGAGTTCTTCTTGCTTGCGCTCGATTAAGCCTTTTTGTGCTTCGAGGTTCTCTTTGAATGCGTCGAGCTCGCTTTTGCGACGCTGAATGTCTTCGTTGCGTTGGTTCAGCTGAATCTCGCGCTGCTTGATGTGATTCTCGGCCTGTTGCAGCTTGTGGTTGCGCTGCGAGATTTCTTTCTCAAGCTCGGATTTTTTGTTTAGGAATTTCTCTTTTACTTCGAGCAGTTTGTTCTTTTTTATTACCTCGGCCTCTTTGTTGGCCTCTTCGATAATGCTCTTGCGCTTGGATTTTAGCGCATTGAGGCTTATCAGGTATAGTACGCCGCCGATTATTATTCCAACGACGATGCTGATGATTAGTGATGTGATAGACATAATGTTTTAAATTTATATATAAAAATAGCACATCGCAATATTCGGGCAGGATGGTTGTTCCTTTACCTTTTGAATATGGCAATGCGCGAAATTCCTTGTGTGTTGTGCAGGGCCTTCTTTAAGGTGCTGCTAAGGGATGCGGGTATTTCTATTCTTGCAATGTGTCGTCTATCAGTCTCGATAATTCGGCTATTTTGCGCATTGTCTGCGCCGTGCCTGTGTTGTCGGTCTTGCTGACGAGGCGGTATGCAATATCTATGGCTACCATTGTAAGCACTTTTTGTGAGCCTTGCTCCGAGAATGCTTTGTTGTATGGTATAAGTGTGTCGTTTATTAAACGGGCTGCCTGACGGTAGTAGGGCTCTTCGCTTGCGGGGACGCTTAGCGGATAGGATACTCCATCAATAATTAGGTTAATTCCCACAATTCTATCTTCCATAATGCTTGGTCGTTTAAATATCTGCTATTTTGTCAAGGACTCAATGCACCGGTCGATTTCGCGCACAAGTGCGGTAAGTCTCTCGCGGGTGGTGCTTATTTCGGCATCGCTCAGGGAGATTACCTTAGCTTGTTTAAGGTTGTTGTAGCTGTGCTCGATTGTGGCGAGGCGCTGTTCTAATTCTTGAATGTGGCTGTCGGCCTGCTCAAGGGAGTGTGTAAGCTCCTTGATGCGCTCTTGGGCTTTTTGATGGTGGGCTACCAACAAACGCAGCTTTTGTTCAAATTGTAACAGTGTCGTTGTCTCTTTTTCGGTCATAGTTACGACAATCTTCCTGCAATTGTTTGTCTGCCTTACGGCGCCAATATGTTGCTGCGACGCTTGTGTGGCATAATTGCAGTTACTGCAAATATATATTATTTTTGGGAATTTAGAAAGATTTGTTACTTTTTTTTGCCTAAATAGTGCTTTTAATGTATTTCTGATGGGCTAATGGAGGCTTTTGGCGCTACTGTGCCGCAATTATTCCCGCTTCGATGAAAAGTTGCCGATAAAATGAGGCTTTTTTTTCGAGGGCTATGGGGTAGGCGCGTGAGGTCGAGGGCATACGGTAGAGCTTTACTCTGTTACCGAGCAGGGGCACTGCGACGCTGCCGCCTATCGGGGGTGGTGCAATGTCGTATGGCGCGAGCACCGTAAGGGCCGATTTTTCGCCCGTAACGGCTATTGTGTGGCAGTGGGGTATCTGTCTGAGGAGACGGGGGATGTTGGTTGGTTCGACAATTTCGAGGTGAAGGTCGGAGGCGTTGCCCTTTTTGCGGCGGACGGCGGTGGCTGCGTCGTACAGGGCTATTCCTTTTTCGTTGAGGAAGGCCTCTATCTTTGTGCGGTCAAAGGCTTTTTCGCCTTTTATTATAAAGTGTGCAGGGTCGTCGAAGAAAATGAGCCCTGCCATTTTCCAAAAGTCGTTGCTGATGTTGGGGTAATAAAAGTCCATCGACCAGCGGGTGCGGGGCGGTGGGAAGCTGCCAAGCAACAGCACACGGGCGTTTGCTGGCAGGAAGGGTGGCCACGGGTGGTGTTCTACATTGTTGCTCATTGCTATTTCTCGGGGGGGGTAAATTCGTTGCGGTGGAGCATTTCCACGGGGTTATAAGCGCGCTTCACCTGTCGCAGGCCGGGGTCGCCGAGGTCTTCTTCGCGGTTGACGTATATTACCTCGGGGTGTTGCGAGAGAATGTCGCTGACGAACATTTTATTGATGGCTTCGCCGGCGCCCACTACTGCGCGCCCGGCTTTTTCGATGTGGACGTAGAGTGTGTCGCCGAATATCTCGCCCAGCGTGAAGGCTGCAATCTTGCCATCGACCTCTAACAGGCCGGCGGGCTGAGGGAAGCGTGTAAGGTTGCGCACGGTTGCCATACACTGCCACTGCTCGTAGCAGCGCATCGTCTCTTCGCGGTTGTGCTGACAGTCGCGGTCGGCCATTAGGAATTTCAGCGTCTCGTGTGTGTCGTCGGCTGTAAAGCGTCTGAAACTGTGGTTGGGATTCTCGGCAAGGAATTTGTTGTATCTGTTGCGTTTTTTGTTGAGTGCCTTGCCTTTTAGGGTGGCGAGGGATTGTGCGCTGTATATGTAGTCGCTCCAATCTTCGAGCGAGGCTGTTGTGTGGTGGGGGAGCAGTGTCTCTATCTGCTCTTTGTATGGCGCGGGAACGGCTGTCAGGCGCAGTGCCTCGCCTGTGGCTGCGCAGTGCTCCTTTAACAGTTTTATCGACGAGGCGAGGGGCAGGCTGCCTATTGGCATAAGAAAGGCTGCCTCCTTTGGGTCGGCTTGTGATTTTGCGGCAATGAAGAGTGTCTGCTGCTCTATTGCGTAGCGGTAATTCATAAAGCGTGCCCACATTATGAGGTTACCGGGGGTGTAGTCGCACGAGCGTGCGGGGATGTATTGGGTGAATTGTTGCAGCTCGTGCAGTGCGTCTATTGTTATTGGCTTTAGTGTGAGCACGGTGTTTTTTGTTTTTTTGTATTGTATAATAGTAAGAGGATGCCCTTTATTGAGTGGGTAGGGCACCCTCTTTTTAGGTTGTTTCCGAGTGTTATTTTCTCGTCGGCTTTTTTTTACTTTTTGTCAATATCCTCGGCTTGTTGTCGGGGCTCTTTTTTGGCGAGGGTTACGAGGCGATAGACGTAATCGACCATCCACTGCTCGCTGTAGCCTAACTTCTCTTTGTATTGACGTACGGCATATACGGTCTTAAATGTTGCCTCGTCTTTCCAACTGTTCTTTGTGAGAATGTCGTGGATGGTCTTTTCGGTGAGTGTGCGCAGTGCCTTGTTCATAAATGAGGGCATACGCAGCTTCCAACTGAGCAGATTGCCGACGAGTATCATAAGGTCGTTGTTAAAGCCTTGAAATGCGAATAGATAGGGTTGTGCGCTGTTGATGTTCTTGCAGTTTTTCTTTATCGAGGCGTCAATCTCTTTGAAGAATGCGTCGTTCATACCATATATCTGTTCGAGCATTTTGCGACAGCGGCTGCGCTCGGCGAGGCCTAATTTGTTGTTCTGTGTAGGTATCTTCAGTGTGCGCTTGAATGTCGCTACGTCGGGCAGCATTGCAAGGTTTGTTATACCTAAATTAGAGGCGAGCACCGATTGGTAATATACGCGTATGAGGGTCATAAAGTCCTCCATTCCGCCTACTTTCTCGACCTGTTTATCTTTTTTCTTGAAAAAACTGAATATTCCCATTTTTTTATGTTATTTCTTTGTTTCTCTTATTGCTTTCTTCTCTTTTGTTGCTCTTCGAGCAGGCGCTGCTGCTCTTGTTGCAGTGCTTCGAGGCGGGCCATCATTCCGCTGCGCTTCTTTGGGTTGTTCTTGTTGGCCTCGTGGTAGGCCTGCATCTTGCGCAGAAGCTCGTCCTCTTTTATGGCGTGTCTCAGATAGATGAATGTAAACACGCTGATGAGGGTCGATAAGAAATAGTAGTAGTTAAGTCCCGATGAGTAGTCGTTGAAGATGAAGAAGAATACTACGGGCATAATGTACATCATCCAGCGCATTACCTTCATCTGTTGCTCCTGCTCGGGCGAGCCTCCCATATTGGGCTGCATTTTCGAAGTATAATAGGTGTTAAGTATCTGTGTTACACAGAATAGCAAACAGAATAGGCTAATGTGGTTGCCGATGGGCCAAATTGATGTTCCCCAGCTTATGAGCGCATCGTACGACGAGAGGTCGTGGGCCCATAAGAAACTCTGCTGACGAAGCTCGATGGCGTTCGGAACAAAATTGAAGAGGGCAATGAAGATTGGCATCTGTATGAGCATCGGCAGGCAGCCTCCCATTGGGCTTGCGCCGTATTTGCTGTATAGTCCCATAATCTCTTGCTGCTTTTTCATTGCATCCTCGGGCTTGGGGTATTTTGCGTTAATCTCGTCGATGTAGGGCTTTAGTGCTCGCATCTTGGCCGATGATACGTATGATTTTAGTGTGAAGGGATATACGGCGGCCTTTACAATGAGTGTCAGCAGCAGAAGCACCACTCCCATACTTATTCCCCAGCTTGTGAGCCAGTCGAACAGGTAGATGATAAAGTAGCGGTTGATGAGGCGCACGATGGGCCATCCAAAGTAGATTAACTCGTGCAGATTGAGGTCTTTATCGGGGTTGATGCCGAGCTTGTTACTTGCCTTGAGTGTGCTGTATTTGTTGGGGCCGAAATAGAATTGAAGCTCGGTGGGGGTGTTTCCGCTGGGGTCGAATGTGGTGTACATTGCTGCCGAGCAGTTTTTCATAAAGCCGCGACCCTCGTGCAGGGTGTCCGATGCAAGCGATACGTCGTTGAAGCTCTCGCCGGCAATTACAATGCACGAGAAGAACTGATTCTTGAATGCAACCCAATCGACGGGCTCATCAATCTGCTCTTTGTCGCTCTCGCGCTCGCTCAGATTCTCGGTGTCGTCGTCGCTCAGCTTGTAGGTGATGTTTGTATATTGCTGCTCGAAGGTAAAGCCTTTCTCTTGCTGGCGCAGCAGCTGGTCCCAATTGATACCAATCTCGCGGGTCGAGCTTGGGAAGAATCCGCTCATATTGTGTGCGTCTATTGACAGATTCACCATATAGCTGTCCGACAAAAGATTGTAGCAGAAGTCGATGTATTTGTCCTCGGTGAAGGCAAGGCGCATTACAACGCTGCTGTCGCTCTGCTCGACGGGTGTGAAATACATATCGGCGGTGTTGATGTTCTCCTCTTTTCCGTCGAGTGTGAAGTAAAATTGGTTGCGCAGTGTCTTGCCGCGGCGACCGCCGGAGACTCTCGTCTCGTCGGTGGCCGAGAATAGGGTGATGGGGGCGCCCTCTTGATTGTTGTAGTCGGCGAGTGTGGCCGAGGTGATGCGTGCTCCGAGGGTCGAAATGTCGATGCTCAGCTTCTCGTTTCTAAGGGTGATGTTTTTTGCCTCGCCCTTTAATGCGTTGAACAGAAACGAGCTGCTGTCGCTCTTCTGCTCGTTTAATCTTGCTTCGCGCTCTTTAATCTCTTCGATTCTTAATTGCTCCTGCTCGTACTCAAGGGCCGCAATCGAGTCTTGATAGCGTCTCTGCGCCTCGATTTTCTCGGGGTCGGGTTGGTTTAAATAGAAAAAACCTCCTAATACTAATGCAATAAGCACGTATCCGATAATACTATTCTTGTCCATTTTTTGTTTGAATTTTTCTCTCAGTTTTGATAATTGCCTGCAAAGTTAGTAAAAATAACCTAATAAATAGATTTTGCGAGTAAAAAAAGTCGGAGAATTGCGCTCGGTTTTACTTTTTGTGCAAAAAAAAACAGTGCTTCGATTCTCGGTTTTACTTTTTGTGCAATTCTTTGCAATTTACATTTAATGAAATTTTACATTGTGCCCGAAAAGTGTTATCTTCGCCCGAAATTTATTTTCGGTTACTATGAAGCGTGTATTATTTTTTGTATCGTTGATAATTCTGTCCTCGGCCGTTGTAAATGCACAGTCGTCCGAGGCGGTAGTGAGATATTTTAACAGTCGCCTCGATGCTCTTGTCGATGCGAGCCGTGTACCTGCCGACACCGATTTTAGTAGCGACGACGGCGAACGCACCGACCCTACATATTTTAGAATGTTCGCCCCCACCGTGCTCTATGAATCGACCATAAAGCAGGGCTTTTCCAAAGGGTTCGACATTCCGCAAAAATATACCGACAGCGATATTGAGATGTACGAGCATAGGAAAATGATGATTGACCGCTTGATGCTCAACGTCTATAAATTGCGCCCCGACGTTGTCGGAATGACCGAGGCTGATATGCGTCGTGAGGTTACTCCCACAGAGCTCGAAAAGAAGCAACGCGCACTAATCGAGGAGAAAAAGGACAAGCCTTTGGCTATTCCCGATAATGTGCAGGGCAATCTCGAAACAAAGGTCGTAAAGCCCAACTATTGGCGCACGTCGGGTAGTTTTTCGTTCAGCTTCACACAGAACTATTTCTCGGGTAACTGGGCGCAGGGTGGCGATAATAATAAGACCCTAATCACCAACCTTAAACTGCACCTTAATTACAACGACAAGAAAAAAATCTCATTCGAGAATACTTTCGAGGCAAAATTGGGCTTTGTAACCGTCTCGGGCGATACGTTGCACAGCTATAAGACCAACAACGATATGTTGCGTCTCGACTCGAAATTCGGTTATAAAATTATGAATAACGTGAACCTGTCGGCCAAAATGACGCTGCAAACACAGTCGATGCCCAACTATCCGACAAACACACGCGACTTTGTTTCGAATTTTATGGCGCCGTTCGATGCCAATTTTTCGGTCGGTCTCGACTATAAACGCAGTGGGAAAAAATGGAACCTCTCGGTCTATTTTGCCCCTCTCTCGTCTTATAACTATAAATTCGTGCGTTACGGCTATCTTGCGTCGCGTTACGGTATCCGGGAGGGGCGTCAGCACAAAGAGGATTTTGGTACGCAGATACAACCCACGCTCAATGCCACTCTGTGCAAGAATGTAACCCTCTATTCGCGTATGGAGTTTTATACTAACTACTCGCGCGCCTATTTCAATTGGGAAAATACCTTCAAAATGAAGATTAACAAATACCTCGATGCGACACTCTTTATGCACGGACGCTTCGACGATAGCTCGCGCGGACTTTACAGCGACTCGTACGGCTATTGGCAGCTTAAGGAGTATATGTCGTTGGGACTGACCTACTCGTGGTAATAGATGCAAACAGAATAAATAAGCCGAGTGTTTGAATACGTAAGATAAATGTGAGTGGTATATGAGCGTGATGAATTTATCGTCCTTTTTCCCTATAACCGACCCAACGTGGATTTTCTTCTGGGTGCTGTGCATAATACTTTTTGCACCGCTGTTGTTTCAGAAACTGCGTCTGCCGCATATCATCGGTATGATTTTGGCGGGATTATTGGTGGGTCCCAACGGGTTCAATATCCTTGAGAGGGACGATAGCTTCGAGCTTTTCGGAAAAGTGGGCCTCTACTATATAATGTTTCTTGCGAGCCTCGAAATAAATATGCAAGAGATGAAGAAGCATAGGGCCGGGGCACTCACATTGGGACTTTTGGCCTTTGCCGTGCCTATCCTTTTAGGCCTTTTCACAAATATCGTCGTACTCGATTATAATATTATAACGGCTGTTCTGCTGGCGAGTATGTACGCCTCATACACCCTAATATCCTATCCCATTGTGGCCCGATACGGACTTTCGCGCCTTAAATGTGTCAATTTTGTGGTGGGCGGAACGGTGATAACCGACACGCTTACGCTTTTTGTGCTGGCCGTGGTGGGCGGATTGTTCAGCGGCGAGTCGGACGGGTGGTTCTTTGTGCTTCTGCTCGTTAAACTGATACTGTTGACGGGGGTAATAATATTCTTCTTCCCGCGCATCGCCCGACATTTTTTTCGTAAATATAACGACGGCACAATACAGTATATCTTTGTAATGGCGCTCCTCTTTTTGGGTGCGGGAATGATGGAGCTTGTGGGAATGGAGGGCATTTTGGGCGCCTTTATAACGGGTCTTGTGCTCAACAGACTCATCCCTCACGCCTCGCCCCTGATGCGCCGAATAGATTTTATTGGCAATGCCATTTTTATCCCATATTTCCTAATTGGTGTGGGAATGATAATAAACGTCAGAGTGCTTTTTACCGACGGTGGAGCGCTGCTTGTGATGCTGGCAATGGTGCTCACGGCGCTCAGCGGAAAATGGTTGGCCTCGTGGATTACCGCAAAGAGTTTCAAACTGAGCGGCGACGAGCAGAGGCTTATGTTCGGACTGAGCAGCTCGCAGGCTGCCGCTACGTTGGCGGCCGCGCTTGTGGGACACGGAATTATTATGCCCGACGGCTCGCCGCTGTTGAACGACGACGTACTCAATGGCACAATTTTGCTTATTCTTGTTTCGTGCATAGTGAGCTCGATTGTAACCGACCGAGCCTCGCGCAAGATAATAGTCTCGGGTGCAAGCCTCGACAAGCCCGCCAACACGTCGAAAAAGACGCTTTTGGCGCTTGCCAACCCAATGATGGTCGATAAACTGATGGACCTTGCACTGCTTATGCGCAAAGAAAATTCATCAATTCCTCTGTCGGCCGTAACGGTGGTGCTCGACGAGGATGAGAAGATGCAGAATCGCGCAACGCGCCTTCTTGACGCAGCCGCGCAGATTGCAGCCTCGGTCAATGTGCCGCTGCTCACAAAAATGCGCCTTACGACCAACCTCTCGAACGGTATCATCCACGAGATGAAAGAGAATGACTATCGCGAGCTCATCGTGGGCTTCCACAAGAAAGAGACAACCAACGACTCCTTCCTCGGGAATGTGTTGCCCGAGCTGTTGCACGGCCTTTATTGTCAGATAATTATGGCGCGTCTGACGATGCCTCTGAACACAATACGGCGCATACATATAACCTTCCCCGCAAAGGCCGAGTTTGAGGCAGGATTCTCGAATTGGGTCGAGCAGACGGCACGAATGGCCGAGGGATTGGGCTGTCGCGTCTGCTATCACGGACACCCTGATACTATGGCCTTGATTGAGAAACAGTTAAGGGCTTTTGCCACCGTCGAGGCCGAGTTTTTTGCCACCGACGGCGGTAACGACCTCAAGCGTCTCTCCAAGATTATAAAAACCGACCATCTGCTCATAATCGTCAGCGCCCGCCGAGGCTCAATCTCGTTCCGTCCCTCGCTCGACCACGTATTTACGCAGTTACAGCGCGATTATCAAGAGACCAGCGTGCTGCTCATCTATCCCAACGGATACTCGGTGGATAGTAAGACCAATTGATTTATTTTATTCATCGTCGGACGGTGCGTGCGGCATTCTGTTGCGTATCATCGTGTCGATGGAAAAATATCCCGCTCCCGATAGTAGCAAAAGGACGAAAATAGAGAGGTAAATGAGTGCAGGCTCGCGCACCACAAAGGGGGCGTTGCCGTGGATGGCTATCAGCGCCACACACATTGCAAAAATCATAGGCAGCAGCGCCAAGCGAAAAAGCACCCCGAAGATTATGCACAGCGAGCAGACAACCTCGGCAAAAATTATACTCACAAGCGATAGTGTACTGCCGATGCCCAAAGGGTCGGGGAAGCTGATTGCCAGCGCCGAGAATGCCATCAGCTTGTCAATTCCGTGGCTTAGAAAAAACATACCGAAAATAATGCGGGCGGCTAAAATTAGCGCCGATGCAGCCACCGGCGAGGGTGGTGCGGGGAATAGTAATCTTAAAAAACGGTTCATAATTAAGCGGAGTGTGATGTTTTTTTAGGATAAACATCGCACTCCGCCTGTTTGTTCTTAACGGCCTTGTTCGCAGAGGAGCTGTTATTTAAGCTCAGTAGCAAAAAGGTGTGGTCGAAATAATTCTATTTATCACCTTCTCGGAATATTTCTGCGGCTATTCTCTCTTTCACGTTATATTTTATAACTTACTTTTTTCAAAAAAAGTAAGCAAAAAAACCTGCACCTAAAGAAATTGTCGCGGGGCCTCCTTTGCTCGTGAGGCAACAGCGTGCTCACTCGGTCGGAGGCCCAGCTTGT
>JAFQVS010000092.1 GCA_017407905.1 Bacteroidaceae bacterium | reverse complement strand
TTTTAAGGAAAAAGTGCGAGGTATGTTTAACCGCTACTTAGACGCTTGTTTACAAGCGACTAAGTGAGGGCGGTCCGCAGCACCCTTAAAACAATCGTAAACCGAAATGACAAGCAAGCCTCCGACCGAGTGAGCGCATTTTCTTGCCTCACGAGCAAAGGAGGCCCAGCGACAATTTCTTTAGGTGCCGATTTTTTTGCTTACTTTTTTTCGGAAAAAAAGTAAGTCCTAAAGTATAAAGTGAAAGAGAGAATAGCCGCATAAATATTCCGTGAGGGTGATAAATAGAATTATCTCGACCACATCTTTTTACTACCGAGCCCAAAAAATACTTTTTTTGCAAAAAACGGACAGAAAAAAGCGTCCTCTGCAACTGAAAAAAGCAGAGGACGCAAATAATTTTTTTTATTCTTATAAAATTGGGCAGGTTCCTAATGCCTTATTTCATAAATTTCTTTGTCAGCCAACGGCGCACGGGCTCGTCGTAGAGCTTCAGGCAGGTGTAAGCGATGCTGATATTTATTGCAAACACCATAATTACAACCGGCCACGTCTCGCCAAGAGTGTAAAGCTTGTTCTCAATCAACCAAGCATAGAACAGATACATAACAGGGTAGTGTACAATGTAGAGCGGATACGAAATATCGCCTAAGAATTTGCACACTTTTGTCGATACAACGTCGGTGGTGCTGCCCGACGCGGCCAGCCACACAATCGCGGGGAATACTATCATTATGCAGGCAAGCTCGTAAATACCGTTTATGCTTATGCTGCCGCTTTTTGCAAATGCGGGCACCGAGAAGAGCGAAAAGAGCACAACGATGGAAATCCAGAAAATTCCGGGAATCTTATAAGGCTTGAAATTTCGCGCCATCAGCATACCAAGCGTGAAGGGGAACATCATCCTTAAGAATCCGCCGAAGAAATTGGCCTCGTCCAGCGTCCAGCCGATGCCAATCATATCGTAGCCCGATACGTCGGTGGCAACGAACCACACCCAAGCAACGCCCAAAAGGGCTGTCAGCAGCGCCAGCGCCTTGTTGCCCAAACGACGGATAAAGAGCGCATACACAATATTGCCGATATACTCGAAAAAGAGCGACCACGAGGGGCCGTTCAGCGAGAACATCTCGCCGTTGCCGCGAACGTCGTAGCCGGCACCGGGATAAGCGGGGATAAAGAGCATCGCAAGCACAAGAGCCACAATTGTCCACGAGAGGGGCGTCGCCGTGCCGTCCCATTTAACGCCGCCCTGAATGAGGAAAATGGTAAAGCCTATTATCGCTCCCATAATGAGCATAGGGTGCAGACGAATAAGGCGGCGCTTGAAGAAACTCACCATCGTGAGGCGATTCTTGCTGTCAGCCTGCCAACGGTTGTCGTATGCGTAACTGATTACAAATCCCGAGAGTATAAAAAAGAAATCCACTCCCAAATGTCCGTGATTAAAGACGTCGATGGCCGACCCCTCGGCAAAGGCAAAGCCCTCGAATACGTGGTACCAGACGACCATCAAAGCAGCCGCGCCGCGCAGACCGTCGAGTAGCGCATAGTGGGGCTTACTATCGGCAAATACGGCCGATGCTGTTGTTGTGTTTTTTGTTTCTGACATTTTGTATTATTTTTTTACTGATTATTCTCCCCAAAAAACTTTTGGTCGGCGGGACGATTCTCTCTCGTCCCACACCGTTTCCGAGCGCGAAGATACAAAATGCCTTGTTATAAAAATTTGCTTAAAAGCAAAAAAACTATTTACCGGCCCTTATTCTGCTGAGCGTGTATATTGAGATTCCCAAAAATTCGGCAACGTACTTTAATTTTATTCTGTTCAGAAGCCCCGGGAAACGCTGCAAGAAACAGTCGTAACGCTCGCGCGGCGATAGTTGCAGACGCTCTACGAAAATGTGGCTCAATAGGCAGTTAACATCCTGATGCACAATGCGTCCCCAATTGGCAATGTCGATGTATTTTTCGTAAAGCTCGTTCAGACGGTCGATGGGAATTGTGTAGATGATGCAGTCGGTAAGCGTCTCGATGCTCTCGACCGAGGGCTTGTTGTGATAGAGCGAGTACATTCCGAAGGTAATATCCCCCTCCCGACTGAACCACGTTGTTGTGTCGGTTCCGTCCTTATGGAAAATGGAGCGCGTAACCCCCTGCTCGATAAAATAGACATTATGGTCGGTTACCCCCGACTGCACGATACGCTTGTTCTTGGGGTAGTGCACAGCACGAAGCTCCCTCAGCAGCGCTTGCAGTGCCTCGTCCGAGACGGGGTGGTACTCTCTTATTTTACGTATAATATTCTCCATAATAGGGCAAATATACAGTTTTTTGTCGAGTGGCCTCACTGTTTGCGACAAAATTGTTATCTTAGTCCCGATTATGGAGCATTTTTTAAAGATTTTGCAAGCGGTTACGGTGAGCAGCCGCGACGACGGAGAGCATTTTACCGACACTACACGCGTCGAGGCAATAGAGGCGTTGCTCGACGGCAGCGGCTATGAGCAGTTGCACAAGGGCCCCTTGTCGCTGCTCTATGGCAGGCGCCGTCCGACGAAGGGCGAGAGGGTGGTGCTTGTCTCCTCGCACATTGATTGTGTCTTTTCGCAGTGCTTCTGCGCCGACAGGGGCGAGACGCTGCACGGAACATTTGACAACAGCTACACTAATGCCGCGGTAATTTGGAATATGCTGCACGGAAAATTTGCCGATAATGTTATTGTGGCCTTCACCGGCGACGAAGAGCAAGACTCGCGCGGTGCCGTCGAGGCTCTCTGTGCGCTGGGGCTTATGCAGTGCAACGTGGCCTTTGCCATTGTGCTCGACGTTACCGAGGAGGGGTGGCGGCACGAGGCGCTCTTTACCATAGAGAATGACCTCGGGGTCGATATTTTCACCGCGCATCGTTTGGTGGAGCTTCTGAGGCCATACAACGGACGATACTATTATGTGCATAATGCCGAGCCCGACGAAAGTTGGGACTACGACGAGTATGGCGTCCCCTGCTTCACGCTGTGCGCACCCATCCTCGGGGATATGCACAGCGACGAGGGGGTGCTGCTGCGAAAAGCATCTTTCCCCGCATACGCCGATTTTCTGTCGCTGGCAGCAAATACCATTCTCGGCTGAGGCTTTTTTCTTGTGGGGACAAAGGGTGGGTGGCTGAAGAGTAGAATGTACTACAATATTATTCTCACACGTAACATATTTTGTCTTTTGTGGTGCAGAAGGTGATAATTTTAGGCAGCAATTAAAATAATGTACAGTCGCCCACGGGGGGCGACTGTACATTATATGTTATAGGGTGGGTACCTTATATATTATGCAATTGTTAGATTTTGTATGTACCCTCGACCAATTTACCCATTGCCCATACGCCGCGGATGTTCAGCTTGTCGTCGAGAATCATAAGGTCGGCGTCCTTGTCTTTCTGCAATGAGCCCTTGCGGTCGTAAACATTCATTATCTTGGCGGGTGTCTCCGATGCCATACGAACGGCGTCCTCCAAAGGAATCTCGGCTTTTTGAACGAGTGTCTGGATGAGGCGGTCCATTGTGGCCACCGAGCCTGCAAGCGCTGTGCGGTCGGCCAGCTTACATACGCCATCCTCGATGATTACGCGGGGGTCGAATGCTGTTGTGCTGTCGCTGGCTGCGCAGGCGAGTGCGTCGGTGATTACGCAGGCGCGCTCGACGCCTTTAATGTGGTGGATGAGGCGCAGGATTGTGGGGGGTACGTGGATACCGTCGGCAACAACCTCGACGGTCATATCCTCGTGCAGGTAGATGCTCTCTACTGTACCCTCGTACTTGTACTCGCGACGCTTGTGGAATCCGGGCATTGCGTTGTAGAAGTGTGTGGCGTGTGTGTAACCATTCTTGCGGGCTGCGTGAATGTCGTCATACTCGGCCTGTGTGTGGGCTACCGATGCAAGTATGCCTTTAGATGTGATGTATTTGCCGAATTGCATTGCACCGGGGAGCTCGGGAGCGGCGTCCCAACGCTTGATGCAATCCCATTTCTCGACAAGGGGAATGTACTCCTTGGGGTCGGGGTCTTTGATGTTCTCGGGAATCTGTCCGCCGGCCATTGCCATATTCAGATAGTGTCCTTCGAGGTGCAGACCAAGCACGGGGCTGTTGGGCTCGGCCATCAGCTTTGTACAGGTCTCGGCAGCAGCCTCAATCATAGGCACTGTTGATGACGAGAGGGTAGGGAAGATACTTGTTGTACCGTGCTTCATATGTGCTGCTATTGCGCCGCGGAAGGCCTCTTCGGTTCCCTCCATAAAGTCGCAACCGCCGCCGCCGTGAATGTGAATCTCGACGCCGCCGGGCACTACGTACATTCCTTTTGCGTCGATAACTTCGGCACCGATTACTGCGAGGTCGCAGTTTGTAACCTCAAGAATTTTGTTGTCTCTGATAATTACAGAGCCGTCCTTCAACCAGCCTTGCGGGGTGAGGATTTTTGCGTTGATAATTTGTGTAAGCATTTTGTTTATTTGTTTAGTTAGATGTTTTCTTTTTTTTGGGGGTCAAAAGGCTGCTTGAGCCATTGAACACACAAAGTTACTTTTTTAAATTATCTGTTGGACATTTTTTTTAAGTTTTTTTTATTATTTTTTAATAGGGTGCAATGCGGGGAGGGTTGCGTGTGTCGGCGGATGGACTGCTTATGTTTGACACTCTGCTGCGGATATTCTGTTTTTGCTTTACAATTGCTTGCCGTTTTTAAGAAATTTATTTCGTTGTGTAATATTATGCTGTTTGTCTCACTTTTCCGATTGGGTGGTCTGTTTTTGGGAGATTTCCCAAAAAAGGGGGCGGCTTTTGCGAAAATTGCCGTCGAAGAATGGAAATTTACGCTATTTTGAGGCCTTTTTTGCAAAAATGTTTGTATCTGTTGCGTGCAGTGTGTAAATTTGCACGCTTTTTATAAATTAAACAAAAAGTTAGAGGCTGTTCTTGCTGCTATGCACAATTGTCGGCGCAGCCTGCAAAAAATCCGTAACCAAAATAGAATATGTCGAGACTGAGATTTGAAGTAATTACCGCCGCGTTTGGCAAAAAGGCCGTCGATGTGCCCCTTGCCAACGAGCGTCCCTCGAAATACTATGCAGTAAAGGTGTTCAACCGCGAGAAGATGTTTAAGTATCTGTCGGGCGACGTTTATGCCAAGCTGATAGATGTAATTGACAACGGCGTGCCGATGGACCTCTCCATTGCCGACAGCGTGGCCGAAGGAATGAAGCGCTGGGCCATTGAGAATGGCGCGACACACTATACTCATTGGTTCCACCCGCTCACCGAGACAACGGCCGAGAAGCACGATGCCTTCATAGAGCACGACGGAAAGGGTGGTGTGATTGAGGAGTTTCGCGGCAATTTGTTGATGCAGCAAGAGCCCGACGCCTCGTCGTTTCCCAACGGCGGAATACGCAGCACATTCGAGGCGCGTGGATACAGTGCGTGGGACCCCACCTCGCCCGCCTTTCTTATGGACGATACTCTGTGCGTGCCCACGGTGTTTATATCTTACACGGGCGAGGCACTCGACTATAAGGCGCCGCTCCTGAAGGCTCTGCGCGCGGTTGATAGAGCCGCCACCGACGTGTGCCGTTATTTCGACAAGAATGTAAAGAGGGTAACAACCTATCTTGGTTGGGAGCAGGAGTATTTTTTGGTCGATGAGGGAATGTTGCTTGCCCGTCCCGACCTTCTGCTCACGGGGCGCACGCTTATGGGGCACGACAGCGCAAAAAATCAGCAATTGGAAGACCACTATTTCGGCTCAATACCCGAGCGTGTGGCCGCCTTTATGAAAGACCTCGAAATAGAGGCTCTTAAATTGGGTATTCCCGCAAAGACCTGCCACAACGAGGCTGCCCCCAACCAATTCGAGCTTGCACCGATATACGAGGAGTGCAATCTTGCCGTTGACCACAATATGCTCATAATGGCTATAATGAAAGAGGTCGCGCGTCGCCACGGGTTCCGCGTGCTGCTGCACGAGAAGCCTTTCAAGGGTGTGAACGGCTCGGGTAAGCACAATAATTGGTCGCTTGGAACAGATACGGGCACGCTGCTTATGGCCCCCGGAAAGACCGACAAAGATAATCTGCGGTTCATCACCTTTGTGGTGAACACCCTTGCTGCCATATACCGCCACAACGGACTATTGAAGGCCAGCATAATGTCGGCGGCAAATTCGCACCGTCTGGGCGCTGCCGAGGCTCCTCCGGCCATAATATCGAGTTTCTTGGGTTCGCATCTATCCTCGGTGCTCGACCATTTCGAGACAACCGACGACGTTGTGAAGATTCTGAGCAAGCGCGAGCTTCGATTGAACATTCCCCGCATCCCCGAGCTTATGATTGACAACACCGACCGCAACCGCACCTCGCCCTTTGCCTTCACGGGTAACCGCTTCGAGTTTCGTGCCGTTGGTGCCGAGGCTAACTGCGCATCGGCAATGATAGCTCTGAACACGGCAATGGCCGAGCAGCTGGTAATCTTCAAGCAAGAGGTTGATGCGCTCATCGAGGCCGGCGAGGCCAAAGAGGATGCGCTCGTAAAGATAATTCGCAAATACATAAAGTACAGCAAGCCTATTCGCTTCGACGGCAACGGTTACAGCGACGAGTGGCGCCGCGAGGCTGCCGAGCGTGGGCTCGACTGCGAGGCAAGCGCCCCCATTGTGTTCGACCGTTACCTCGATGATGAGAGCATCGAAATGTTCGCCTCGATGGATGTAATGAGCGAGACCGAGCTGCGTGCCCGCAACGAGATTAAATGGGAAATGTACACAAAAAAGATACAGATTGAGGCGCGTGTGCTGGGCGACCTTGCACTCAATCACATCGTGCCCACAGCCACAAAATATCAAAGCTCGCTGCTCGATAATATAATAAAAATGGAGCAGGTGCTTGGAAAAGAGGAGGGCGACAGAGCCTCGAAAGAGAATATCGACACAGTGCGCACAATTGCCAACAGCGTCAGCGAGATTCGTCGAATGGTGGATGAGATGGTCGAGCGCCGAAAGGTGGCCAACCGCATCGTCGAGGAGCGCGAAAAAGCTGTCGCTTATCACGACACTGTCGCACCGATGCTCGAAGCTATCCGCGTGCACATCGACAAGCTGGAGCTTATTGTCGATAATGAGCTGTGGACGCTGCCTAAGTATCGCGAGCTAATGTTTATTGTGTAAAATACATTATATAATATAGTCAAAAAAAAACAGCGGGCATTCTTTTAATTATTAGGAGCGCCGCTGTTTTTTATTTTTGAGGCAGAAAATGTCGAGCGATAATGTCGCAAACAATCGGCGGTTCTTTGCATTGTGGCGCAAAATGATTATCTTCGCACAGACATAAAAAAGTACGAATTTTAAAATTAAGAGATATGTTTTCAGGAATTGTAGAGGAGTTTGCAACGGTGGTGAGGATTGTAAAGGAGCAAGAGAATGTTCATTTTACGCTCACCTGTTCATTTGTAGATGAGCTTAAAATAGACCAGAGTGTGGCACACAACGGTGTGTGTCTGACGGTGGTTGCCATCGAGGATGGTTGCTACACGGTAACGGCAATGCGCGAGACGCTCGAACGCTCTAATCTTGGGCTGTTGCACGAGGGCGATAAGGTAAATGTCGAGCGCAGTATGATTATGAACGGTCGTTTGGACGGACACATTGTACAGGGGCACGTTGACGAGACTGCCGAGTGCATCGACAAGCGCGATGCCGAGGGCAGCTGGTACTATACGTTCCGCTATCCCAAGAATGCCGAAATGGCCAAGAAAGGCTATCTTACCGTCGATAAGGGCTCGGTAACGGTTAACGGTGTCAGTCTGACGGTATGTAATCCCACCGACGAGACGTTTACGGTGGCTATTATCCCTTATACCTACGAGCATACCAATTTTCATAAGATTGAGGTGGGCTCGCGCGTGAATATCGAGTTTGACATTATAGGAAAATATATTGCGCGCATCTCGGCTCTATGAAAAGTTTCTTGCAGTTGGCGCGGGAGCGTCAGAGTGATAGGGCGTTTGTTCCCGGGAAGAGGATTGAGCGCGAGGTGCTCGAACGCATCGTCGAGGCGGCCCGCCTTGCACCGTCGGCCTGTAACGGGCAGCCGTGGCATTTTACGGTAATTACGGACGAGGAGCTGCTGCCGCAGGTGGGACACGCAACGTCGAGCCTCGGGATGAATAAGTTTGTTAAGGATGCTGCGGCGCTTGTGCTCATTACGCACGAGGGTACGAACTTGAGCTCGAAGCTGGGCAGCGGCATTAAGGATAAGGATTTTCCCATTATGGACATTGGCATCGCCTCGGCTTATCTTACGCTTGCGGCCGAGGATGAGGGCGTTGGCTCGTGTATCTTGGGTTGGTTCGACGAGGCTAAGATAAAGGAGCTTGTGGGGATTCCACGGAAGCGCCGTCTTATGCTAATCGTTGCTCTGGGCTACGCTGCAAAGCCTAAACGTAATAAGGTGCGTAAGGAGTGGAGTAAGGTTGTCTCGTTCGAGAAGTATTAAAGGGTGCAGTAAATGTATGCTGTCGAAGGGGCGGGCATTGTCTGCGGCGTCGTCGGTAAAGTTGCCTGCTTTTATAAATTTGCATAGATTCTTTTATGGCTCTATAATATTGCGTCGGCCTTGAACAAAAAACAAGCTGCTTCCTGCGAAGGAAGCAGCTTGTTTTTTGTGTATTATGAGGCGCGCCATTTTTTAATCATTCTTTTGTTGGTTTTTTTGGAAAGGCCTCGCCCTTTTCGAGCACTTCGACTGCCTTAATTACCGTGGGGTCGAACGTGTTTATGTATTTTACGTGTTCGAGCATTCCGAGTGAGTTGTAAATTATATTGGCATAGAGCGATTGCTCGATGCGTTTGCGCGACCTCTCAATCTGCCAATAGCGGGGCTTGAGCCCTTTGGTCGATGCAAACTGTACAAAATCTTCCACAAGGTTATTGCTCTTTAGATGGTCGAGCATCTTTTCGTATGTCTTAAACGCGGATAGCTCGGGGCGATGAACGTCGCTGTATCTGAATGTGTATTGTCGGATAAGCCCTTTCGAGGCTGCCTGACTGAAATAGGACGAAATATCGCTTGTGTCGCTCGATACGAAAATGTCGGGCATAATGCCGCCGCCACCATAGACGGGGCGTCCCAATCGTGTCTTATAGACTATGCTGTCATTTTGGTGTATGCTGTCTTGCGAGAAAAATTCGCCTCTCTCGTAGCGGTGTACAATGTCCATTGCATACTCCTCGTCGTCGCCTTTTGTGTAGGGCTTTTGTATGCAGCGTCCCGACGGGGTGTAGTATCGTGCAATGGTAAGGCGCACGGCCGAGCCGTCCATAAACTCGAAAGGCTGCTGCACAAGCCCCTTGCCGAATGTGCGGCGTCCGATGATGGTGCCGCGGTCGTTGTCCTGCACCGTGCCTGCCAGAATCTCGCTTGCCGAGGCTGATGTCTCGTCGGTGAGTATGACGAGCGGGGTGCTCTTGAATCGGCCGTGCCCGTTGGCGTAGTCGATGCTGCGCGGTTGGTGCACCCCCTCGGTATATACTATCATATCTCCCTTTTTCAGAAATTCGTTGGCCATCTGAATGGCGACTCCCATATAGCCGCCGCCGTTGCCGCGGAGGTCGAGGATTACTCCCTCGCAATTTAGTATCGACATACGTGCAAGGTTGATGATAAACTCGGCGTAGGTGTTCTCGGCAAATTTATCTACCTGTATGTAGCCCCACTTATTATCTATAAGGTAGGCGGCCTCGATGCTTTGCACGGGTATCTCGCCGCGCACAATGTTAAAGTGCAGAAGCTCTTTCTCGCCCCAACGCTTTATTCCTAATTTTACGCTTGTGCCGCCGGGACCTTTCAGTTTGCTCATTGCTGCGTCGTTGGTGCAGATGCCGCTGCCCACAAATGTTGTGTCGTTTATGGTGATTATGCGGTCGCCCGGCATAAGGCCTACCTGCTCGGAGGGGCCGCCGCGGATAATGTCTGTGATGTGCACCGTGTCCTCTTCGATTAAAAATCTGATGCCTATTCCGCTGAAGCTGCTTTTAAGGTCGGCGTTGGTGGCTTCGAGGTCTTTGGCCGGAATGTAGGTGCTGTGGGGGTCGAGCTCGGTTAGTATCTTGGGCATTGTCTTTTCGATAATCTCGTCCATCTGAAGCGAATCGACGTAGCATCGGTGTACTAATTCCATTAGCTCATCGACTTTGTTTATGTGGGTGGGCAGTATTATCGTCTGCTGCTTTATGTCGGCTATGTAAAAACCGACGAATGCACCTATTAACGCTGTCAGTACTAATAGCGTGGGGGTGTATTTCTTCATCTTGTGATGGTTTAATTCTTACTATAAATGGGGTGTCTCTCGACTATGCAAGGATTATGTTCGAGGCTGTTTCTTACTCCCTTGTGTCGTCTAAAAATATGGTCTCTATGCCTGCGCGTTCGAGAAGGTCTATCCCGTCGGTGAGGCGGTATTTTTCGGCATATACGACGCGCTTTATTCCTGCTTGCACAATGAGCTTGGCACACTCGATGCAGGGCGATGCGGTAACGTACAGTGTGGCGCCGTCGCTGTTGTTGCTCGAACGGGCTATTTTGGTTATTGCGTTGGCCTCGGCGTGTAGTACGTAGGGCTTTGTGAGGCCCTCTTCGTCCTCGCACACATTCTCGAATCCCGAGGGGGTTCCGTTGTATCCGTCCGAGATAATCATATTGTCTTTTACAATGAGTGCTCCTACTTTTCGGCGCTGACAGTATGAATTTTCGGCCCATATTTTTGCCATACGCATATAGCGTCGGTCGAGGTCGTGTCTTTTCTTCTCCATTGCTGTTGTTTGTGTGTTAACGGTTGTGAAATTGCATATATATGTTGCTTTGTTGACGTATCTGAAGCCAATTGGCGTCGCCGTTGTAGCTTGAGGCACGCTCTAAAAATTGTTTCATTTTTGTTGCTGTTGTATCTTTGGCGATGTTCCCTTGTATGACGCGCACGTTGGTGCAGCGCATTGTGCGGCTTTTGTTGTCGGCCTGCCAATTGCCTGCGATTGCTGCTCCCGAGGGGGTGTTTGCGGTGAAACTGCCCTCGTAGAACATAATGCTGTAGCCCTCTTTGGCTATATTGCGTGTGGTGCCTTCCTGAAAAAAGGATAGTTTCCACGTGCGGCTCTGAAATATCTCGTTAAGGTCGTCGCTGTTGTTACAGCTTGCAAATATAAGTGCAACTGTTATTAAATATAGTATTTTTTTCATATTTTTTAGTGGTTATTGTATTCCGTCTCGTTTTAACATTGCGTCGATGGTGGGCTTGCGACCGCGGAAGCGTATGTAGAGCTCTTGCGGATGGCGTGTGTCGCCCTTTGATAATATCTCGTCGCGAAGGGATTGTGCAACTTTCATATTCATCACTCCCTCTTCTTGGAAGCGCGAGAAGGCGTCGGCGTCGAGCATCTCGGCCCATTTGTAGCTGTAGTATCCGGCCGAATAGCCGCCCGACATTATGTGCGAGAATTGTGGGGTGATGGAGGTCTCGGGCACTACGGGCATAAGACGCAGGGCGGCCGTTGCTTTGTGCTCGTACTCTGTTACGTCGCCGTCGAATGGTCGTGTGATGTTGTGCCACGCTTGGTCGATGAGCCCGAGGCCTACCTGTCGCACGCATTGATAGGCGGCCTTGAATGTGCGCGAGGCGCGTATCTTGTCGAGTAGGTGGCCGGGGATAACCTCGCCCGTCTCGTGGTGGAAGGCAAAGGCTTTGAGAAATTCCTCCTCTGTGATGAAATTTTCCATTATCTGTGAGGGCATTTCTACAAAGTCCCAAAGGACGTTGGGGCTGCACAGGCTTGCGTATGTTACGTCCGAGAATATGCCGTGCAGGCAGTGCCCAAACTCGTGCATAAGGGTGTTGAGCTCGTCGAATGTCAGTAGGGTGGGCTTTCCGGGACGGGGCTTGCGGTAGTTGGTCGATAGTGTTACGTGGGGGCGGTGGTCGATGCCCGAGGCGTCGCGCCATTGGGGCTTTAGTGAGTCCATCCACGCTCCGGCGTGCTTGCCCTTGCGGTTGTAAAAATCGCAGTAGAGCAGTGCAAGATGTGTGCCGTTGTAGTCGAGTACTTCCCACACTTTTACGTCGGGGTGGAATGTGGGGACGTCGTGCCGCAGCTTGAATGTTATTCCGTAGAGGCGTGTGGCAAGATAAAAGGCACCGAATATTGCTTGTTCGAGATTAAAGTAGGGGCGGGTCATTTCGTCGGTGAGGTTGTATTTTTGCTCTTTCAGCTTCTCGCTGTAAAAGGCAAAATCCCACGGCATAAACTCGAAGTCTTTGCCCTCGGTTTTTTTTGCAAGGGCGATTATCTCGTTCATTTCGGCGCGGGCGGCGGGCAGATAGGCCCACGTGAGCTTGCCCAGCATCGAAAATACTGCATCGCTGTTCTGTGCCATACGCTCGGCCAGAATGTAGTCGCTGTAGGTGTCGTAGCCCAATAGGTTGGCCAGTCGCAGGCGGGTGTTTACTATCTCTTTTACTGTTGCTCGATTGTCGTGGGCGTTGCCCTTTGAGCAGAGTGTGCTGTACTCCATATACATTTTTTGGCGCAGATGGCGACCTCGGCAGAAAGTTATAAATGGCAGATAGCTGGGGCGGTGCAGGGTGAATGTCCAGCCTTTTTGCTGCTGCTCGCGCGCTGTGGCAGCTGCTGTTTCGAGAAGGTCGGCGGGCATTCCCTCGACGTCGGCGGCCTCGGTGATGTTGAGTGTAAATTCGTCGGTGTCTTTTATGATATTCTCTTGGAATTTTATTGACAGATGGCTTAGTTTCTCGCTCAGTGCGCGATACTCTTGGCGCTGCTCGTCGTCGAGGTTGGCTCCCGAGCGCAGGAACATTGTATAGGTCTCTTGCAGCAGACGCTGTTGCTCCTCGGTGAGGTTGCTCTTCTCTTTCTCTTTTACCGCTTTTATGCGTGCAAAAAGTGCTTTGTTCAGCGTTACGTTGTTGCGGTGGACGGTGTATAGACGATGAATCTCCTCGGAGAGGGCGATTATCTTATCGTAGCTGCGCGAGTTTATCAGCGCCTCGAATGCGCACATTACGTCGCCCAGCATATTGCCCGAGCGCTCGTAAGCCTCGATGGTATTCTCGAATGTAGGTTCATCGGGGCAAGAGCATATTTTGTCGATGCTCTCCTGCTCGCGTCTTATTCCCTCTTTCACTGCGGGAATAAAATGCTCCAATGTTATTCGGTCGTAGGGAATGGCATCGAACGGGGTGTTATACTTGTTGCAAAATGGGTTGTCTGCAATGTTTGTATTATTGTCGATATTATTGCTCATTATAGTTGCTTAAATGTTTTACATAAAATTCTTTGTGTGCATCTTGTTTTTTCGCACGGTAGCGCAAAGATAGTGAAAGGCGAGTGCAGAAAAGAAAATAAACTTTTATTTTATGCCGAGCCGCATCCTATTTTCGCACGTTATGCAAAGATAACGTTAGTGCAAAGATAACAAATGTATAATCTATTTAATTCTATAATTAAAAATAATTCAGTTTATGCAATTATTATTAACATAAAATAGCACGAAAATTATGTAATTACTCTCCATAGCAATAGAAATAATCCTTAAACTCTTATTTGTTAAAAAATATTAAATTTACATCTGTCGATAAACAAAATACTCCTCTCAATTGTTATTACTCTCTTATAGGCTATGCAAAAATAGCATAGAGAAGCAGATGATGCAAACAAAAAGTAGCAATAAAAATAGTGTCGGAAAATCGTGTGCTCTTTGTGCAAAATAATGATACTATTTGCGGCACATATTATAGAGTTGTAATGGGGTAGAGTGATTGTTTTTGTACATAATGTACAGCTTGGTGTGATAAAATGAACAAAAATAGTAAATAACAGCCTCGGAATAGTGAATTTTATGTAAAAATTGCACAGAGAGGCATTATTTGTGCAATTGTAAAAAATCTTTTATATACTTTTGCAGCGTTAAAAATGTCGGCACACAGTCGTCAATAAATAAAATAGTATGCAGAGCTTTATAAAAAGATTTGAAGAGACAGTAAAAAGTTGTTGGGAAAATCCTGCGGTAGGCGATTATCGCGGTGAAACATACACATACCGAGACGTTGCAAAAGAGATTGAGACAATGCACCTTGTGTGGCGCGAGGCCGGCCTTGCGCCCAGCGATAAAATCTCGCTCAACGCCCGCAGCAGCGCTCATTGGGCCATTGTCTTTATGGCGGCAACCTCGGGCGGATACGTCGCTTGTCAGCTGTTCAACGGATTCACTGCGGCCGATGCGCAGAAATTTGTTCACCACTCGGATAGTAGGATTCTCTTTACCGAGAAGGCTATTTTCGAGGGGATGGATTTTGAAACAATGCCACAGGTTATTGCCGTGTTTGATATGAAAAGTTTCGAGCTGCTTGCCTCGCGCGGTGATTTTGCCGATATTTATGCCCGCCGCGAGGAGATTTTTGCTGCGGCTCACCCCGACGGCTTCGGCTGCGATGCGGTGCACTATGCAACCCCCTCGATGGACGAGCTTTGCTGCTTGAATTACACCTCGGGCTCAACGGGCAACCCCAAAGGAGTTATGCTGTCGGTGCGTAACATAAGCAGTAACGTGCAGACTTTTGGCGACCATTTTCCTTATCGTCGCGGCGAGACTTATTTGAGTGTGCTGCCTTTTGCTCATATTTTCGGATTGTTGGCCGATATGCTCATTTGTATGTGTTCGGGAATGCATCTGACGGTCTTTGGAATGCCTCCTGCGCCCTCTATCCTCAAGGATGCAATGCAGCTTGTGCGTCCCCGAGTGGCAATGATGGTACCGCTTGTCCTATCAAAACTTGCCGAGTTTGCCATCGGCGAATTTGTGCACAGCAAGAGCGGCGAGGCTCGTCTGGCCGACTACAAGCATAATCCCGAATTTTGTATGGCACTGCGCACGATACTCCTCTCGTATATGGGCGGAAACTGCGAGGTAATTGTAACGGGTGGTGCGGCAATCCCCTCGGACGTCGAGGAGTTGCTAATCACAAAATTGCAGATGCCCTTTGTTACGGGCTACGGAATGACCGAGTGCGGCCCTGTAATTTCGCTCGGACATTTGGGACACTATAAACTAAAATCGTGCGGCGAGATTGTCGAGCGTATGCAGACGCGTATCGACTCGGCCGACCCTCTGAATACCGTCGGCGAGGTGTGGGTAAAGGGCGATAATGTCTTTCTTGGATACTATAAAAATCCCGAGGCCGATGCCGAGGTATTCGACAAAGATGGATGGTTCCGCACGGGCGACCTCGGCACGATTGATAATGACAGCACGCTGTTCCTTGTGGGACGATGCAAGAGTATGCTTCTTTCGAGCAACGGACAGAATGTTTATCCCGAGGAGATTGAGGTAAAATTGAACACTTTGCCCTACGTTGCCGAGTCGGTGGTTGTGCAGAGGGGCGAGAAATTTGTGGCCCTCGTCGTGCCCAACGCCGAACTTCTGGCTGCCGATGGTATCTCGGCCGAGACCTATTCGAGTGTTATGAACAAGAATCTGGACACACTTAACAAAATGATTCCGTCCTATTCGCAAATTGCATATTTTGAGCAGCGCGACGAGGCTTTTGCAAAAACACCCAAAGGCAGCATAAAGCGCTACCTTTATAAATAAGAATCTTGTTTGTATTTATTAAAAGAGGCAACTATTCGCTCAATCAAAGAATAGTTGTCTCTTTTTTGTTAATTTTTTAGAAAATTTTCTGTTTTACAGACGAAAGTAGTAAATTTGCCGGCCTTATATATAAAATAAGGTAATATTTCCCATCTTTTTATGAGCCGCAGTTTTTTTGTCGGTTCATAAAAAGTAAAACAGAAAAAAGTTATTATGATATTTTCTATCAATAAATTTTTAAATAATTATCAAATTATGAAAAGGTTTTTCTTTTCTTGTGCGATGCTTCTTGTCGCACTCGTAACATTCGGACAGACACAACTGCCGAATGACCCTGCTGTGAAAGTGGGTAAACTCGAAAATGGACTTACTTATTACATTCGCAAGAATGCTCAGCCTGCGCAGCGTGCCGAGTTTTATCTTGCAACAAATGTAGGTGCATTCCAAGAGACCGACGACCAAGATGGTCTTGCTCACTTCCTTGAGCATATGTGTTTTAATGGTACAAAGAATTTCCCCGGAAAGGGTATTCTTGAGTATCTTCAAAGTATCGGTGCCGAGTTTGGACGCAACATCAACGCATCGACAGGATTCGAGCAGACAAGCTATATGCTCAATAATATCCCCATCGTGCGCGAGGGAATTATCGACTCTTGTCTTATGATTCTGCGCGACTATTCGCACTACGTTACCTGCGCACCAGAGGAGATTGATGCCGAGCGTGGCGTTATTCTCGAAGAGCGTCGCAGCCGTCGCACAGCCGATTGGCGTATGCTCGAAAAGTCGCTCCCTTACTATTTTGGCGACACTCAGATGGCTCGTCGTACACTCATCGGTGGCGAGGAGCAACTAAAAACTTTTAAATACGAGAGCCTGACAAACTTCTACCGCACGTGGTATAATCCCGATATGCAGGCAGTGGTTGTTGTGGGCGACATCGACCCCGAGCAGATTGAGGCTAAGATTAAGAGCATCTTCGGCGAGATTCCTGCACCCGCGCAGCCCACAGTGAAGCCTCTCATCGTAATTCCCGAGAACGAGCAGCCGATGGTTGCTGTGCTTACCGACCCCGAGGCAACAAACTCCTCAATAGAGATTCTGTGGCGCATTGCACCGCTGCCTCGCGAGTATCGCAACACCGACGCAGCCTTTGTGAACGACATTGTTAAGTCGCTCATCGCCACGGTAATGAGAGAGCGCTTCAACGATATTACTTCGAAGAGCGATGCACCCTTCCTCGGCGCACAATTCTACATCGGCGGCCTTTGCGAGTCGAGCGACGCCGTGCAGGGTACAGTCTCTTTTAAAGATGGCGAGGCTCTGTCGGCATTCAACGCCTATTTGACCGAGATTGAGAAGATGAAGCGTTATGGATTCAGCGACGGCGAGCTTGAGCGTGCAAAGGAGAGAATCCTCAGCCGCTTGGAGAAAAGCGTCTCGGCTGCCGAGAGCCGCAAAAATGCCGAGCTTGTTAACCCCATCCTCAATAATTTCTTCAGTGGCGAGTCGTTCCTTGAGCCTAAGACCGAGCACGAGCTTGCAAAGGTTGTGATGACACAAATCTCGGGCCCCGTGCTTCAGCAGGTGTTATCGCAGATTATCCCCGAGAAAAACTGCGTAATTATCTCAAAGGCGCCCGAGCGCGAGGGGCTTGTTCAGCCCACAGCCGAGCAGTTGACAGCAGTGCTGGCAGCTGTTAAGACAGCCGAGATTGCAGCAAATGTCGAGGAGAGCAGCAACGAGCCTCTCTTGGACGAGAGCAAGCTCACCGGCGCAAAATCGAAGAAGATGAAAGAGGGCATTCACGGCTCAGTTACTTGGCAGCTTTCTAACGGCGTAAAAGTGGTACTTCTAAAGACCGAGCACAAGAAAGACCAGATAAAAATTGACCTTGTCGAGAATGGTGGACGCTCGCTCATCGAGACCGAGGAGCTTGCATCGTTCGATGATAATATATGGGGCCTCTTCAACTCGAACAGCGGAATTTCGACATTCTCGGGCACGCAGCTGCGCAAGATGCTCGCAGGAAAGAACATCCGCTGCACACCTTACATAGGCTCACTGCGCCACGGTGTAAGCGCCGAATCTACCCCCAAAGATTTTGAGACAGCCCTTCAGATGGTCTATCTGAACTATATGGCTCCCCGCTTCGACAACGAGGAGTATCAGCTTGGAATTACACAGATTAAGGCAATGCTCCCCAACCTCGAGGGACAGCCCGCTTTCAAATTCCAGCGGATTCTTATGAACACACTCTTTAACGGCAACCCCCGTCGCCAGATTATCAGCAGCGAGACATTGGAGAAGGCTAATATTGCCACCGTCGAGGCTGTTTATCGTCGTCTGTTCGATGGCGTAAACGGTGCGACACTCTACATTGTCGGAAATATCGACGTCGAGACTGCAAAGCCCCTCATCGAGAAATATATCGGCTCGATTGCCAAAGGTGGCAAGGCAACAAAATGGAACGACCGTGGCGAAGACTTTGTAAAAGGTGAGGTAATTGAGCACCCCGAGGTTGCAATGGAGACCCCCAAGAGCACAGTGTTCCAATTCTACTCGGTTGATACGCCTTACAGCGTAAAGACCCAAGTGATGCTAGATGCAGCCAAGCAGGTTCTTGATATGATTTTCACCGAGACTCTGCGCGAGAGCGAGGGTGGCACATACGGCGCAAGCGTAAGCACAATTGCAGCCGACGAGCCTAAGGAGTATGCCGGTATTCAGGTAGTATTCGAGACCAATCCCGAGCAGGCCGAGACACTTTCGAAGATGGCTCACGATGCTGTGCTGAACCTTGTAAAAGAGGGTATCCCCGCCGATAAGCTCGCTAAGGTAGTCGAGAATCTTAAAAAGAACATCCCCGAGCAGCGCATTAACAATAATTATTGGATGGGTGCCCTAAAATCTTGGAATGATGATAAAAGAAACTTCGATAAAGAGTACGAAGAGGCCGTAGCACAGATAAACGCCGAGAATATATTGGCTGTGCTAAAGACTGTTGTCGGCAGCGGCAATTTTGTCGAGATTGTAATGTCGCCTGCAAAATAACATACGTTACATAAGGTTAAAAAACTGCCATACTTTTTATAGGATGGCAGTTTTTTTGTATCTTCGCGTCTCGAAGTAAAAAATACCAAAAAATAGTGATTACAGGCAGGGCAATATGAACCGAATAATATATTTACTACTTTTATTACCGCTTATAGTATCGTGTAAGTCGCGCTTTGTGGCGCTCGACCGTGATAATTATCGCAGCTCGGATGTTGCACTTATGAAATATCTTGCTGAGAAGAATATTGCAGTAACCGATAGCAATAAGGTAGATATTCTAAATGGTGGAGTAGTGAAATTCGAACATCTGCTCGAAGATATTTCAATGGCTCGGCACCACATTCATCTCGAATATTTTAATTTTCGCAACGATTCGATAAACGCCGTTGTCATCGAGGCGCTTGCCCAAGCTGCCGCGCGCGGAGTAGAGGTGCGCGCAATGTTCGATGCCTTTGGTAATATGTCGAACAACCGCCCGCTGAAAAAAGAGCATCTGCGGAAGATTCGCGAAAAGGGGATAGAGATTGTGAAATTCGACCCGATAACTTTTCCGTGGATTAACCACGCCTATCATCGCGACCATCGTAAGATAGTTGTCATTGATGGCACGATAGGCTACACGGGAGGCATCAACGTGGCCGATTATTATGTCAATGGCCTTGAGGGCGTGGGAAAATGGCGCGATATTCACTCACGTGTCGAGGGCGAGGCAGTTGCTCATTTGCAGAATATTTTCCTTGCAATGTGGAACCGCGAGACGGGGCAGAATGTGGGTGGAAACGAGTATTACCCCGCGGCTCCCAAAAGCGACGATGCACGTATCGCAGTGGTTGACCGTTGGCCCACGCGCAACGCCGAGAATATGCGCCGCGTCTATGCCAATGCCATCTATGCGGCCAAAGACAGCGTGCACATCATAAATCCCTATTTTATACCAACGTACATCGTGCGCGGCGCTATGCGAGACGCGCTGAAGAATGGTGTGCACGTCGAGATTATGCTATCGTCAAAATCGGATATTCCCTTTACTCCCGACGTTGCTTTATACACCGCCTATAAATTGATGAAAAAAGGCGCCGTTGTATATCTGTACGACGGCGGATTCAACCACGCAAAAGTGATGAGCGTCGATGGTCGATTCTGCACGGTGGGTTCAACGAATCTCAATAGTCGCAGCCTCTGTTACGACTACGAGTGCAATCTCTTTATTTTCGATAAGGACGACACCGAGGAGCTGCTCACCCACTATCGCCGCGATAAAAAGGAGGCTTTCAGGCTGACGCGCGAATATTGGAAGTCGCGCCCGCTGCTGAACCGCTTCTGCGGATGGTTGGGCTATATGCTCACTCCGTTTATGTAAATAGTCGGTAAAAAGCGCTTTTCTCTGCCCTTGGCGATGAGCATTGTATGCCCCCAACATATTATTTATAGATACCGCAAGGAGCGGACAATGGCTTAGGCGTTGAAATTTACTCTGGAGGTATTCGGTAGCTTGCCTTTTCTATAAAAAAACGGTTCTCGGAGCAAAAAAGGTGAATTTCTGCGTTTTGAACTGAGCCATAACGCATTAAACAGAAAACCTCAGAAATAGTAACGATGGCAATTTAGCAAAGAAACGCAAGGTAATGAAATAGAAAGGTTGCCAAGTCATTACCTGATAACTAAGTAAAGTTTTTATTTGTGTCGTCACGTTTCATCGTTCTGCGTTAGTTTGCATATCAATGTATAACTCGCTGATAACTTTTTTTGTAACCAAAAAAAAGATTAGATTATGCGAAGTACATTTAAGGTGCAGTTCTACGTGAACGGAAGCAAAGAGAAGAACGGTATTGTTCCCATTATGGGACGAGTAACAATCAACGGTTCTGTGGCTCAATTCAGTTGCAAGCAGAGCATCCATAAAGACCTATGGGATGTGAAAGGCAACCGAGCTAAAGGCAAAAG